>NZ_JBITJK010000035.1:0-111860 GCF_044459945.1 Streptomyces sp. NPDC050164
CCTGGATGCCGGTCGTAGGTGTCGCAATCCACACCGAAACCAGGGGCCCTCACCCCGTTCAAGGACCACTCAAGGCGTGTCGCCCGTCACCAACGCCCCGGGACAGCACAGCTAGGCCCTGTCGTGTGTTCGGTGTTGCCGGCACAGGGCCGCGGGCAGGCCCGGCCAAAAGTACGGTCGCCGACAACGGGAACCATGCTTTGAGCTGATGCTGTGAAGGACGTGGAATTCCACGATAAGGGCATGCCAAATGCAGACTTCCCTCCGGCATTTCATGCCGAGGGCTTGACGAAGAAATACGGTCGCCGCGGCAAGCCGGCCCTCAGCGACGTGAACCTCACTGTCCCCTCCGGCCGTGTCATCGGTTTGGTCGGCCCGAACGGGGCCGGCAAATCGACTCTGCTGCATCTGGCCTGCGGACTGATCGAGCCGACGTCCGGCTCGTTGACCGTGCTGGGGTCACGTCCGGCGGCGAACGCGTCACATCTGGCCCGGGTGGGGTTCGTCGCGCAGAGCACTCCGGTGTACAGCTCGTTCACCGTGGCCGAGCACATGGAGCTCGGCGCGAAGATGAATCCGGCGTGGGACCCCGCCCTGGCCGAGCGGCGCATCCGCCATGTCGGGCTGAACCCCGAGCAGAAGGCGGGGCAGCTCTCGGGTGGCCAGCGCGCGCAGCTGGCGCTGACCGTCGCGGCGGCCAAGCGGCCCGAGCTGCTGATCTTCGACGAGCCGGCGGCGGCACTGGACCCGCTGGCCCGCAAGGGGTTCCTGCAGAACCTGATGGAGTTCGTGCGCGAGCTCGGCGCCAGCGCCGTGCTGTCCTCGCACCTGCTCGGGGACATCGAGCAGGTCTGCGACTACCTCATCGTGCTGTGCGACTCGCGGGTGCAGGTGGCCGGCGATACCCGGGATCTGCTGGCCGGGCACGCTCGACTCGTCGCACCTCGCGGCGAGTTCGACCGGTTGCCCGCCGGGGTCGAGGTGATCTCGATGGAGCACAGCGGCAAGCACAGCAGCGCGGTCGTCCGCACCGACGCCTCGCCCGCGTCGCTGCCGTACCCGGTCGAGCCCGTCCCGCTCGAAGAACTCGTCCTCGGTTACATGACCCGGGCGGCCGCGGTGCCCGCCGCCCGGATCGAGGCCGCAGCCTGGGGGGCCTCGCGATGATGTGGCTGAACTGGCGGCAGTTCCGCGTCCAGGCGCTGGTCGGCACCGGCGCGCTGGCCGTTTTTGCCGCGTATTCGGTGTACCTCGGCGCGGACATCCGCGACGGCTACGACGTCTACCGAGCCCATTGCCAGGGCGTTGCCGACTGTGCCCGGGCAAGGAGCCAGTTCCTCAGCGCCTACAAGAACACGCTGCTGTTGATCGCGGCCGGGCTCGGCCTGCTCCCCGCCGTCATCGGCACGTTCTGGGGCGCGCCGCTGATCGCCCGGGAGCTCGAGAGCGGCACCCACCGGCTGGTGTGGAACCAGAGCATCACCCGCCCGCGCTGGCTCCTCGCCAAGGTCCTGTTCGTCGGCCTGGCCGCCATGTTCCTCACGGGCGCGTCCGCCGCCCTGCTCACCTGGGCGGCCCACCCGTTCGACGAGGTCGTCAAGAGCGAGTTCAGCACCTTCGAGTTCGGCGCGCGCAACATCGCCCCGATCGGCTACGCCGCGCTGGCCTTCACCTTCGGCACCGTCGTCGGGCTCCTGCTCCGCCGGACCCTGCCCGCGATGGCCGTGACGCTCGTCGTCTTCCTCGCCTTCCAGTTCTTCTTCCCCAACGTGGTGCGACCCAGCCTCATGCCGGCGGAGAGGGCCACGTTGCCCATGACAGCCCAGTCCATCAACGAGGCGCAGAGTTTGGGCAGCATCAGCGGTGGCTCCGTCATCAACGGGGTGAAGATCCCGGGCGCGCCCGACGCCTGGATCGCCGAGACGAGCCCGCTGCGCACCGCGAACGGCAAGGCCCTCGACGGGACCAGGTTCAACGACTGCATCGATTCCCCGCCCAGGACCGGCGCGGGCGGCACGTTCGGCGACGCGGCGGTGTGCCTCGCCGAGTACGACCTCCATATCGACGTCCGCTATCACCCCCGCAGCCGCTATTGGGCGTTCCAATGGCTGGAGACCGCGATCTACCTGACACTCAGCGGGATCCTCACCACGTTCGGCCTTTGGCGGATCCGACGCAGGGTGAGCTGACCTGCGTCTCAACCGGCGCGTTCGGGGTGCCACCGGGACTTTCCCGGCGGCACCCTTTTCTCTCCCGACATGGCAGAGCCCCGCGGGCGGCGAGGAAGACGTCTGTCGTGAGGGAGTGAACGGTTTACTCGGAGGTGCTCTCGACGATGCGGTTCTCCCAGGCCCAGACGGCGATCTCGGTCCTGTTGCGCAGCCCGAGCTTGGTTTGGATCCCTGACAGGTGACTCTTGACCGTGCTCAGGGAGATGAACAGCTCCGCGGCGATCTCCTGGTTGGTGCGGCCGCGTGCGATGGCCCGCACGACCTCGAGCGCGCGCCCGGACAGCGGTGGCGACTGCCCAGCGCGGCCGCGGGGCACCGTCTGGGTCTCGTTCAGGTGCTTCAGCAGCCGGAGGGTGACCGACGGCGAGACCAGCGCCTCGCCGTTGCAGGCGGCGCGGACTGCCTCGATGAGCAGGGCGGGTCCGGCGTCCTTGAGGACAAATCCCGCCGCGCCGCCACGCAGTGCCCCGTACACGTACTCGTCGAGGTCGAAGGTGGTGACCACGATGACCCGTATCGGATCGCTCACCCCAGGGCCGGCCAGGGCGCGCGTGACGTCGATGCCGTCGAGCTTGGGCATCCTGATGTCCACCAGGCACACGTCCGGCCGTAGCCGCCTGGCCATCGCGATCGCCTCGGCGCCGTCCTCGGCCTCCCCGATGACGGCGATGTCGGGCTGGTCCTCCAGGATCAGTCGCAGGCCGCGGCGGATCATCGCCTGGTCGTCGGCGAGCAGGACCTTGATGGTCATCCGGGCTCCCTGGTGGGGACGGGCAGGATCGCCCGCACGGACCAGCCGGCCCCGGGCCGGGGACCGGCGAACAGCGAGCCGCCGAGCGTCTCGACACGTTCGCGCATACCGATCAGACCGTACCCCCCGCGGTGCTGAGACCGGGGGGAGTGCGGCGGGGCGTCGTCGGCGACCTCGACGGTGACGGCCTCGGCGTCACGGCCGACGGTGACGTCGACGGAGCGGGCGTGCCGCGCGTGCCGCAGGACGTTCGTCAGCGCCTCCTGGACGATGCGGTACACGGTACTGGTCACCTCCGGCGGCCACTCCGTGTCGTCGTCGGGCACGCTCAGACGGACCTGCGGGCCCTGGCGGCTGAAGCGCTCGACCAGCGTGCTCAGCCCCTCCGGCCCGGGCGAGACGGGCGCCGCATCGTCGGTGTCGCGCAGCAGCCCGACGACACGGCGCATCGCGGTCATGGCCTCGGACCCGGCGCTCTCGATCTCGGTCAGCGAGTCCGACACCTTCTCCGGGGCCCGCCGCACGACGATATGGGCGGCCTGCGCCTGGATCACCATCCCTGTGATGTGGTGGGCCACGATGTCGTGCAATTCCCGGGCGAGTTCCAGCCGTTCAGCCCGGCGCACCTCTTCGGCGGCGGCTTTCGCCCGGCCGTCGAACATGCGCAGCGCCAGCCCGACCCCGACGGCGGCCAGCCAGGCCGCTGCGGCGATGGCCGGAACCGCCGACGGCGGCCGGACGGCGAACTGAACGGCGATCACCAGCAGCCCGGCGCCCGCGATGGCCCCGGCCCGCACCATCGGCAACGCCCTGACCGCGGATCCGGTGAGCACGGCCAGGCCCAGGGCGACGGCGGGTCCGAGCCCGGCGGGAAACCGGGTGCCCGGCAGCAGCGGGACGAGGACCGCCAGCGCGGTGACGACGAGGCCCCCGGCCGCCGTCCAGGTCCGCTCCCGATGGCGCATCAGCGCGAGGGCGCACACCACCACGGCGGTGGCGGCGCCGGGGGCCCAGGACGCGGCCCCCCAGGTCTGCGCGAGGGCGAAGGACTGCATGGCGATCGCCGCGAGAAACGCGACACCGAGCCCGACGGCGGAGACGGCCCCGACCCATCGCTGCGGAATCACGTTGATCAGATTACTGAATCCTCGCCCGCGATCCGCGCCGTTCGGCGGGGCCGCGGGCGGAGTGCCGGACGGCTCCGAGGTCCTTGCCTCAGGCTGGGCGGCGCCTGCCGCATCCGCTGGGTCTTGGGCCACGCTACGACCGCGGCGGGTCAACCCAGGACCCCTGCGGTGCCGGGGCGTTGGCGCGCTGGTTGCGGTCGAGGCCGCGCAACGCCGGCCCCATCACGAGGGCGGCGGCCATCCCCATCGTGGCCAGGTTCGTCACGCCGCTCCATCCGTCGAACCAGGTGACCCCGGTCACCACGACGCCGCCCACGGCGATCCCGGCGGCCGGTCCCGTCGGCAGCGTCCTGATCGCGGAGCCAACGAGCACCGACAGGGCCGGCGCCGTGATGGGCGCGGGCTCCTGCGGCAGCTCCTCCCCGGCGATCAGGGACACCGCGACGGCAACGGCCGTCACGGCCAGGCCCGCGACCGCGGTCAGTACCTTCTGCCGCTCGCGCATCAACGCCAGGCCGCCCACGATGGTCGAGACGGCGGAGCCGAACACCCAGGACCCGCCGCCCCAACTGTCCATGAGCATGAACGTCGTGAAGACGATCCCCAGGGCGAACACGACGCCGACCCCGATGTTGAACACCCTGCCAGCCGACCTTGCCGGCCGAACCCCTGTATTCATGCGGCTCAGGCTAGAAAGCCCAAGCGCATCGCGTACCGGCCGAAAGTACGGAAGAGCGTCGGTGGAGCCACGCTTTGGGCCAGTTCTGGCACTCCCGGCTCTCCTAGGGGGTGTCCCGCCAGGGTCCGCGACGCCCGCGCCTGCGCATACGCTGCCTCGGGCGACAGCGACTCTCCCTTCGCGAAGGCGTCCACGAACCCCGCCGCCCCCAGCGCGGCCGTCGCCGCGGCGGTGGTGCGGTCGACGTCCGGGCGTTGCGCGGCCGGGAGCGGCGCACCCGTGGCGGCGCGGGCGGCGGAGGCGCGCCGAGGAGAAGCGCCGCGGTCCCCGGACGGTCCGCGAGGGCGTGGGCGGCGGCGAGGCCCTCCAGGGCGAGGGCGAGTGCCCGGGGGTCGCCGGTGGTGAGGGCCGTTTCGTAGCCCTCCTCGTGGCGGGCCAGCGCACCCCGCGCGTCGCCGCGCAGCTCCGCGATGAAGCCCAGCTCGGCCAGGATCAGCGCGTTCGCCCCGTCGAGACCGACCTGGCGCCGAACTACTGACTGGGCGGCCGGCAGGCCGGGCAGCTCTTGTGTCCGTGTCACTGAAACCCGGACGACGCCGGCCAAGCGAGGCTCCGGCTCGAAAGGGGCGGCGGATGGCGAACTCCCCGCCTGCGGACGCCGGTCCAGCGGCGTGCCGCACCGGCCGCTGCCATCGCGCCCCTGGGCAGGGCTGTACGCGGGCATAAAGACGCTGTCGACGGTGAAGGGCGTGCACTTGGTTGAGGGGAGGGTGCCGTGACCGAGCAGGGCCCGGTGCCACCTGGCAACCGCCGGCACGTCGACGGCACTTGGGAGACCGGCGCGGCCCCCGTCGAGCCGCGCATGCCCCGCCTCAGCCGGCCGCCCCGTCCGGCAGGACCCCGGCCCGGAACGGCTCCACACCCTCCAGCCTCCGTACCCGTGTCGGCTCGATCAGCAGCATCACCCGGCGCTCCCCGGGCAGCAGCCACGGATACCGGTCCTCCCCGAGGTACTTCCGCGCGAGCCGGTCCATCGCCCGCTCGGCCTCCTCGCCCTCCACGAACCGGACGACCTTCCCCCGGATCTCCGCCCGGTCGTAGGGGTTCCCGGGGTCGTGGTGGGACAGCGAAACGTACGGATTGCGCCGCAGATTCTCCTCCTTCACCCGCCCGATGGAGGTGTTGACCATGACGTACTCCCCTTCGATGTCCGCCCACATGGGCGACACCTGGGGCGCTCCGTCCGCACCCACCGTCGCGAGGTGCCAGAAGTTCGTCGCGAGAAGACGCTCGCGAATATGCTCGTTGAGCTTGCCGTTCACCTGACCGACCACCTTTCCGGGCCCGCGTTCACCAGGCCCGGCGTCATCCTCGCCGCACCCCCGCCCCGGCCGACAGACGATCTTCGGCCCCGGTCGAACCCGCCGGCATCCGTAGCTTCCTACAATCCGTGATCCTGGCCGAACAGACCGTAGTCACCGCAGCCCCGCACCCCTAGCTTGTGGCCCGTGCGCCGACCTTCAGCCCGCCCGAGCCAGCCCACCCCCCACCCCCTGCCCGCCACCCCGACGCCCCCGCCCTTCAACGCCCCCGCCGCCCGCCGCCTGCGCGCAGCCCTCGGCATGACACCCGAGCACGTCGCCCACGGCATGCGCGTCTCCTACGGGCGCCCCCACATCACCCCGGAGCACGTCATGGCCTGGGAACGCGGGGCCGCGTCCCCTTCCGGCTCCGAACTCACCGCGCTCGCCGGGGTGCTGTGGTGCTCGCCCGGCGAGCTCATCGGCAGACCCCGCACCCTGCGGGAGCACCGCATCGCCCGCGGCTTCGCCCCCGAGGACGTGGCCCGTGCCGTGGGGCACGAACTCCACGCCTATCTACGGATGGAGGAGACCGACACCTGGCGCGGCACCGACCGTCAGTCCGCCGCCCTCGCCGATCTGCTCGGCCTCGGCCTGCCCGACTTCGTCACCGTCACGGGCCGCGACGCCAAGCTCGGCGAACTGCTGCGCAACGCCGTCACCACCCGCTGGCAGGCCTACGTACGCCCGGTGGCCAAGGTCGTGCCCCTGGACCGGCAGTTCCTGGAGGGCGCCCTCCAGGGTCTGCACCAGGACTACCAGGGGCACATGGTCGCCACCCTGAGCTGGGGCGGCGGCAGCAGTGACGCCGGCGACGCCGCCCGCGACTTCCTCGACCGGATCGTCGACCACTTCTGGACGAGGATCCAGGAGAGCCCGGCCTAGAAGACCGACTCGGCCTCGTCCATCCGGTCCTTGGGCACGGTCTTCAGCTCGGTCACGGCCTCCGCGAGCGGCACCATCACGATGTCCGTCCCGCGCAGCGCGGTCATCCTGCCGAACTCCCCCTGGTGCGCGGCCTCCACCGCGTGCCAGCCGAACCGCGTGGCGAGCACCCGGTCGTACGCGGTCGGCGAGCCGCCGCGCTGGACGTGGCCGAGAATGACCGGCTTGGCCTCCTTGCCGAGCCGTCGTTCCAGCTCGTGGGCGAGTGCCGTACCGATGCCCTGGAAGCGCTCGTGGCCGAACTTGTCTATGGCGCCCTTGCCGTAGTCCATGGATCCGTCGGCGGGGTGGGCGCCCTCGGCGACACAGACGACCGCGAACTTCTTGCCGCGGGAGAAGCGCTCCTCGACCATCTTCACGAGATCGGCCGGGTCGAACGGACGCTCCGGCAGACAGATCCCGTGCGCGCCGGCCGCCATGCCGGACTCCAGCGCGATCCAGCCGGCGTGGCGCCCCATGACCTCCACCACCATCACCCGCTGGTGGGACTCGGCGGTGGTCTTCAGACGGTCCATCGCCTCGGTGGCGACGCCGACCGCCGTGTCGAAACCGAAGGTGCGGTCCGTGGAGGAGATGTCGTTGTCGATCGTCTTCGGGACGCCGACCACCGGCAGACCCGCGTCGGACAGCATGCGGGCCGCCGTCAGCGTGCCCTCGCCGCCGATCGGGATCAGCGCGTCGATGCCGAACTCGTGGATCATGTCGGAGGCGTTCTCGCAGGCCTCGCGGAGCCGGTCGCGCTCCAGCCGGGACGAGCCCAGGATCGTGCCGCCGCGGGCGAGGATGCCGCTGACCGCGTTCAGGTCGAGGGCCCGGTAGCGGCCGTCCAGCAGGCCCGCGTAACCGTCCTCGAAGCCGATGACCTCGTCGCCGTAGTTGTCGACCGCCCGGTGCACGACCGACCGGATCACGGCGTTCAGGCCGGGGCAGTCGCCGCCTGCGGTGAGAACTCCGATACGCATCGTGCTGTGTCTCCTGCTCGCTGTGGATACCGGTGAGCCTCTGCCGATTGTTTCACGCTCCACAGCCCGGTGCCGCACCCCGGACTGACGGGCGCCTTATCTATCGGCGGAGGTATTGTCAAGAGGGTTCTGCTCACCTCGGTGGGCGATTTTTGTGCCCCTGGCTGGATAGCCATTGGCTTGACGTGTACCCCCACTCGAGACGAAACGGAGAGCGCGCGTGACCCGCAGCGTGTACGTGACCGGCATCGACCGCGGCGACGGCCGCCAGGTCGTCGAACTGGGGGTCATGGAGCTCCTCACCCGGCAGGTCGACCGGGTGGGCGTCTTCCGTCCCCTCGTCCATGACGGGCCCGACCGCCTCTTCGAGCTGTTGCGCGCCCGCTACCGGCTCGCCCAGGACCCGGCGACCGTCTACGGCATGGACTACCACGAGGCGTCCGCCCTCCAGGCCGAGGCCGGCACGGACGAGCTGGTGTCCACGCTCGTCGACCGCTTCCACCTGGTCGCCCGCGACTTCGACGTGGTCCTGGTCCTCGGCACCGACTACGCCGGAACCCAGCTCCCGGACGAGCTGTCGCTCAACGCCCGGCTGGCGAACGAGTTCGGCGCGTCCGTGATCCCGGTCGTGGGCGGCCGCAAGCAGACCGTCGAGTCGGTGCTCGCCGAGACGCGCAACGCCTACCGGGCCTACGACACGCTGGGCTGTGACGTCCTGGCCATGGTCACCAACCGGGTGGCCCGCGAGGACCGCGACGAGATCGCCGGCCAGCTCGACTCCCGGCTCCCCGTGCCCTGTTACGTCCTGCCCGACGAGCCCGCGCTGTCCGCCCCGACGGTCTCGCAGATCGGCCACACCCTCGGCGCCAAGGTGGTGCTGGGCGACGACTCGGGGCTGGCCCGGGACGTGCTCGGCTTCGTCTTCGGCGGCGCGATGCTGCCGAACTTCCTGGGCGCCCTGACCCCGGGCTGCCTCGTCGTCACCCCGGGCGACCGGGCCGACCTGGTCGTCGGCGCGCTCGCCGCGCACAGCGCCGGCACCCCGCCGATAGCGGGCGTGCTGCTCACCCTGGACGAGGTGCCCGGCACCGACATCCTCACGCTCGCCGACCGGCTCGCGCCCGGCACCCCGGTGCTGTCGGTGGCCGGCACCAGCTTCCCCACCGCCGAGCAGCTGTTCTCCCTGGAGGGCAAACTCAACGCGGCCACCCCGCGCAAGGCGGAGCGGGCGCTCGGCCTGTTCGAGCGGTACGCCGACACCGCGGACCTCGCCCTCCGCGTCTCCGCCCCGAGCAGCGACCGCGTCACGCCGATGATGTTCGAGCACAAGCTGCTGGAGCAGGCCCGCTCCGACCTGCGCCGCGTGGTGCTGCCCGAGGGCACCGAGGAGCGCGTGCTGCACGCCGCCGAGGTGCTGCTGCGCCGGGGCGTGTGCGAGCTGACCCTGCTCGGCCCCGTCGACCAGATCCGCAAGAAGGCCGCCGACCTCGGCATCGACCTCGGCGAGTCCCAGCTGATCGACCCGGCCACCTCCGACCTGCGCGACGCCTTCGCCGAGAAGTACGCGGCCCTGCGCGCCCACCGCGGCGTCACCGTGGAGCTGGCGTACGACGTCGTCTCGGACGTGAACTACTTCGGCACGCTGATGGTGCAGGAGGGCCTCGCCGACGGCATGGTGTCGGGCTCGGTGCACTCCACGGCCGCGACCATCCGCCCGGCCTTCGAGATCATCAAGACCAAGCCGGACGCCGACATCGTCTCGTCGGTGTTCTTCATGTGCCTGGCCGACAAGGTCCTCGTCTACGGCGACTGCGCGGTCAACCCCGACCCGAACGCCGAGCAGCTCGCCGACATCGCCATCCAGTCGGCGAGCACGGCCGGGCGGTTCGGCGTGGAGCCGCGGATCGCGATGCTGTCGTACTCCACGGGTACGTCCGGCTCCGGCGCCGACGTCGACAAGGTCCGCGAGGCCACCGAGCTCGTCCGCTCGCGCCGACCCGACCTGAGGATCGAGGGCCCGATCCAGTACGACGCCGCCGTGGAGCCGTCGGTCGCGGCGACCAAGCTGCCCGGCTCCGAGGTCGCCGGGCAGGCGAGCGTGCTGATCTTCCCCGACCTGAACACCGGCAACAACACCTACAAGGCCGTGCAGCGCTCGGCCGGCGCGATCGCCGTCGGCCCGGTGCTCCAGGGTCTGCGCAAGCCGGTCAACGACCTGTCCCGGGGCGCCCTGGTCCAGGACATCGTCAACACGGTCGCCATCACGGCGATCCAGGCCCAGTCCCCCGCCCCGTCCCCGAGTGAGAAGGCAACCGCCCCGTGAGCCCCACCCGCGTCCTCGTCCTCAACTCCGGCTCCTCGTCGGTGAAGTACCAGCTGCTCGACATGCGCGGCAACAGCCGACTGGCGATGGGTCTGGTCGAGCGCATCGGCGAGCAGACCTCCCGCCTGAAGCACACCCCGGCCGGCGGCGGGAGCCGGGAGCGCGGCGGCGCGATCGCCGACCACGACGCCGCCCTGAAGGCCGTCGCCGAGGAGCTCGCCAAGGACGGCCTCGGCCTGGACTCGCCCGAGCTGGCCGCGATCGGGCACCGGGTGGTGCACGGGGGCAGGTCCTTCACCGAGCCGACCGTGATCGACGACGCCGTCCTCGCCGAGATCGAGCGGCTCATCCCGGTGGCCCCGCTGCACAACCCGGCCAACCTCACCGGGATCCGCACGGCCCGGGCGCTGCGGCCCGACCTGCCGCAGGTCGCGGTCTTCGACACGGCCTTCCACACCACGATGCCGGAGTCGGCCGCCCGCTACGCGATCGACGTCGAGACGGCCGACGCGCACCGCATCCGGCGCTACGGCTTCCACGGCACCTCCCACGCCTACGTCTCCCGGGCCACCGCCGAGCTGCTCGGCAAGGACCCCGCCGAGACGAACATGATCGTGCTGCACCTGGGCAACGGGGCGTCCGCCTCGGCCGTACGGGGCGGTCGTTGCGTGGACACCTCCATGGGCCTGACGCCTTTGGAGGGGCTCGTGATGGGTACGCGCTCGGGAGACATGGACCCGGCCGTCATCTTCCATTTGATGCGTGTTGGTGGAATGTCCGCCGACGAGATCGACACTCTTCTCAACAAGAAGAGCGGTCTGATCGGACTGTGCGGCGACAACGACATGAGGGAGATCCGCCGCCGCGTCGACGAGGGCGACGAGCAGGCGGCGCTGGCGTTCGACATCTACATTCACCGCCTGAAGAAGTACATCGGCGCCTATTACGCCGTACTCGGACGGGTGGACGCGGTGGCCTTCACCGCCGGCGTCGGAGAGAACGCGGCGCCCGTGCGGGAGGCCGCCCTGGCGGGCCTGGAGGGGCTGGGCCTGGCGGTGGACGGCGAGCGCAACGCCGTACGCGGCGACGAGGCGCGGCTGATCTCGCCCGAGGGTGCCCGGGTCGCGGTGGCGGTGGTGCCTACTGACGAGGAATTGGAGATCGCGACACAGACCTACGCGCTGGTAATTGGTTCAGGGAATCACACCTGAGCGGCATCCCGCCCTTTTGTATTTTCCGCCAGACGGAATATTCCGTTGCGAAACAAACCGATAGGATCGCCCCCATGCGCCGTTCGAAAATCGTCTGTACTCTCGGCCCCGCGGTCGACTCCCACGAGCAGCTTGTCGCGCTGATCGAGGCCGGCATGAACGTGGCCCGCTTCAACTTCAGCCACGGCACGCACGCCGAGCACCAGGGCCGGTACGACCGGGTCCGTGCCGCCGCCAAGGAGACCGGCCGGGCCATCGGGGTCCTCGCCGACCTCCAGGGCCCCAAGATCCGCCTGGAGACCTTCGCCGAGGGTCCCGTGGAGCTGGTCCGCGGTGACGAGTTCACCATCACCACCGAGGACGTCCCGGGCGACAAGACGATCTGCGGGACGACCTACAAGGGCCTGCCCGGCGACGTGACCAAGGGCGACCAGGTCCTCATCAACGACGGCAACGTCGAGCTGAAGGTCACCGAGGTCGAGGGCCACCGGGTGAAGACGATCGTCATCGAGGGCGGCGTCATCTCCGACCACAAGGGCATCAACCTGCCCGGCGCGGCCGTCAACGTACCGGCCCTGTCCGAGAAGGACATCGAGGACCTCCGCTTCGCGCTCCGCATGGGCTGCGACCTGGTCGCGCTGTCGTTCGTACGGGACGCCAAGGACGTCGCGGACGTACACCGCATCATGGACGAGGAGGGCCGCCGCGTCCCGGTCATCGCCAAGGTGGAGAAGCCGCAGGCGGTGCAGAACATGGAGGACGTCGTCATGGCGTTCGACGGCGTGATGGTCGCCCGCGGTGACCTCGCCGTCGAGTACCCGCTCGAGAAGGTCCCCATGGTGCAGAAGCGCCTGATCGAGCTGTGCCGGCGCAACGCCAAGCCGGTGATCGTGGCGACCCAGATGATGGAGTCGATGATCACCAACTCCCGCCCGACCCGCGCCGAGGCCTCCGACGTGGCCAACGCGATCCTGGACGGGGCCGACGCGGTCATGCTGTCCGCCGAGTCGAGCGTGGGCGCCTACCCGATCGAGACCGTGAAGACGATGTCGAAGATCGTCACCGCGGCCGAGCAGGAGCTGATGTCCAAGGGCCTGCAGCCGCTGGTCCCGGGCAAGAAGCCGCGCACGCAGGGCGGTTCGGTGGCCCGCGCCGCGTGCGAGATCGCCGACTTCCTCGGCGGCCGGGGCCTGGTGGCCTTCACCCAGTCCGGCGACACCGCCCGCCGGCTGTGCCGCTACCGCGCGGTCCAGCCGATCATCGCGTTCACCACGGACGAGTCCACCCGCAACCAGCTCGCCCTCAGCTGGGGCGTGGAGCCGCACGTCGTGCCGTTCGTGAACAGCACGGACGAGATGGTCGACCTGGTGGACCAGGAGATGGTGAAGCTGAACCGCTTCAACGAGGGCGACATCGTGGTCATCACGGCCGGCTCGCCCCCCGGCGTCCCCGGCACCACCAACATGGTGCGCGTCCACCACCTGGGCGGCGCCAAGGGCTGACCCGCGAAGGCCTTGGTACGCGACTGAGGGCGTCCCCTGTGACAGGGGGCGCCCTCAGTGGCGTACGCCACCGGCCAAGCCCCTACCAGAAATCGACCCTCTGTGAAAATCTTGTGAGGCTCTCGGGGAGAGAGTGCGGGGGGAGTGCGCCTGACCAGCGCACACATCTCTTTCGACGAGTGTCACCCGTCAACGACCCACCACGGCTGCCGCGCAGCCATGTCCGCCTGCTCTCTTCCTGGCCTCACCATTCGACCAGCAGACAGGCGACGACATGCGAAGAGCCCTGCGCTCAAGGGGGTTAGCCAGTACCGCACTGGTGGCGGCCTCCGCCGTACTGACGGGACTGGTGTACGCGGCACCTGCCCGGGCCGACGATCCGCCGGCCGAGGACCCGGACGACGGCAAGTTCCGGATCAGCCTCGGGCTGGACGCCCGGATGGACCGGTGCATGGCCGGCATGGCCCTGCACATCGGCGGCCCCGCGCTCAAGGCCGCGGCCGCCAAGGCCCTCAACGGCACCGACACAGACATTGCCGCCGCACTGGAAGGGCATTGGTTTGGCCTCGGCACACTCGCCGACGCCCTCGCCAAGGACGAAGACGGTGTCATCGATTACCTGAGCCAGTCCCATAAGCACAAGGAGCGCTGGGAGACGGCCAACAAGATCTATGCACAGACGGGCTGGAGCTCGGGCACCGAGTACCACGCTCCCGAGTTCGACAAGGAAGTCGTCGCTTTCACCCTCGGTCCGCAGCGGGACCTGTACGGCATGTTCGGACAGGACGGCCGCAGCATCCCCACCAAGGCCTCGGTCGACCACGCCAAGAAGATCGCCGCCGGGGTCAAAGGGCAAGACGTCAGGAACGACTACGCGGCCGACTTGATGTTCGGGGACACCGATGTCCGCGGCCCCTACAACCACACCACCGCCAGCGACGTCGCCTCCTTCCTGCGCCACGGCGGATTCGTCACCAAGCCGCTGGAGGAGGGCTCCGCCGAGTACCGCATGGAGGTCGAGGCCCTCAAGGTCGCCTGGGGCGGCTGCGACAGCTTCAACCCCGTCGACGTCCAGCGGATCCTCAACCCGGTAGTCCTGACCGCCCATCAGGAGTGGGAGAAGGAGTACGCCGCTCAGGCCAAGCCGCGGGCCAGCATCATGTCCGCCGAGGCGACCGCTTCGGCTGAGGCCCGCAAGGCCACCGAGGCGATGATCGAGTCCATCGGGCAGGCGTGGCTGGCCGAGCAGATCCTGCTCTGGCAGAAGTACTGGGCCGGGCAGCCCAAGGACCACCTCCACCGGCCCAAGCCCGCGGTCTTCACCCAGGCCAAGACCGACCTGGCCAACGCCCAGAAGCGGGCCGCCGAGCAACTGTCCCTGGCCAACAAGGCGGTGGCCTCCGCCAAGACGGCCTCGGAACAGGCCGGCACCGCGCAGAACGACGCGTACGCCATCGCCGACGCCGCCAAGACGCCGCGCGGCCGCGGACTGCTGTACGCGCAGCAGTCGGTGCAGGTCGCCAAGGCCTCGTACGCCGCGGCCCAGGCGGCGGCGAAGGCCACCCAGACCGCGGTGAACGCCGCCAAGGCGACGGTGGCCGACAGCAAGGCGCTGTTCGCGCTCTCCCGGACCCAGGCGCACGCCGTCAACACCGAGTTCCGGCGGATCGCCGCACAGGAGGCGGCCGCCCAGGCGAAGGCGGCCCGGGTGTCCGCGGACGCACTGGCCAAGGATGCCGCCGCCAACGCCACGAAGGCGAAGAACGCGCAGGCCACCGCCGAACGGGCACAGGAGACGGCCCGCGTCGCGGCGGCGACCGCCAAGGAGCAGCGCGCCAAGGCCGAGCAGGAAAAGGCCCTCGCTGCGAAGGAGCGCCAGACCGCGGCCGACGAACGTGCCAAGGCGCAGGCGGCCGAGCAGCGCGCGGCCAACGAGCGCGATACGGCCGGGCACGCCCGCACCCGTGCGGAGGGCGCGGCCAAGACGGCCGACGAGCAGCTTGCCGTGGCGCTACTTGCAGAAGGCAAGGCCGCCACGGCGCGTGAGAAGGCCGAGGAGGCGGAGCGCAACAAGAAGGCCACCGCCGCCCGAGCCGCCGCCCTGGAGTCGGCCGCCGCCGCGGCCGTCGGCACAAGCGCCGCGGGCGAGACCCGGGAGGCCGCCACCGCCGCCCGAGCCGCCGCCAACGACGCGGCCGCCGCGGCCACACGGGCGAACGCCGCCGCCGGCGAGGCGAGCACCGCGGCGCAGAACGCCCGTGCGGCAGCCACCCGTGCCGATGCCGCGGCGCAGCGCTCCCGCGCGGCCGCCGACAAGGCGTGGTCGGCCTACCAGACGGCCGCCGCCGCCGGCGCGACCGCGCACGCCGCGGCCGCCGAGGCCATCGACGCCTCCGAGGCCGCGTCGGCAAACGCCGCCAAGGCCGAGCAGGAGGCCAAGAAGGCCCAGGCCGCCTCCCTCAAGGCGAGCCAGGAGGCCGAAGCGGCCCGCGCCGAGGCCGTCAAGGCCAGGGCCTGGGCGGCCGTGACCGCCGGACACGCGTACGCGGCCGGTCAGGCGGCTTCCGCAGCTCGCGACTCGGCCGCCGAGGTCATCAAGCCCGCCAACGAGGCCATTGCCATCGGAACTCCGTACAAGGAAACCGACAGTGCGGCCGCGTTCGCGGTGCTCGTCGGCCAGACCTCCAAGCCGATCGCGGAGCGGCAGGCCGCCGCGGCCGCGGCCAAGGCCAAGGAGGCGGCCAAGGCCGCCGCCGACGCCAAGGCGCTGGCCGACAAGGCAGTTGGCGACGCCAAGCTCGCCGCGCAGGCGGCAGCGGCAGCGGCAGCGGACGCGGCAGCCGCGCTCAAGTCCATGGCCGCCGCCCAGGCTTCGGCGGCGGAGGCGGCCAAGGCCGCCGAGGCGGCGAAGAAGGCCGACGCCAGGACCAGCGAGTACGTCGCACAAGCGGGCACGGACTGGTTCCACGCCGACAGCGCCGCCCGTGACGCCTCGAGCGAGGCCGCCGCGGCGAACAACGAGGCCACCGAGGCCGAGAAGAGCGCCGCGAACGCCCGCGCCTCCGCCGACGCCGCCACTCGCGACGCCGGCGCCTCGGACTCGGCGGCCACCCAGTCCGAGAAGGACGCCGACGCCGCGGAGAAGTCCGCGGCCAACGCCAACGAGGACGCGAAGGCGGCCGACGCAGCGGCCGACCGCGCCGAGGCGGAGTTCCTCAAGCGACAGGAGGAAGCCCGCGAGGCCGCGATGGAGGGCCCCAAGCCCGACACGGGGCCGGACCTCACCCAGGACGAGGAGGCCCTGCTCCTCGCCCACTGCGGCCAGTCCTGCGTGGACGAGTTCCGCGAGGCCAAGCAGCTCCTAGCCATGGACGTCATCGACTGGGTGGTCGCCAACGGCGGCCAGATCCTCCTCGACGAGCTGGGCTACAACGACGCCAAGAAGTGCTTCACCAAGCGCGACGTCGAGAGCTGCCTGTGGACGCTGGTCAACGTCATCCTCGTCGGCGCGGCCGTCACCAAGATTCCGGCGGTCGCCAAGGCGATCTACCGGGTCAGCAGCGGCATCCACTCCTTCTGGGAGGGCCTGGACAAGGCCAAGGACACCCTGGACCGGTTCCGTACGGTCCTGGACCGGGTCAAGAAGGGCCAGAGCGCCGTAGCGTGCCTCGTTCCGATCGCTGAAGGCGCCGCCGCCCAGCGGGCCGCGTTCCACGGTGCCTCCACGAAGGTCGGTGCACTCGCCGTCGCGCAGGCCGGCAAGGCCCCCGCTGCCGCTTCCGCCGGGAAGCCGAAGATCTGCGTGACCTCGGCGCTCGGCAAGAACAGCAGGCTCGCCAAGCTCGCCGAGGAGTCCACCAAGAACCAGGCCGTCCAGCGTGAGATGAACGCTCTGATCAACAAGCTCATGGACGGCAACGACCAGCCGGGGAAAGGCTCCTCCGGGCTGTCGGGCGGCATCCGGTACCTTCGGGGCCACGAGGGCGCACGTCTGTTCTTCCGTCAGGTCGACGGCGGCTGGGAGATCGTCGGAAAGTCCGACAAGAAGTACGAGTCGAAGGTCATCGCGGAGTTGATGAAGATTTATGGCTCATAATCCTCTGGTTGTCGTGGAGACGGCCGACTTCTCCATCACGTACATACTCGCTCTGGAGGATGACGCCGACACCGTCGAGGACATCGACGCGATCATCCGCGCTCCCGGGGGCAAGTCTTGGACCGCCACCCTCATGACTCCCCGGAAGATCGTCGAGGTGATGGCCCGCTGCTCCACCACCGGCGAGTACGCCGGCGGTCTGTACGTCCACATCCCCGACCTCATGATCGTCCGTGAGGGCGGACTGGATGCCATGACCAGAGCCTTGGTCGACCTCTTCGCCAAGTTCGGCATGGACACAGACGTGCTACCGAGCTTCCACGACGAGGAGGACGACTGACCTCGGGTACCGCCCACCGGGCCCCGGCGGAAGGCACCACCTCCCGCTGGGGCCCCGGCGCATCCGGCCGCTTACCGGGCACCCGAGCCCCGACGGGCCCTGGCGCCGGTCGTGGCGGGGCGCCGAAGCCCGGCACGCCGGACGAGACCGGCGCGTCGGCCGGAGCGGCGTGCGGCGGCATGGCAACACCGGCAGAAAATGCGTCTGTGCCCCGCCGGGTCGACACCCGGCGGGGCACAGTCTGTTGCGGCTCCGGAGAGGCCTCGGAGGCGGCGTCAGTCGGTCACGTACTGGTGCAGCCCCGGCACGGTCAGCGTGCCTCCGAACTGTCCGGCCTGGGTGACCTTCGCGTTGGTGAAATAGATCCACGGGATGTTCAGGGGCGGCGGGTGCTCCGGGTCGAACGTGACCGGGATCAGCCCGAGCAGGTTGCCCGAGATCTTCTCCGTGTACATCACCGTCTTGCCGTCGGTGATCGTCGACGTCGAGCCCTTCGCCGCCTGGACGTGGTGGGTCTTGCCGGACTGCTTGTCCTTGACGAGCTGGTGCAGGTCCCCGATGTCGGTGCCGTCGTTGATGACGTACTTCAGGACCTTCTTCGTGGCGCCGCTCGCCGTCCGCACCTGCACGATGCCCTGGTAGTCGGCACCCTTCAGGGTCAGCGAGCTGGCCTCCAGGTACCAGGGGTCGTCGGGCACGAGGATCTGGTTGTCGACGCCGCCCTCGGCGTCCGTGGCGGCCGGGCAGTCCTCGGGGTCCACGGAGGGGCTCGCGGACGGGCTGGGGGAGGCGGTGGCTTTCCCGGCCGCGTCCTCGGCCGCCTTCGACGCCGTACCGGCCGTGTCCTTCACGGTGTCCTTCGCCGTGTCGGTGACCTTGTCGGTGGTCTCCTTGACGGTGTCGGACGCGTCGTCCTTGCTCGTGTCCTCCGGCTTGGCCGTGTCCCCGGACGGCGAGGCCGACGCGGACGGCGTGGGGCTCGGGCTCGCGGTGGACTTGCCGCCGTTGAAGATGCCGCCGATCGCGTCGCCGATGTCCTCCAGCACGTTGCCGCCGCTCTGGGACGGCGACGGGCTCGGCGTTGCCGCGTCGTCCTGGCCCGAGGTGCCCGAGGAGGGCGAAGGGGTCGGCGTGGGCTCGGACTTTCCGCCCGTGTCGTCGGAACCTGAATCCGACGAACCGGACGAGTCCGCAGGGTCCTTGTCCGCGTCCGAACCGCCCGCGGACGCCGAGGGAGTCGGCTCGGACGTGTTCTCGTCCTTCTTGCCGTCGTCCTCGCCGCCGCTCGCCGAGGGCGAGGGGGAGGCGCCGTCCTTGCCCTTGCCGCCCTCCAGCGCCGCCACGCAGTCCTTGTACTCGTCGGCCTTCAGGCTGTTCGACGTCGGCGGCTGGTCGTCGGCGAGGGCGAGCGTCGGGGTGAACCCCATGCCCATGAGCACCGCGGTGGGCATCGCCGCCATGGCTATCGCCTTGCCGGCCGGCATCTGGAACCGGGTGAACAGCGGCTTCTTGGGAGCCGCGTGACGAGGCCCCGTTCTCGGCCGGGCCTGGGTCCCGGGAAACTGGGCGCGGGCGTCAGCCGACACGGTACCCCCCGTTACGGGCCTCGGACCGGACGCCGTCCGCCGGACCGCCGTCGCCGGTCTCGTACGGGGTGTGCGGCGGGCCCGGCTCATCGCCGGCGCCCTGGGGCGTGGGTTCCACGGCGCCCTCTCCGTCCGGTCCGCGACCGGACTTGTGCCGTCCCCCCTCGGCGCCCTCCGCCTTGCCGGGCGCCCAGGAGACGGCGAGCGCGCCGCCGAGCATCGCCAGCAGGAAGCCGATGATGAAGCCCCCGATGTTGGAGACCACCAGCGACACCAGGGCGAGGATGATCGACGCGACACCGGCGAAGACCCGCGTCGCCTGCTGGAACCACATGGTCAGGCCCAACGTGATCAGCAGGACCCCGATGATGAGGGAGCCGGCACCCGCGGTGGTCGCCATGGTGAGCGACATGGTGCCCAGCTTGAGGGTGGCGTAGGGGAAGTAGGCGATCGGCACCCCGCCGAGGATGGTCAACAGGCCTGCCCAGAACGGCCGGGTGCCCCGCCAGTCACGGAATCGCCGACGCAGCCGGGTGAAGGTCCCGGCGCTCTGGACCGGAGTCTCGGCACTCATGGAAAACAGCTCCCTCGGTCCGGTGGAGGTACGTACCGGCTCGGAAGTAGGCGTTCAGTAGCCGGAAGGTGTGGGTCTGTGAAGGTGCCCGGCGGACGGCCGGGCCGGGCCCGCGGGGCGGGGAAACCGTGGCTTCCCCGCCCCTTCGGGACGGCTCAGCCGCCCCGCGGTACCCGTGGCACGGAGGCCGTCAGAAGCACTCCATCTTCTCGCTGGTGCCGAGCTTCATCGACAGGCCGTTGAGCGTGAACGTGCCGGCCGTGGTCGCCCACGCGGTCTGCTCGACGCCGGTGAGCGTCGCCTTTCTGGCCTGCTGGGCAAAGCCACCCGGCAGCACGTTTTCGCCCGGCTTCACGTCGGGGCCGCGGTTCTGGTCCCTGACCGCGACGCCGATGTCGATGTCCTCGAACTTCGCATCGGCGTCGAGCTGGGCGACGTCGATGTAGAGGTTCTCCGCCGTGACCGGCTTGCTCTTCCCCGCCTCGAGACGGAGGTAGATCTTGCCTATGCCGGGGATCGGTGTCACGACCGACTGGCACATGTCGGTGATCTTCGCGTTCTTGAACGACGAGATCGCGACCGGGACCTTCTTCTGGCTCTTGCCCTCAGTCGTCTCGTAGACGTTGTCTATCCCGCCGTACTGGGCGAAGCCCGTACCTTCGAGATGAGCCGCCGACACCTTGAACTGCTGACCGGACACGCTGAACGAAGCGGCCAGCGCCCCCTGCGCGAGTCCGACACCCACACATGCCGCGGCGGTGACGCTGGGCACCATCACCACAGCGAACCGCTTCCATCTGGTCCCGCCACGCACCTGGGACTCCATATTTCCTCCTTCTCGGACGTACATCTCCTGTCCTGGCTCGCCCCGAATCGCGGCTCAGCCGGGCAGGGATGGGAGAAGTGCTACGTCCTCGGGAAGGAGAGCGCCTGCACTCGGCGGCGCAACTCGCGCCCGAATCACCGGCGATCACCCCCGAGCGACAACCACTGGTCGCGCCTGACACGCATCACGCACAACCCTGCTGGACAGGCTTCGCCCAGTGGGCGAAGACCCCCCTGTCCAAGAGCCGGCGCCACTGCCGCCGGCTCTGCTCGGTGGGGACCCAGGACGTCCCGCGACCCAACCGGCTGCCGGGGTACGGGAATGGACCGAGCGTGGCCGATCGTGGTCCATTCTGGCCGCCCGCACAAGGGGGTTCGTTACTGACTAGTAACGGCGGGATAACCGAACAACGACCCCGTGGTCTCGGACGACGACACAGGGTGTTGCCGGACGGCGGTACAAAGCCGTTGATGGCTGGACAGAAACCGACAGATCAACGCTCACGACTTACTCGCAGTAACAGCGGCCGCGATTACCAAGTTTTGGCAAAGTGCGGCCGCTGTGACGCTCTGTCAGCAAATCTTTCACGTGGGCGCCACAGGCCCGCGTGTTTAACGACTGGTCAGAACAGGGCCCGGGCCAGGGCCCTACGGGCCGCGATCACACGCGGATCCTCGGGTCCGACCACCTCGAACAGCTCCAGCAGCCGCATCCGTACGGTGTCCCGGTCGTCACCCACCGTACGCCCCACGGTCTCGATGAGGCGGCCGAAGGCGTCCTCCACATGGCCGCCCACCAGATCCAGGTCGGCGGCGGCGATCTGCGCCTGCACGTCGGCCGGCTTCTCGGCCGCCTCCCTGCGCACCTGCTGCGGGTCGACGCCCTGCACGCGCTGGAGCAACTCGGCCTGGGCGAGGCCCAGTTTGGCCTCCTCGTTGCCCGGGTCCTCGCTCAGCACGTTCTTGTAGGCCTGGACGGCACCGCTCAGGTCACCCGAGTCCAGCGCCTGCACGGCGGCTTCGAGGAGCGCGTCGTACGGACCGGCCGGCCGCTCGGGAGCCGGCTGGGCACCGCCCGGCTCGGCTTCGGCGTCGACGACGAGGCCGGTCAGGCCGAAGCGCTGCTCGGCGACCTGCACCAGCTGGTCCAGGGTCTGCCGGATCTGCGCCTCGCCCGCGGCCCCCTGGAAGAGCGGCAGTGCCTGCCCCGCGACGACCGCGAACACCGCGGGGATTCCCTGGATGCCGAACTGCTGCATCAGCATCTGGTTGGCGTCGACGTCGATCTTGGCAAGCAGGAAACGGCCGTTGTACTCGACGGCCAGCCGCTCCAGGACCGGGCTCAGCTGCTTGCAGGGCTGACACCACTCGGCCCAGAAGTCGATGACGACGGGGACCTCGGCGGACCGCTGGAGGACGTCCCTCTCGAACCCCGCCTCGTCGACGTCGATGACGAGATCGGCCGGGGAGATCGCCCCCGCACCGCCCTCCCGGGCGGCTTGCGCACGCGCCTGCTCCGCCTTCGCCTTGGCCTCCTGGGCCGCCTTCACCGCGGCGAGGTCGACGACTCCGCTCATGGACATGTTCCGTGGCTGCATGCGCCTATCCTCCCCCGTACTGCGCGCGCGTGTGAAAACCGGTGGAAAAGCGGGGCCGGTCGGTTGCCCGAAGCCGGGCCGGTCGGGCGCCCTTCGGCGCCGGGTCCCCACCCACGCCATGTCGCCGAAGCCCGTGTACGTCCCCACGGGCTTTCGCTACGAGACGTAGCGTAATGCCACGTCGCCGCACTGGACCACCACCCCCCGGTGATCTCCCTCACGGCCGCGCAGGAACCGCCGGTTTATGGTCAGGACATGCACAGCCGCAGCCCAGCCAGCCGCACCGGGCGCCCGCGCAGCGCCACGGCGGACGCCGCGATCCTGGCCGCGACGCGGGCGGCGCTGGTCGAACTGGGCTGGTCCAAGCTCACCCTGGGAGACGTCGCGACCCGCGCCGGGGTTGCGAAGACGACGCTGTACCGCCGCTGGGCCGGCAAGAACGAACTGGTCGTCGACGCGGTCGCGGAACTCTTCGACGAACTGGCGCTCCCGGACAGCGGCTCACTGGCCGCCGACATCGAGGGCGTCGTCCTCCAGTTCGCCAGGATCCTGGACCGCCCGGAGGCGAGAAGCGGCCTGATGGCGGTGGTCGCGGAGGCCACCCGCGACGACGCCCTGCGCGAACGCATCCGCGAGTCGGTGGTCGACCGCCAAAAACGCCTTGTCCTGGAAGGCAGATCCCGAGCCCAGGCACGAGGCGAACTCCCACCCGAACCGGACCCCGTCACAGCCTCCCGCACAGCAGACCTGATCTTCGACATGGTGGCGGGGGCGGTGGTCCACCGCACGCTGGTGAGCGGAGAGCCGGTGGACGAGGAGTGGGTACGCGGCTTCACCCTGGTGCTGCTCCGGGGACTGGCGCCGGAAGCCGCGCACACGGCCGCCGGCTGAGCCGTGCCCGTCCGCGCAGGCGCTGAACCCCGCCGGCGGACGCAAGGAGGTACTCAGAAGCCCGCGGGCTCGGTGTACACCCCCCACTCGTCCCTCAGCACCCCGCAGATCTCGCCGAGCGTCGCCTCGGCCCGTACCGCCTGAAGCATCGGCTCGATCATGTTCGCGTCCGACCGCGCCGCGGCGATCATGCCGTCGAGCGCCACACGGACCCGCGCGTCGTCACGCCCGGCCTTCCGCTCCGCGAGCACCCGCACCTGCTCCCGCTCCACCTCGTGGCTGACCCGCAGGATCTCCAGATCCCCGGTCACCGACCCGGTGTGGACGTTCACCCCGACGACCTTCTTGTCGCCCTTCTCCAGCGCCTGCTGGTACCGGAACGCCGACTCGGCGATCTCCCCGGTGAACCAGCCGTCCTCGATGCCCTGCAGGATCCCGGAGGTGATCGGCCCGATCGGGTGCTGCCCGTCGGGATGCGCCCGCAGCCCCCGCTCCCTTATCTGCTCGAAGATCCTCTCGGCATCGGCCTCGATCCGGTCCGTCAGCTGCTCGACGTACCAGGAACCGCCCAGCGGATCGGCCACGTTGGCGACCCCGGTCTCCTCCATCAGCACCTGCTGCGTGCGCAGCGCGATCTCCGCCGCCTGCTCGCTCGGCAGCGCGAGGGTCTCGTCGAGGGCGTTGGTGTGCAGCGAGTTCGTCCCGCCGAGCACGGCCGCGAGCGCCTCCACGGCCGTCCGTACGACGTTGTTGTACGGCTGCTGCGCCGTGAGGGAGACGCCCGCCGTCTGGGTGTGGAAGCGCAGCCACTGCGCCTTCTCCGACGTCGCCCCGTACACGTCCCGCATCCAGCGGGCCCAGATCCGCCGGGCTGCCCGGAACTTCGCGATCTCCTCGAAGAAGTCGACGTGCGCGTCGAAGAAGAAGGACAGACCGGGGGCGAAGACGTCGACGTCCAGCCCGCGCGAGAGCCCCAGTTCCACGTACCCGAAGCCGTCCGCGAGCGTGTACGCCAGCTCCTGCGCGGCCGTCGACCCGGCCTCGCGGATGTGGTAGCCGGAGACGGACAGCGGCTTGTACGCGGGGATGCCGGCCGCGCAGTGCTCCATCAGGTCACCGATGAGCCGCAGATGCGGCTCAGGCTGGAAGAGCCACTCCTTCTGGGCGATGTACTCCTTGAAGATGTCCGTCTGGAGCGTGCCGTTCAGGACGGACGGGTCGACGCCCTGCCGTTCGGCGGCGACCAGGTACATGCAGAAGACGGGCACGGCCGGTCCGCTGATGGTCATGGACGTCGTCACGTCACCCAGCGGGATGTCCTTGAACAGGACCTCCATGTCGGCCGCCGAGTCGATCGCGACCCCGCAGTGCCCGACCTCCCCCAGCGAGCGCGAGTCGTCGGAGTCGCGGCCCATGAGCGTCGGCATGTCGAAGGCGACCGAGAGCCCGCCGCCGCCGTTGCGGAGGATCATCTTGTAGCGCTCGTTGGTCTGCTCGGCGTTGCCGAACCCGGCGAACTGCCGGATGGTCCACGTACGCCCTCGGTAGCCGGTCGCGTACAGGCCGCGGGTGAAGGGGTACTCCCCTGGCCAGCCGATCCGCTCGAACCCCTCGTACCTGTCACCGGGCCGGGGTCCGTACACCGGCTCCACGGGATCGCCGGAGAGCGTAGTGAAGTCGGCGTCGCGCTTGCGCGCGGCGTCGTACCGGGCCTGCCAGCGACGGCGGCCTTCCTCCATGGCGTCAGCGTCCATACCTTCGAATTTACTAGGGCGTCCAAGTAAATGTCGATGGCAGACCGCCGTACGTTCGTCCGTACGGCGGTCTCGGTTACGCCTTGGCGGTCGCGGGCGAGTCCTCCGCGACCCTGGCGGCGAGCTCGTGGCTGATCCTGCGCTCCACGAAGAACGCGGCCGTCGGAATGGTCCCGGCGAGCAGCACCCACAGCTGCTTGCCCACCCGCCACTTCGCCTTGGAGCCCAGGTCGAAGGCGAAGACCAGGTACACGACGTACAGCCAGCCGTGCGCGATGCTGACGACGCGCGTGAAGTCGGCCGCGCCGTTCAGGTCGAGCACGTACTTGCCGATCATGCCGAGGGTCAGCAGGACCAGCAGTACGCCGGTGACGTAGGCCATCACGCGATAGCGGGTCAGCACGCTCTTTTTCATGCCGTCGAGCGTAACGACCCGTTCCGGGAGATCTTGGCCCGGGTCACCCCTCCTCGAAGTCCCCCGCGGCGATCCGCAGCGGCCGCAGCATCGCGAAGATCTCGGCGCACTCCTCCGCGTCGTACACCCCGAGCCCGAAGTCCATCGCCATCAGGTCGCGGGTGGCCGCCTCGACCACCTCGCGGCCCTTGTCGGTGATGCTGGCGAGGGTGCCGCGCCCGTCGTTGGGATTGGGCCGCTTGGCCACGAGACCCGACTTCACGAGCCGGTCCACGGTGTTCGTCACGGAGGTGGGATGCACCATGAGCCGCTCGCCGATCTTGGACATCGGCAGTTCGCCGGACTTGGAGAAGGTGAGCAGCACCAGCGCCTCGTAGCGCGCGAACGTCAGCCCGTACGGCTTGACCACCGCGTCGACCTCGGCGAGCAGGATCTGCTGGGCGCGCATGATCGAGGTGATCGCGGCCATGGACGGCACGTTTCCCCAGCGTTGCTTCCAGCGTTCGTCGGCGCGCGCGATCGGATCGAAGGAGAGACTGAGCGGCTTGGGCACGTACCCGACCTTACCGGCCGGTCACATGGTGGTCAGCCCTGTCTCGGCCTTCGGTCACCAGGGCCCTCGGGCATGATCTCGAAGACCCCGGTCCACCGGTCGTCATGCAGACACGCGTTCATCGGCCTGACCAGAGTGGTGTGATCGGGGTCGGTGCGCCACCGTTTGACGGCTTCGAGGCTCTCCCACTCACTGGTGAGCAGCCATCGACCGGGATCGTCGACGCAGCGGCAGAGCTGTTCGCGCAGATGTCCGGGAAACCGCATGGCGCCGTCACGTACACCTTGGTAGGCGTCCACGAAATCCGCTTCGCTTCCCTCCCGGACGCGCAGCAGGCGAACCACTCGCACCCGCGCCGGCGCCTCCTGAGTCACGACGGGTCGAGAATGACGGGGAGCTCCGCGAGCCCCCGGAAGGCGGGGAACGGCACGGTCAGCCAGCGCACGTTCTCCGGCTCCCCGACCAGGGCCATGCCGGGGTGGCGCCCGAAGAGCGTGGCGAGGGCGATCTGCATCTCCAGACGTGCCAGAGGCGCGCCGATGCAGTAGTGCGGGCCGAGGCCGAATGCGAGGTGCGTCGCCTGGACGTTCGGGCGCTCCACGTCCATGCGGTCCGGGTCGGGGAACATCTCCGGGTCCCGGTTGGCCGCCGTGAGCGAAATCTGCACGAGCGCACCCTTGGGGATGAGTGTGTCGCGCATCTTGATGTCTTCCGTCGCGTAGCGGAACGTCGAGTTCTCCACCGAGGTCTCGAACCGGAAGATCTCTTCGACGGCTGCGGCCGTCGCCCCCGGGTCCCGGAACGCCAGGCGCTTCTGCTCCGGCTGGCTGAGCAGGTGGTAGACGGCGTTGCCGATCTGGTACGCGGTCGACTTGTGGCCCGCGAAAAGCAGCACCCACGCGGTGGAGACGAGTTCGTGGTCGGTGAGCGCGCCGTCCTCGTCCTGTGCCGTGACCAGTGCGCTGAGCAGTGCTCCGTCCGGCTCCTTGCGCTTTCGCGCGATCAGGTCCACCAGATAGTCGCGCAGGTTTCCCTCGGCGATTTCCAGCGCCTTGCGCGCCTCCGGCCCGAAGCCGGTCTGAGCGACGGTGGCGGACCATTCCTGGGCCTGCTTGCGTTCGTTCTCCGGCACGCCGAGGAGCTCACAGATCACGTGCAGCGGCAGCGGGAAGCAGAACTCCTTCAGGAGGTTCACGGGCTCCGATGCGGTGCAGCGGTCCAGCAGGTCGTCGGTGATCTTCTGGACCTTCGGACGCAGCGATTCCACCCTTTTGGGGGTGAACGTGGTGCCGACGATCCTGCGGAGCCTGGTGTGCTTCGGAGGGTCCGAGAAGAGCATGTTGTCGTCCAGGGCGATCGACGAGTCGCCGAAGATCCGGTGATAGGCGTCGATGGCGCCGTACATGTCCTTGCTCAGCCGAGGATCGGCCAAGGCGGCACGGGCGTCGTCGTACCGGGTGATGAGATACGTGTCGACCCCGTGAGGGGGCGTCAGCGGGCACACGGGTGCTGTCGCCCTGAGCGCGGCGTAAACGGGATGCGGGTTGGCGCGAAACTCCCGACTGCAGGCCGAGGCCGCGGCAGCGGCCTCTTCGGACGACATTTCCTCGGATGCGAACGCTTGCGTCATGGCTGGTCCCGGGGGTCGAGAGTTCCGTCGGTCGGTCACACGATTTCCCGGCCGGCACTGTGCCGCAAACGCTGCTGGGCCATATGAGTTCGAGCGCCGCAGGATGTGTGCAGAAATTCCTCCGGTTACCCGGTCGGCGCACCCCGGGGCGCCCCGGATCGCGCGCGTAAGTCCTGCTTGGTAAACATCATGGACGGGCCAGTCCACCGTTCCCGGGCTGGGCAGTCGCCGGATGACGAGGAAACCAGTGAGCGGACGTGTAGTGGAATCTGTGCCAGTTCTCATCGTGGGCGGATCCCTGGTGGGTCTTTCCACCTCCGTGTTCCTGGGGCGTCTCGGAATCGAGCACATGCTCGTGGAGCGGCATGCCGAGACATCGACGCACCCACGTGGCCGCGGGAACAACGTGCGCACCATGGAGATCTTCCGGACCGCCGAACTCGAGCAGAGCGTGCGGGAGGCGGCCTCCGCGCTCGCCGGAAACGACGGCGTTCTCCAGGTGGACACCCTCGTCGGGGACCAGCGCCGCTGGATCGTCAAGGACATCGCCGCAGGTATGGATGTCTCCCGGATCAGCTCCTCGAACTGGTGCCTGTGCAGCCAGAACGATCTGGAGCCGGTCCTGCTGAACCGCGCCCGCCAGGGCGGAGACATCCGCTTCGGTACGGAACTGCTTTCCTTCACACAGGACGACGAGGGAGTCCAGGCGCAGATCATGCGCCTGGACACCGGTGAGACCTATACCGTGAAAGCCGATTTCCTGGTGGCCGCCGATGGCCCGAGAAGCCCCGTTCGCAAACGTCTGGGAATCGGCCAGTCAGGACCCGGTGCCCTGTTCCACAATGTCAGCGTCACGTTCCGGAGCAAGACCCTCAAGGAATACGTCGGACCGAAGCGCTTCATCGTCTGCTACACCACCGATCCACAGGGGGAAGGCGCCCTGCTGCCCGTGGACAACGAGGAACAGTGGGTCATCCATATTCCTTGGTCCGCTGATCAGGGCGAATCCCTGAAGGACTTCGGAGACGAGCGCTGCGCGGCACATATTCGCGCGGCCGTCGGTGTTCCGGACATTGATGTCGAGATCACAGGAAAGGCGCCCTGGCACGCTTCCAAGCGAGTCGCGGACAGCTACGGGCAGGGCCGGGTCTTTCTGGCCGGTGACGCGGCTCATGAAATGCCGCCCAACGGGGCGTTCGGCTCCAACACCGGGATCCAGGACGCCCACAACCTCGCCTGGAAACTCGCCGCGGTACTCCGCGGCTGGGCCGGCCTGCCGCTTCTCGACACCTACGAGTGCGAACGACGGCCTGTCGCTGTCACTACCAGCGCGCGGGCCTCCCAGCAGGCGGCCGAGGAGCAGCACCCCGCATTCAGTGCGGCAGCGGGACGCAACAACGACGCGGCGGATCTCATGACGATCGCGCTCTGCTACCGGTACGCGTCGAACGCTGTGGTGGGCGCCTCCCCTCAGCGGCCGGTCGTCCCGGAAGCCTTCCGGATCGGCGGAGAGCCGGGGAGCCGCGCCCCCCATATGTGGGTCAGGGCAGGAGGCGCCAGGATCTCCACTCTCGATCTGTACGAGCGTTCCTTCGTCGTGCTCGCCGGGGCCGAAGGCCACGAGTGGCGCCGCGCGGCGGAGCGGGCCCGCGAGCACCTGGGCGTTCCGGTCGAGGTGTATCTCGTGGGAGACGGCCCTGATCACGACCTTGTTCCCGAGCCGGATGCCGACTGGGCGGCGCTGCACGGCACCGCCGACGACGGTGCCGTCCTCGTACGCCCGGACGGTTTCGTCGCATGGCGTGCGCACACCCACCTGCCGTCTGCCGATCGTGTGCTGACGGACGTGCTGCAGACCGTGCTCTGCCGCGGCTGAGCACCACCCACCGAAACGACCACGCCGAGGACATGCCGATGCCATACGAAGACGGCCCCGTCGCGGGCCGAGTGGACGTCCACCACCATTTCACCGCGTCGGCCTGGCTGGACTGGGCGGAAGAACGCGGTGTCATCAACCGCGAAAGGCTGCCCTGGTGGACACGCTGGGACCTGGACGCGGCTCTGGGGGTCATGGACAAGACGGGCATCAGCACCGCCGTCATGACCGTCGCGATGCTCGGACGGTTCCGCGAGCGCGCGGAGCGCCAGGAGAGCGCGCGGATCGCCCTGCGGGCGGCGGCCGATGTCGTCGAGGACCATCCCGCGCGCTTCGCCTTCTTCACTCCTGTGTTCCTGGACGACCTGGAACTCTCGCAGTGGAGCCTGCGCTACGGACTCGACGAGCTCGGGGCCGTCGGGGTGAGCACGAGAACGAGCATGGACGGTGTCTACCTCGGTGACGCCACCCACGACCGCCTCCTGCAGGAGCTGAACGACCGGTCCGCCGTCGTCAGCACGCACCCCATGGAAGTGCCGGCCGGAAAGGACGGCAGTCCCGGACTGCCGGGGATGCCGCCCTTCGTGTGCGACTTCCTCATGGACACCACACGCGCGGCCATCAACCTGATCCGGAACGGCACCCTGGACCGCTATCCGAATCTCAGCTTCGTCCTTCCCCACGGAGGAGGCTTCCTGCCGTACATGGCCACTCGGCTCGAACTCTTCGGCGGGCACCTCACCCCCGCGATCGAGCCGGGCAGGGTCCGTGACTACCTGCACCGGTTCTACTTCGACACGGCGGGCCCCATGTCTGACTCCGCCACGCCCACACTGCTGGCCACCGTGGATCCCAGCCGGGTCCTTTTCGGCACGGACTGGCCGCCCACCCCCGCACAGGTCGTCGCCGACATCGCGGTACCGGCGCTGGACGGCGATCCCTTCCTCTCCCCGGAGCAGCTCAGGGGCATCAACCGGGAGAACGCCCTACGTCTGCTGCCGGTACTGGCCCGCTCCTCCTAGCTCCTGGCCGCACGCACGAGAGAAGGCCGCCGCCCTGACGGGCGGCGGCCTTCTCTCGTCGGTGTCACCGGGTGGCCGGGGCCGTGTCTCTCTCCCAGTGGTAGAAGCACTGCGCCATCGCGTCCTTCGGACCGCGCCAGGTCTGCGGGTCGTACGGGCTGACGTACGCCTCGAGCTTGCTGCTGATGTCGCGGAACTCGGGATGCCCGGCCACGCGCGCGATGGCGGGGCCCGGGTCCTGCTCGGCCTCGATGAAGTGCATGTACACATCGCCGAACTGGAAGAGGGAACGCTGGGTCACCCCGACGAGGCGGGGCAGGTCGCCGCGGTCGGAGGCCGCGAAGACCTCGGCGATGTCCGGAGCCGAATGCGGGGCCATCCGGGCGACGATCAGGGCGTGATGCATGGGGTCTCCTTACGCGGCGGCGCCGTTCAGGCGGGCGTGACGGGGGAGGTCCGCCGCTCGTGGGCGACCTGCTCGATGCGGTCGCGGATGAGGGCCATCTGGACGGGCGAGTTGCGGTTGATGATGTCCGTCATCCCGGCGTCGTCGACCGGCGCGTCCGGCCTCATGGCGAAGTCCTGGGTCCAGTGCATCCGGGTGCCGTCGGGGGTCTCCTCGTACTCCCACCGGATGTTCATGTACTCGAACGGGCCGGGTTCGACCCGGCGTGCCGTGACGGTGAGCGTGTCGCGGTCGGTGGTCCGTTCCGACACCCAGCTCCACACCTTGCCGTTCTCGTCGGGGTGCATGGTCAGGCGGAAGGTGACCGTGTCGCCCTGCCGGGACAGCACCTCGGCGGCCGCGTACTCGCTGAACAGCTGCGGCCATCTCTCGACGTCGTTGGTCATGTCCCAGACGAGGTCGAGGGGTGCGGCGATGGTGATCTCGTTCTCGGTGTGCCCTGCCATCTCAGGCTCCTGTCATGAGCGTGCTGTTGACGAGGTCGAGGAAGTCGCGGGGCGTCTTGCACTTCTCCGCGTCGGTGGGCAGCGCCCGGGCGTGCCGGTTCTCCAGCTCGCCCACGATGCCGAGGAGGCCGAGTGAGTCCAGCCCGAACTCGGCGAAGGGTGTGTCGACCCGGGCTTCGAGGTCGTGCGGGTCGACGGTGACACCGGCGGCCTTCTTCATCAGTGCGGCCAGCTCTTCGAGGGTCACTTCACTGTTCATGCGCGTTCTCCTTGTCGTACGGGTGCGGTGGGCTTCACCGGGCGGCTGGTCCCGGCTCGCGGCGCAGTACCAGCGCCGCGTTGGAGCCCATGAGTCCACGGCTGAGGACCAGGGCCGTGCTCAGCTCGGCCGGGCGCGCCGTCGACGTCACCAGGTCGATGTCGTGGCAGATGTCGAAGACGTTGGGCGTTGGCGGGATCCGCCCTTCTTCCATGGCCATCACCGCGGCCACGACGTCCAGCAGGGGTGCCCCGCAGTAGGACCGCCCGATACCGGTCTTGGGGGCCGTGACGGGCACGCGGGTGCCGTGCGGGCCAAGGGCGTCGGCGAGGGCGAGGGCCTCGGCGCGGTCCGCCTCCGGGACACCCATCGCGTCGGCGAAGACAACGTCGATCTCCTCCGGTGCGCAGCCGGCCTCGTCGAGGGCACCACGGATGGCGTGGGCGAGTCCCTCCCGTGAGCGGTCCCAGCGCGAGGCGCCGGTGAACGTGGCCGCATGGCCCGCCACGGTGGCGCGGACGTCCGCACCGCGCCGGCGTGCGCGGTCCAGGTCCTCGACGATCAGCACGGCACCGCCCTCGGCCGGCACGAAGCCGCAGGCCGCGGAGGTGAAGGGGCGATAGGCCCGCGCCGGGTCCTCGACCGTGCTGAGTTCCGGGTATCCGAGCTGGCAGACCATCGAGTACGGAGCGAGCGGCGCTTCGGCCGCCCCGGCCACCACCACGTCGGTCCCCCGCCCCACGGTACGGGCGGCGTGCGCGACGGCGTCCAGGCCGCCGGCCTCGTCGCTCGCGACCACGCCGCAGGGGCCCTTGAAGCCGCTGCGGATCGATATCTGGCCCGTGCTGGCCGCGTAGAACCACGCGATGGACTGGTAGGGACCGACGAATCGGGACCCCTGTCCCCACAGCTTCTGCAGCTCCCGCTGGCCGAACTCACCGCCACCGGATCCGGCGGCGGTGACCACACCGACGGAGTACGGGGAGTCGGTGACTGCGTCGCTCAGTCCCGCGTCCTTCAGGGCCGCGCTGGCGGCGGCCATCGCGAAGTGGCTGAAGCGGTCGGTCTGGACGAGGAAGGTCTCCTCGATGAGTGCCGTGGGGTCGAATCCCCGGACCTCGCCGGCGACGCGGAGCGGAAGATGCCCGCATCCCTCCCGGGTGATCCGGTCGAGTACGGACAGGCCCTCCTTGACGGACTTCCAGTAGGTCTCGGTTTGCAGACCGTTGGGCGCGACCACTCCGATCCCGGTGATGGCGGTGCGGCGGTTCGGATGAGCGCTCATCGTTTCCTCCCGGCCGGCCCTGTCAGAAGCACTGCGGACTGGAACCCGCCGAAGCCGCTGCCCACGGACAGCACGTTGGCGAGCTTGCGCGGACGTGCGGTGCGCGGTACGTAGTCCAGGTCGCACTCGGGGTCCGGGGTCTCGTAGTTCGCCGTCGGCGGGACCACCTGGTGGGCCAGGGCCAGCACGCAGGCGACGACCTCGATCGCGCCGATCGCGCCGAGCGAGTGGCCCACCATGGACTTGATCGAACTCATGGGCGTGTCATAGGCGTGGGCGCCCAGGGACCGCTTGACCGCGGCGGTCTCGTGACGGTCGTTCTGGCGGGTGCCCGAGCCGTGCGCGTTGAGGTAGTCGATGAGTGAGGGATCCAGCCGGGCCTGTCCGAGCGCGGTGTCGATGGCCCTGGCCATCTCCAGGCCCTCGCTGGTCAGTCCGGTCATGTGGTACGCGTTGCCGAAGGTGGCGTAGCCGCGGATCTCGCAGTAGACGTGCGCGCCGCGGGCACGGGCGTGTTCGAGCTCCTCCAGGACTAGCACGGCGGAGCCCTCTCCCATGACGAATCCGTCGCGGTGGGCGTCGAAGGGCCGGGAGGCGTGCGCCGGGTCGTCGTTGTTCGGCGATGTCGCCCTGATGGCGTCGAAGCAGGCCATGGTGATCGGGGAGATCGGGGAGTCGGACGCTCCGGCGATGCAGATGTCGGCGCGGCCGTCCTCGATCGTGTGGAAGCCGTAGCCCACCGCGTCGAGTCCGGAGGTGCAGCCGGTCGACACGGTCTGCACCGGCCCCTGGGCGCCGAAGTACTCGGCGACGTCGGACGCCAGGGTGCTGGGCGAGAAGGCCCGGTGCAGCTGCGGGCCGGCGGCGCGGTGGTCGACGTCCCAGCGCTGCCCTCGCTCGCTGACCAGGACGTAGTCGTGCTCCAGGCGGGTCGTGCCGCCCACGGCGCTGCCGAGCGAGACGGCTACGCGCCACGGGTCCTCGGCGCCGAAGTCGATGCCGCAGTCGGCCACCGCCTCCGCCGCGGCGACGAGGGCGAACTGTATGTACCTGTCGGTGCGTTCGACCAGGTCGGGATCGAGCCCGTGCGCGAGCGGGTCGAAGTCGCACTCGGCCGCGATACGTGACCGCAGCCCCTCGGGATCGAACAGTGTGATGCCGCGCGTCGCGGTACGGCCGCCGGAGAGGAGGTCCCAGAAGGCCGGCACCCCGATGCCGCCCGGGGCGACGACACCGATGCCGGTGACCGCCACCCGCCGGGTCACGAGGGCACCCCGCGTCGCTCGGGCTGCGCGCCGTCCCCCTGCACGGCCGGGTACGTTTCACCGCTCGTGTTCCCCTCCACGGCCTCCGTGTCGACGTGGCCCATGCTCGGCTTCGGAGCCAGCGGACCCAGATGGAAGACCATCCGGGCTTCGGCGTCACCGATGTTGCGGAAGCGGTGGCGCATGCCGATGGGGATCATGAGGCCCTGGTCGGCGCGGATCGGGTGGGGCACGTCGTCCAGGTCGACTTCCAGCTCGCCCTGGACGACGTAGACGAACTCCTCCGAGTACGGGTGGTAGTGCTCGCTGATGCGTTCACCTGGCTGCATGATGGCCAGGCCCATGAACCCGCTCGTGGAACCCACCGTGAGGGGCGTGAGCAGAGTGCGCAGGTCGCCACCGCGCTTGCGGTTGGGCTCGGTCTCGCTGAGGTCCACGATGCGCGGGCGCGTCTTGTGCATGGTCCGTCTCCAGATCGGTCTGTGGGGTGTTGTCCAGGGGCGGTGTCGTCCATGGGCGGGTGTCGTCCGTGGACTGTCAGGACTGGGCAGCCCTGCGATCGGTGATCAGCGTCATGTCGGTGTGCGCCAGGAGGCGGGTGGCGTCCCGGTCGTCGGAGAGCGGCCCCTCGACGCCGAGTGCGGCGCCGTCGAGCAGGCGGGCCAGCACGGCGGCCTTCCTCGTGCCGTGCAGTCCGAGCGCCCTGACCGGATCGGTCTCGGGGTCCCGCGTGTCGATGAGCCGGACGACCAGGTCGTCCCGGTGGAAGACGGTGCTGCGGTGCACGGGGCCGGCGGGGTCGGCCGCGGCGGTCTCGTCCTGCTGGGAGAGCAACTGTGCCAGCGCCATCCCGCAGCCCTGGCGGGCCGGGTAGTACAGCGCGTGACGCCGCAGACCGGCCGGGTCGGGGCCGCCACGCGCCACATGGTGTACGGCCGGCATGGCCGCGCGGATGAAGAAGGCCCGTGCCGACGCGGGGTCGGTCAGATCCCTGCTCTGTTCCAGGTGCGGATTGAGGGCTTCCTCGACGGCCCGTACCTCCGGCTGACGCGAGACGTGGCGCAGCGCCGTCTGCAGATCGCCCTCCACCTCGACGGTGCGTACGACCCGGTTGCCGTGCATGAACAGCGTCGTGCGGCGCAGTCGGGTGGAGTCGTCGGCGCGGGCCTGGGGCGGCGCGTATCCGGCGAGGATGTCCGCGACCTTCGACTCGGAGCCGGGCTTGACGGTGAACGTCAGCGCATGGCGCGTCACTCCGTCGCCCACCCGCACCGGCGCCTGGACCTCGTCAGCGGTCCCGGCGGTGGGCGGGAGTGCACGCCCGGTCTCACGGATGACGCTGTAACGCATCGACCGGATGTCCCGGACGCAGTCCTGCATGGGCCTGACGGTCTCGAGGTGCTCCTCACTGTTCACCCAGGCGAGATACGGCGGCGCAGTCTCCCATTCGCTTGTGATGAGCCACTGGGACGGGTTCTCCACGGACTGGCACAGCTGGTCACCGAGGTGACCGGGAACCGACGCGACCCGGTTGCGCATGTGCTCGTACGCGTCGAGGAACCGTTGCTGGGCGCCTTCGTGGAGATCGACGAGCAGGATGACGCGCAGCCTGGAGCCGTCGAACGCCGACTGGGACGTATACGTCGAAGTGTTCACCGGCAGGCCCTTCCTTCGCTGAGCAGACGGCGGCCGCCGTGTCCGGCAGGGGGACGGCGGTCGGCCCTGAGCCCTCATCGTGGGTCGGTGCGTCGGACTGCGCGAGCCGCACGGGTCATCAGAGGGAACTGCCCGGTGCACGGGTCGTGCCGCTCCGGCGCGGACCGGGCCTCGCCATGGGCACAGCAAAGCCCCGGCTCGTCACGAGCCGGGGCTGTGGTCCATGCGGGCTACTCGGCGAGGTGCCGCTCCACCGTCTCCGTCTTGGAGGTGAGCCCGTCCGTAACTCCGGGACGGATGTCCGCCTTGAGGACCAGGGACACACGCGGAGCCCGCTGCTCGACCGCGGCGACGGCGCGCTTGACGACGTCCATCACCTCGTCCCACTCGCCTTCGATCGAGGTGAACATCGCGTCGGTCCGGTTGGGCAGGCCCGACTCGCGCACCACGCGTACGGCATCGGCGACGTACTCCCCCACGTCCTCCCCGACCCCCAAGGGCGTCACGGAAAAGGCGACGATCACGCCTTCACCGCCCCTTCCTGGCGCGCCCGGGACGCGATGACCGCGTCCTCGGCCTCACGCCGCAGCTTGCGCTCCGCGAAGAACCCACCGGCAGGCAGCACCGAGAGCACGAAGTACACGGCGGCGGTCTTCACCGACCACTTCGTCCGGTTCCACGCGTCGGCCCAGAAGATCACGTACAGGATGAACAGGACACCGTGCACCATGCCCATCACCGGCACGGCATTGAAGTCCGTGGTCCGCTTCAGCACCGAGCAGACCAGCAGGAGGAGGAAGGAGATCGCCTCGGGGGCCGAGACCAGGCGGAGGCGGCGGATGGCGGTGGCGGTCTTGAGGTCCACGGGTCACCTTCGGTGGGAGACGGTCTTGCTGGGGCCTGACGCTTTGTGAACGCACGCACAAGCGTCCCGCCCATTGTGGCAAACCGCCTCGGGGCCACACCCCCTAGGGGTGCGGTCAGGGTCGTTCTCCACCCACAGGCCCTGTCCGTGGCACCCGGCCTGCGGCTACCTTCGCGTACGTGGCGATGTTCCGACTTCAGAGCAGCAAGGTGCTCGCCGTCGACATGACCGGAGACGCCGTGAAGGCGAAGAACGGCTCGATGGTCGCGTACGACGGCGAGATGGCCTTCAAGAAGCTCAGCGGCGGCGGCGAGGGCATACGAGGCATGGTGACCCGGCGGCTGACCGGCGAGCAGATGACCTTGATGGAGGTGAAGGGGCGGGGGACCTGCTGGTTCGCGGACCGCGCCTCCGAGATCAACCTGGTCGGTCTCCAGGGAGACAAGCTCTACGTGGAGTCGAGCAACCTGCTCGCTACCGACGGCGGGCTGCGCACGGGGACGGAGTTCACCGGCCTGCGCGGGGCCTCACAGGGCAACGGACTGTTCACGACGACCGTCGAGGGCCACGGCCAGGCGGCGATCATGTCGGACGGCCCGGCGGTGGTACTGCGGGTGAGTCCGCAGTATCCGCTGACCGTGGACCCGGGCGCCTACGTCGCCCACCAGGGGAACCTGCGGCAGTCCTTCCAGTCCGGTGTGACGTTCCGCACGCTGCTCGGGGAGGGCGGCGGCGAGGCCTTCCAGATGCGGTTCGAGGGGGACGGGCTGGTGTACGTGCAGCCGAGCGAGCGGAACACGATCGCGGGAGACGTGTGACATGGCCTTCCGGGAGATCAACGCGAAGGTGGTCGAGGCGACTCTCGCGCCGGGGCAGAAGCTGTTCAGCCAGCGCGGCGCGATGCTCGCCTACAAGGGCGAGGTGTCCTTCACGCCCAACACGGCCGGCGGCCAGGGCGGGCTGATGTCCATGATCGGCCGCCGGGTAGCCGACGAGGACACGCCCCTGATGACCGTCGAGGGCAGCGGCACGGTCCTCTTCGGGCACGGTGGGCATCACGTCCAGGTGATCCAGCTGTCCGGCGACACGCTGTACGTCGAGGCGGACCGCCTCCTCGCCTTCGAGGGCACACTCCAGCAGGGCACGATGTTCCTGGGCTCGCAGGGCGGCGTCATGGGCATGGTCCGGGGGCAGGTCAGCGGCCAGGGGTTGTTCACGACCACGCTCAAGGGACGCGGGGCCGTCGCCGTCATGGCCCATGGCGGGGTGATCGAGATCCCCATCACGCCCCAGCGGCCGGTGCACGTCGACCCGCAGGCCTACGTCGCCCACCACGGCGACGTACGCAACAAGCTGTCCACCGCCCTGGGCTGGCGGGACATGGTGGGCCGCGGCTCGGGCGAGGCGTTCCAGCTGGAGCTCAGCGGCAGCGGTGCGGTGTACGTCCAGGCGTCGGAGGAGAAGCTGTGAGCACCTACGGAACCCCGGGCGCCGGCCCCGCGGTCTTCGACCCGGCGACGCTGCCGCCCGACGACAACGTCAATCCGTACACCTTCTGCGTGGAGCTCAAGGGGAGTCAGTGGTTCCTCCAGAAGGGGAAGATGATCGCCTACTACGGCTCGATCGACTTCAACGGCGTCGGACACGGCCGGCTGGACCGTCTCGTCCGTACGTCCTTCCATTCGCCACTGCACGCGAGCGACTGGGTCGTGGCGGAGGGCTCGGGCAAGATGCTCCTCGCCGACCGGGCCTTCGACGTCAACTCGTACGACCTCGAGAACGGCAACCTGACCATTCGCTCGGGCAACCTCCTCGCTTTTCAGCCAACTCTGTCACTGAAGCAATCAATCGTGCCGGGTTTTCTGACCCTCATCGGAACCGGAAAGTTCGTGGCCGCGTCGAACGGCCCGGTGGTGTTCATGGAACCCCCCATCCGGGTCGACCCCCAGGCCCTGGTCGGATGGGCCGACTGCCCCTCGCCCTGCCACCACTACGACCACGGGTACATGACCGGCGTAATGGGCGGTCTACGTGCACTGACGGGCCTCGGCGGGGCCTCCGGGGAGGAGCACCAGTTCGAGTTCGTCGGTGCCGGCACGGTCCTGCTCCAGTCGTCCGAGACCCTCATGGCCGAGCAGGCCACGGGGGCCGTTCCGCACCAGGCCGGCGTGCCCGGCGGCGGGGCTCCCGGGACTCAGCCCGGACAGTCCGGCGTACCGCGTCTTCCCGGACAGCTGGGGGACCTCCAGCGTCGCTTCGGGCTGTGAGCGGTAGTCTGCGGAGTGTGACATCGAACGTCTGCGCACCAATGTTCGGCGGGTGCGCTCCGTCACACGAAAACCCTCACTAGTTCGCCTTTCAACCTTTTAGGTAGACTTCATTCATGGAGACCGAGACGGCCACCCGCTGGCTGACCGATGCGGAGCAGTGCGCCTGGCGCACCCACCTGGAGGTCAACAGGCTGTTGACGTACCAGCTCGAAAAGGACCTGCAGCCGTTCGGCCTGACAATGAACGACTACGAGATCCTGGTGAATCTCTCCGAGTCGGAGGACCAGCGGATGCGGATGAGCGACCTCGCCTCCGCCACCCTCCAGTCCAAGAGCCGCCTGTCGCACCAGATCACGCGCATGGAGAACGCGAACCTGGTCCGGCGGGAGAACTGCGAGTCCGACCGCCGGGGGCTCTACGCGGTCCTCACCGAGCACGGTATGGCGACGATGCAGAAGGTCGCGCCGCATCATGTGGCGTCCGTGCGGAGGCACTTCATCGACCTGCTGGCCCCCGAGGCCATGACGGAGCTCGACAAGGCCCTCAAGCCCATCGCGGAGCACCTGCGCGGCCAGCGCGGACGCCCGTGACGCGGACGGCGCACCGGGGGCCGTGCGGCCCCGGTGACGACAGGCCCTAGGCGAGCGGCAGGCGGAGTTCGAACAGGGCTCCGCCTGCGTGCCCTTGTCCGGCCGCGAGCGTGCCGCCGTGCCGTACGGCGACGTCCCGGGCGATGGCCAGTCCCAGCCCGGCCCCGCCGTCGTCGCGGCTGCGGGCGGCGTCCAGCCGTACGAACCGCTCGAAGATCCGCTCCCGGTCAGCCTCGGGCACGCCGTCCCCGTCGTCCGCCACTCCGACCACGGCCAGCTCACCCTCCCGTCGCACGCTCACGGTGACGACCGACCGGGCATGCCGCTGGGCGTTGTCGAGCAGATTGGCCAGCACCCGCCCCAACTGCCCGCGCGATCCGGCCACGTTCACCTGCTCCGCGTCCACCGTCACACCCGTCCGCCCCTCGGCCTCCTCCCGGGCCAGCCCGGCGAGGTCGACCTTCGCGTCGCTGGGCCGCTCCCCCGCGTCCAGCCGGGCGAGCAGCAGCAGGTCGGCGGCGAGCCGCTGGAGCCGTACGGTGTCCTCCACGGCCCCGTCGAGGTCCAGCAGCTCGGGATGCGCGGCGGCCACCTCCAACTGCGTGCGCAGCGAGGCGATCGGGCTCCGCAGCTCGTGGGAGGCGTCGGCGACGAAGCGCCGCTGCCGCTCCACGGACGTCTCCAGGGCCGCGAGCGTCTCGTTCGTCGTGCGGGCGAGCCGGGCGACCTCGTCGTGCGTCTGCGGCTCCGGGACACGGCGCGCGAGGTCCTGGGAGGCGGTGATCGCGGCCATCTCGCTGCGGATGCCCTCCACCGGCCGCAGCGCCCGCCGGGTGACCAGCCAGGTCACCCCCGCGACGACGCCGAGCAGCAGCGGGAACCCGATCAGCATCACCGTCAGCGCGGTCTGCGTGGCCCCGTGCTCGGCGGCCAGCGGGGCACCGGCGTAGACCTTCAGACGCCCCCGGTCGTGGGTCTCGACCTCGACGGCGGCGAACCGGTAGTCCGCCGTGTCGCCGTCGATCGTCGCGGACCCGTTGCTGAAGGTGCTCTCCCCGGCGATCTCCCCGGGTTCGAGGACCTCTTCGTGGTCGTCGGAGTCGTCGTCATCATCGCCCTCGCGAGGCGCCGTCGGCGACTGCGGCTTCACCCGGTCGGAGTCGGTACCGCTGATCTTCTCCAGATCCTCGCTGGCCGCCACCAGCCGCTTCTTCTCGGCGAGGACCTGGACCGGCCCGTCGTCGCCGTCCAGCCCGGACAGCTTGCCGTACGGCGTACCCGCGGCGAGCTCGGAGGCGACCGCCCGGGCGGAGCGCTCCGCCCGGGTGCCGGCCTCGCCCGTCAGGTTGGACTTCAAAGACAGCAGGACGGCGGCCCCTGCGGCGACGAGCGCCACCGCGACCACGAGCGTGGCTCCCAGCGTGGCCCGCGCCCGGACGGACCCGAACAGCCGCCTCATGGCGACGTCTCCAGCCGGTACCCGGCGCCGCGCACGGTCCGGATCAGCCCCGCCCGCAGCTTCCGCCGCAGGGTGCTGACGTAGACCTCGACGATGTTGGGATCACCGTCGTACGCGAAGTCCCACACGTGTTCGAGGATGTCGGACTTGGACACGACCTCCCCGGCCCGCAGCACGAGGTGCTCCAGCACGGAGAACTCCTTGGCCGTCAGGGCGACCTCGTCCTCCCCCAGAAACACCCGCCGAGCCGCGGTGTCCACCTTCAGATCCCCGTGTACGTGCACGGCCGAGGTCCCGGCACCCACCCCGCGCCGCCGCAGCAGCGCCTTGATCCGGGCGACGAGCACGACGTACGAGAAGGGCTTGGTCAGATAGTCGTCCGCACCGGTGTCGAGCCCCTCGGCCTCGTCGTACTCGCCGTCCTTGGCGGTGAGCATCAGGATCGGCACCTCGTGCCCGGCGGCGCGCAGGGCGGCACAGACCCGGTAGCCGTTGAGGCCGGGCAGCATGATGTCGAGGATCACCAGGTCGTACGTGCCCTCCGAGGCCTGGTGCAGCCCCTCCCGTCCGTCGTGGACGACGTCCACGGCGTACCCCTCGGCCGTCAGGCCCCTGGCGAGCGACAGGGCCAGCCGCTTCTCGTCCTCCACGATCAACAGGCGCATGGGTAAAGAGTGGCAAAACCAAGCTGAAGATCCCTTCAGGGGTCTTCAGGTTCCTCTCAGCGTCGGTCGGTCAGATTGGAACACGTCGAAAACGAAATGACTCGGGAGGAATCCGCATGAAGCGCAACATCGTGATCGCCGCTGTGACCGCTGCCGCTCTGATCGGAGGCGGTACGGCCACGGCTCTCGCGACCACGGGAGACGATCAGGGCTCGGCGCGGCAGGCGGCGAACACCCGGCTGTCGGAGGATGACGGCCGCGACGACCAGGACGGCGCGGACGCGCAGGACGACCGCGACGACGACGCCGCGCGGGCGGCTTCCGCCGATGTGACGGCGTCCGAGGCCATCGCCTCCGCGCTGAAGCACACGCCCGGCACGGCCGTGTCCGCCGAGCTGGACGACGAGGACGACAGCGACAAGGTGATCTGGAAGGTCGACGTCCTTTCCGGCGACAACAGCCTGCACAGCGTCCGTATCGACCCGTCCAACGGCAAGGTCCTCGGCTCGGAGACCGACGACGAGGACGACACGGCGCAGGTGCGGGCGGCGCTGAAGGGGTCTTCCGTGACGGCCGAGGAGGCGGCGAAGGCTGCCGCCGGCAAGGGCACGGTGACGTCCGTGGACCTGGACGAGGACGGCAAGAACAAGTCCTGGGAGGCCGAGACGCGCAAGTCCGGCGGCGCCGAGCAGGACTGGAAGATAGACCTCGGCACGGGCAAGGTCACGGCGGACCACTCGGACGACCAGGAGGACGCGGACGACCAGGACTGATCAGGTCCAGGCACTTTCCCGCCGCCCCGGCGTCGCTGCTGACGCCGGGGCGGCGAGCTGCTCGGCGTTGTCGCCGGGGCCGGGTGGGGCCGCAACCCGGCGGAACGGGGTGCCTCCCCCCAAGCTCTCGGCTTCGCTCGAGCAGGGGTACCCCCATCGCCCACCCGTGCCGCCCTTGGCGGCGCGATTGCCGCAGCCAGGCGGTCCGCACTCGCGCACGCACGGAAGGGGACATATCGGGGGGCCGCCCGCAGCGGTTGGCGCGTCAACGGGGAGTTAGTTGGTTCGCAAGCCCATCGCGCCGTTCCGAGGACGGACACCCCCCGGCCCGGCCCCGCCCCACCACCGGCGAGCAGGCGCTACGCGCACCGCCACCACACCCGCGCAGGCCGCCGCAGGCACCGCGCCGCTCAGCCCTCCGTCAACCCCGCGACGAGCTCGTCAGCCGCACGGTACGGATCCAGCTCACCCGCCACGATCCGCTCCGCCAGCGCGCCAAGGCGCCGGTCCCCGTGCAGGTCCCCGATCCGCTCCCGCAGCGCCGTCACCGCGATCGTCTCGACCTCCCGCGCCGCACGGGCCATACGCCGCTCCGCGAGCACCCCCCGCTCCTCCATCCAGGCCCGATGCTTCTCCAGGGCCTCGACGACCTCGTCCATGCCCTCCCCCCGTGCGGCGACGGTCTTCACGATCGGCGGCCGCCAGTCCCCGGGGCCCCGGGCCTCCCCCAGCCCCAGCATGTGGTTCAGCTCGCGAGCCGTCGCGTCCGCCCCGTCCCGGTCGGCCTTGTTCACGACGTACACGTCACCGATCTCCAGGATCCCGGCCTTGGCCGCCTGGATCCCGTCGCCCATCCCCGGCGCGAGCAGCACGACGGACGTGTCCGCCTGCGAGGCGATCTCCACCTCGGACTGCCCCACACCCACCGTCTCGACGAGGATCACGTCACACCCCGCCGCGTCCAGCACCCGGATGGCCTGAGGCGCGGCCCACGCGAGCCCGCCCAGATGCCCGCGCGTCGCCATCGAACGGATGTACACGCCCGGGTCGGACGCGTGCTCCGACATCCGCACCCGGTCCCCGAGCAGCGCACCGCCGGAGAACGGGGACGACGGGTCGACGGCCAGCACGCCGACCCGCTTGTCCTGCTTGCGGTACGCGGTCACCAGCGCCGACGTGGACGTGGACTTGCCGACCCCCGGCGACCCGGTCAGCCCGACCACGTACGCGTTGCCCGCCAACGGCGCGAGCGCCGCCATGACCTCCCTGAGCTGCGGGGACGCCCCCTCCACCAGGGAGATCAGCCGGGCCACGGCCCGCGGCCGGCCCTCCCTGGCCTGAGCGACCAGCATGGAGACGTCCTGCATCACAGCTCCGTTCAGACGAGGGAGGTCCAAAAACCCGGTGCTCAGGCCTTCGGTACCCGCACGATCAGCGCGTCACCCTGGCCACCGCCACCGCACAGCGCGGCCGCGCCCACGCCACCACCGCGCCGCTTCAGCTCCAGCGCGAGGTGCAGGACGAGCCGCGCACCGGACATCCCGATCGGGTGACCCAGGGCAATGGCACCGCCGTTGACATTCACCTTTTCGGTGGACACCCCGAGGTCCTTCATCGACTGCACGGCAACCGCCGCGAACGCCTCGTTGATCTCGATGAGGTCGAGATCCTCGACGCTCAGCCCCTCCTTCTTCAACGCGTGCTGGATCGCGTTGGACGGCTGGGACTGGAGCGAGTTGTCCGGCCCGGCCACGTTCCCGTGCGCCCCGATCTCGGCGATCCAGTCCAGGCCGAGCTCCTGCGCCTTGGCCTTGCTCATCACCACGACGGCGGCCGCACCGTCGGAGATCTGCGACGACGAACCGGCCGTGATCGTGCCGTCCTTGGCGAAGGCGGGACGCAGCTTCCCGAGGGACTGCGCGGTCGTGTCGCCCCGGATCCCCTCGTCCTTGCTGAACAGCACCGGGTCGCCCTTGCGCTGCGGGATCTCCACCGGCGTGATCTCGGCCTCGAACAGGCCGTTCTTCTGCGCGGCGGCGGCCCGCTGGTGGGACAGCGCGGCGATCTCGTCCTGCTCGGCCCGCCCGATGTCCAGGCGCGTGTTGTGCCTCTCCGTCGACTCGCCCATGGCGACGCCTTCGAAGGAGTCGGTCAGCCCGTCGTGGGCCATGGCGTCGAGCATCTGGACGGCGCCGTACTTGAAGCCCTCGCGGGACTTGGGCAGCAGATGCGGGGCGTTGGTCATGGACTCCTGACCGCCGGCGACGACCACGTCGAACTCACCCGCACGGATCAACTGGTCCGCCAGCGCGATGGCGTCCAGACCGGACAGACACACCTTGTTGATGGTCAGCGCCGGCACGTTCATCGGGATGCCCGCCTTGACCGCGGCCTGGCGCGCCGGGATCTGCCCCGCCCCGGCCTGGAGCACCTGCCCCATGATCACGTACTGCACCTGATCGCCGCCGATCCCCGCACGGTCGAGGGCGGCCTTGATCGCGAAGCCGCCGAGGTCGGCTCCGGAGAAGGACTTCAGCGAACCGAGCAACCGCCCCATCGGGGTACGGGCGCCCGCGACGATCACAGACGTGGAGCCGTTGGCCCCGGACGTTCCAGACGTTCCAGAAGACATGAGCTGCGATCCCCTTACCGGCTGCACAGCCGAGGAGTGAACGAGGGTTTACTTCGAATGTACTGACCGGTACTCCACCCCGTCATCGGGCTGTCGGTGTGATCGCGCGCACGTTGCGTAACCACCTTCGGAGCGCTGCACTGAATCCATGCTGACGCGAATCGACCACATCGGAATCGCCTGTTTCGACCTCGACAAGACCGTCGAGTTCTACCGTGCCACCTACGGCTTCGAGGTGTTCCACTCCGAGGTCAACGAGGAGCAGGGCGTGCGCGAGGCCATGCTCAAGATCAACGATACGTCCGACGGCGGCGCCTCGTACCTCCAGCTCCTGGAGCCGGTCCGCGAGGACTCCACCGTCGCGAAGTGGCTCGCGAAGAACGGCGAGGGCGTCCACCACATCGCCTTCGGTACGGCGGACGTGGACGCCGACGCGGCGGACATCAAGGACAAGGGCATTCGCGTGCTCTACGAAGAGCCCCGACGCGGTTCCATGGGGTCACGGATCACCTTCCTGCACCCCAAGGACTGCCACGGCGTACTGACAGAACTGGTCACTTCGGCGCCCGTTGAGTCACCTGAGCACTGACCCTCGTACATAGGGGCCGGTAGGGTTGGGTGCGGTCGCCGCTCAGTCCAGGGTGACCGAGGTCCCGCCGTGCGACGGCAGGACCACCGGGGTCCGGGTTTCGGGGGACGAGCGTCGGGGCAGCAGCCCATGCTCCGCCGATGATCTGACACCATTCCCCGGGGGCCCCGTTCGGCGGATGGACGGAGCTCGTTTGGAGAGAGTTGCGACCAGGGGACGGATGGGACCGCGCAGTGCGGGGCTACGAGAGCCAGGAGCGAGAGCCGGCGGCTGACGTCGACCACCTCTCTCGGTTCGAAGCCGAGATGAAGCGGCTGAAGACCGAGCGGGAAAAGGCGATCCAGCACGCCGAGGACCTCGGCTACCAGGTCGAGGTGCTGCGCGCCAAGCTGCACGAGGCGCGGCGCACCATCATGTCCCGGCCCTCCTTCGACGGGGGCGACCTCGGCTGGCAGGCCGAGCAGTTGCTGCGCAACGCGCAGATGCAGGCCGACCAGATCCGCGCGGACGCCGAGCGCGAGCTGAGCGAGGCCCGGTCCCAGACCCAGCGGATCCTCCAGGAGCACGCCGAGCAGGCGGCCCGGCTCCAGGCGGAGCTGCACCAGGAGGCGGTGACCCGGCGCCAGCAGCTCGACCAGGAGCTGGCCGAGCGCCGCCAGACGGTCGAGTCGCACGTCAACGAGAACGTGGCGTGGGCGGAGCAGCTGCGGGCCCGCACCGAGCAGCAGGCCCGCCGGCTGCTGGACGAGTCCCGCACCGAGGCCGAGCAGGCCCTGGCCAGCGCCCGTGCGGAGGCCGAGCGGCTGGCGACCGAGGCCCGGCAGCGGCTGACGAGCGCCGCCGAGGAGGCCCGGACCGAGGCCGAGCAGATCCTGCGGCGTGCCCGCACCGACGCCGAGCGGCTGCTCAACGCCGCCTCCACCCAGGCCCAGGAGGCCACCGACCACGCCGAGCAGCTGCGGACGTCCACGGCCAGTGAGTCGGAGTCCGCGCGCCGCCAGGCCCAGGAGCTGAGCAAGGCCGCCGAGCAGCGGATGACAGAGGCCGAGGAGGCACTGCGCAAGGCGCAGGCCGAGTCGGAGAAGCTGGTCGCGGAGGCCAAGGAGGCCGCCGCCAAGGCCCTGGCGGGCGCGGAGTCCGCGAACGAGACGCGTACGCGCACCGCCAAGGAGCAGGTCGCCCGGCTGGTCGAGGAGGCCACCAAGGAGGCCGAGAACACCAAGTCCGAGGCAGAGCAGCTCGTCGCAGACGCCCGCGCCGAGGCGGAGAAGATCGTCGCGGAGGCCTCCGAGAAGGCCCGCACGCTCACGGCCGAGGAGACGGCGACCCAGCTGTCCAAGGCGGCCAAGACCGCCGAGGAGGTCCTCAACAAGGCGTCGGAGGACGCCAAGAAGACCACCAAGGCCGCGGCCGAGGAGGCCGAGCGGATCCGCGGGGAGGCCGAGGCCGAGGCGGACCGGCTGCGCGCCGAGGCGCATGACATCGCCGAGGAGCTCAAGGGCGCGGCGAAGGACGACACCAAGGAGTACCGCGCCAAGACGGTCGAGCTCCAGGAGGAGGCCCGCCGCCTGCGCGGCGAGGCCGAACAGCTCCGGGCCGACGCGGTCGACGAGGGCGAGAAGATCCGCGCCGAGGCCCGCAAGGAGGCCGTGGCGCAGATCGAGGAGGCGGCGAGGTCCGCCGAGGAGCTGCTCTCCAAGGCCAAGGCGGACGCGGACGAGCTGCGCACGACGGCCCAGACGGACAGCGAGAGGGTCCGCACGGAGGCCATCGAGCGGGCGACGACCCTGCGCCGGCAGGCCGAGGAGACCCTCCAGCGCACCCGGCAGGAGGCCGAGCGGCACCGCGAGGAGGTCGTCGAGCAGGCCGAGGCCCTCAAGGCGGACGCCGAGCGTGCGGCGCGGGAGCTGCACGAGGAGACCGAGCGGGCCATGGAGGCCCGCCGCGCGGAGGCCGCCCAGGAGCTGACGCGGCTCCAGACGGAGGCGGAGGAGCGGCTGACGGCCGCCGAGCAGGCGCTGTCCGACGCCCGTGAGGAGGCCGCGCGGATCCGTCGCGAGGCCGCCGAGGAGAACGAGCGGCTGCGTGCCGAGGCCGCGGAGCGGATCCGTACGCTCCAGCAGCAGGCGGAGGCGGAGGCCGAGCGGCTGCGCGACGAGGCCGCGTCCGACGCGTCGGCCGCGCGTGCCGAGGGCGAGGCCGTCGCCGTACGGCTGCGGTCGGAGGCCGCGAACGAGGCCGAGCGGCTGAAGGCGGAGGCGCAGGAGAGCGCCGACCGGGTGCGCGCGGAGGCGCAGGCCGCCGCCGAGCGGCTGGCCGTGGAGGCGTCCGAGACGCTGGCCGCCGCCCAGGAGGAGGCCAACCGGCGCCGCCGGGAGGCCGAGGAAGTCCTCGGCAGTGCCCGGCAGGAGGCCGACCAGGAGCGCGAGCGGGCCCGCGAGCAGAGCGAGGAGCTGCTGGCTTCCGCGCGCAAGCGCGTGGAGGAGGCGCAGACCGAGGCCGTACGGCTGGTCGAGGAGGCCGACCGGCGTGCCACGGAGATGGTGTCGGCGGCCGAGCAGCACGCGCAGCAGGTCCGCGACTCCGTCGCGGGGCTGCACGAGCAGGCCCAGGAGGAGATCGCCGGGCTGCGCAGTGCCGCCGAGCACGCGGCGGACCGTACGCGGCGCGAGGCGCAGGAGGAGGCGGACCGGGTCCGCGCCGACGCCTACGCCGAACGGGAGCGGGCGAGCGAGGACGCCGGCCGGCTGCGGCGCGAGGCCCACGAGGAGTCCGAGGCCGCCAAGGCGCTCGCCGAGCGGACGATGTCCGAGGCGATCGCGGAGGCGGAGCGGATCCGCGCGGACGTCGCCGAGCACGCCCAGCGGGTGCGCACGGAGGCGTCGGACACCATCGCGGAGGCCGAGCAGAGCGCCTCGCGCACCCGGGCGGACGCCCGCGAGGACGCCAACCGCATCCGCTCGGACGCGGCGACGCAGGCGGACACCCTCATCACCGAGGCGCGGGGCGAGGCGGAGCGGCTCACGACCGAGACGGTCCAGGAGACCGACCGGCTGCGGATGGAGACGGTCGCCGAGGCCGAGCGGGTCCGTACGGAGGCCATCTCCGAGGCCGAGCGCCTGCGTTCCGAGGCGGCCACGGAGGCCGAGCGGGTGCGGGCCGAGTCGGTCGCCAAGGCCGACCAGCTGGTCGGGGAGGCCACCGCCGAGGCGGAGCGGCTGCGGGCCGAGGCCGCGGAGACGGTCGGCTCGGCGCAGCAGCATGCCGAGCGGGTCCGCAGCGAGGCCGATCGCGTCAAGGCTGACGCGGAGGCGGAGGCGGAGCGGCTCGTCAACTCCGCGCGCGAGGAGGCCGACCGCGCGCTGGACGAGGCCCGCAAGGACGCCAACAAGCGGCGCTCCGAGGCGGCCGAGCAGGTCGACAAGCTCATCTCCGAGACCACGGCCGAGGCCGACAAGCTGCTCACCGAGGCGCAGCAGCAGGCGCACAAGACCACCGCGGAGGCCGAGTCGCAGGCCGACACGATGGTGGGCGCGGCCCGCAAGGAGGCCGACCGGCTCGTTTCCGAGGCGACGGTCGAGGGCAACTCGCTGGTGGAGAAGGCCCGTACGGACGCGGACGAGCTGCTGGTCGGCGCGCGCCGGGACGCCACGCAGATCAGGGAGCGTGCCGAGGAGCTGCGCGACCGCATCACGACGGAGATCGAGGAGCTGCACGAGCGGGCCCGCCGGGAGTCGGCGGAGGCGATGAAGTCGGCGGGTGACCGCTGTGACGCGCTCGTCAAGGCCGCCGAGGAGCAGCTCGCGAAGGCGCAGGCGCAGGCCAAGGAAATCGTCTCGGAGGCCAACTCCGAGGCGGGCAAGGTCCGTATCGCCGCGGTGAAGAAGGCCGAGGGGCTGCTCAAGGAGGCCGAGCAGAAGAAGGCCACGCTGGTCCGGGAGGCCGAGGAGCTCAAGGCCGAGGCGATCCGCGAGGCCAAGCGCACGGTCGAGGAGGGCAAGCGCGAGCTTGAGGTCCTGGTCCGCCGCCGCGAGGACATCAACGCCGAGATCTCCCGTGTCCAGGACGTCCTGGAGGCGTTGGAATCCTTCGAGGCCCCGTCCCCGGCCAAGGACAACGGAGTCAAGGCAGGCGCAACAGTCGGCGCACCCCGTTCGGGTGGCAAGTCCTCGGAAAGCTAGCGAACCGGGGCGAAACCGGTGTGTGCTGGGGCCTTTGACCGAGTCTTTGCAAGCAGTCCTGCGGTCAGCCACCCAAAAGGGGTCTCATTTTGCAGACCAAACGCGCATCCGCTCGATGACACACCGTTTCGGCCCCTAGGATTCCACCTATCACCTCACCGGTCTCATTCGACAGGAACCCCATGAGCGACACTTCCCCCTACGGCTTCGAGCTTGTGCGGCGTGGGTACGACCGCGCTCAGGTGGACGAACGTATCTCCAAGCTCGTCTCCGACCGTGACAGCGCTCTCGCCCGCATCACCGCTCTGGAAAAGCGCATCGAGGAGCTCCACCTCGAGACGCAGAACGCCCAGGCCCAGATCAGCGACGCCGAGCCGTCGTACGCGGGTCTCGGCGCGCGCGTGGAGAAGATCCTCCGCCTCGCCGAGGAAGAGGCGAAGGACCTGCGCGAGGAGGCCCGGCGCGCGGCCGAGCAGCACCGCGAACTCGCCGAGTCGGCGGCCCAGCAGGTGCGCAACGACGCCGAGTCGTACTCGGCGGAGCGCAAGGCCAAGGCCGAGGACGAGGGCCTGCGGATCGTCGAGAAGGCCAAGAGCGACGCCGCCCAGCTGCGTTCCGAGGCGCAGAAGGACGCGCAGTCCAAGCGCGAGGAGGCGGACGCCCTCTTCGAGGAGACCCGCGCCAAGGCCGCGCAGGCCGCCGCGGACTTCGAGACGAACCTCGCCAAGCGCCGCGAGCAGTCCGAGCGCGATCTGGCCTCCCGTCAGGCCAAGGCCGAGAAGCGTCTCGCCGAGATCGAGCACCGCGCCGAGCAGCTCCGCCTGGAGGCGGAGAAGCTGCGCACGGACGCCGAGCGCCGCGCCCGCCAGACGGTGGAGACGGCCCAGCGCCAGGCCGAGGACATCGTGGCCGACGCCAACGCCAAGGCCGACCGCATCCGTTCGGAATCCGAGCGCGAGCTCGCGGCCCTCACCAACCGCCGCGACTCCATCAACGCCCAGCTGACGAACGTCCGCGAGATGCTCGCCACGCTCACGGGCGCCGCGGTGGCCGCCGCCGGTACGCCGGCCGAGGACGAGCCGGTCTCCCGCGGGGTCCCGGCCCAGCAGTCCCGGTAACACCGGGGCATACGGAGCCTGAATCTCCGCAAAGCCCTCTGCCGCCTGGGTGGCAGAGGGCTTTGTCCCGTTCTAGCGTGGCGGCATGATTGAGCTCGAGGGGCTGACCAAGCGTTACGGCGAGAAGGTGGCGGTCAACAACCTGTCGTTCACCGTCAGACCAGGCATCGTCACCGGCTTTCTCGGGCCCAACGGCGCGGGCAAGTCCACGACCATGCGGATGATCCTTGGTCTGGACCACCCGACCGCCGGCGACGTCCGGATCGACGGCAAGCACTACCAGCAGCTCAAGGACCCGCTGACGTACATCGGCGCCCTGCTGGAGGCCAAGGCCTGGCACGGCGGGCGCACCGCCTACAACCACCTGCTGTGCCTCGCGCAGAGCAACGGCATTCCGCGCGGCCGGGTGCGGGAGGTGCTGGACACGGTCGGGCTGACGGCCGTCGCGAAGAAGAAGACCAAGGGCTTCTCCATGGGCATGGGGCAGCGGCTCGGCATCGCGGCCGCGCTGCTCGGCGATCCCCGGATCCTGATGTTCGACGAGCCGGTCAACGGGCTCGACCCCGAGGGCATCCACTGGATCCGCACCCTGATGAAGTCCCTGGCGGCGCAGGGCCGGACCGTCTTCGTCTCCTCCCATCTGATGAGCGAGATGGCGCTGACCGCCGACCACCTCGTCGTCATCGGGCAGGGGCGGCTGCTCGCGGACACCTCCATGGCCGACTTCATCGCGCGCAACTCACGGTCCTACGTCCGGGTCCGCAGCCCGCAGCGGGAGCGGCTGCTCGACGTGCTGCACCAGGCCGGGACCGTGGCGGTCGAAAGCGGTGACGGGGTGCTGGAGGTGGACGGCGGCAAGGCCGAGCACGTCGGCGAGCTGGCGGCGCAGCACGGGATCACGCTGCACGAGCTGAGCCCGCAACAGGCCTCGCTGGAGGAGGCGTTCATGCGGCTGACCGCGGAGTCGGTGGAGTACCACGCACACAGCGAGACGGGTCCCGAGCCTTCAGGGCAGCAGCGGGGCGACGGCTGGAAGAGGGGCTGAGCATGGCGACGACGCAGGTCGTACGGTCGGAGTGGACGAAGATCCGGTCGGTGGCGTCCACGGTGTGGACCCTCTCGCTGGTGGTGGTCGTGACGGTCGCCCTCGGCATGCTGATCTCGGCCCTGTCCAAGAACGAGTTCGACTCCATGGGTGCGCAGGGGCGGGCGGAGTTCGACCCGACGTTCATCAGCTTCGCGGGGATGAGTCTCGGGCAGCTCGCGATGATCGTGTTCGGTGTGCTGGTGGTGTCGAACGAGTACAGCACCGGCATGATCCGCACCTCGCTGGCCGCCGTGCCGCAGCGCGGCTCCTTCCTGTTCAGCAAGATCGCGGTCGCCAGTGCGCTCGCCCTCCTGGTCGGGCTCGTCACCAGCTTCGCCGCCTTCTTCCTGGGGCAGGCGATGCTGGGTGAGCACCGGGCGGAGATCGGCGACCCGGGGGTGCTGCGGGCGGTGTTCGGCGGCGGCCTCTACATGGCGCTGATCGCGATGTTCTCCATGGGCGTCGCCGCGATGCTGCGCTCGCCGATGCTGTCGCTGGGCATCCTGATGCCTTTCTTCTTCCTGATCTCCAGCGTCCTGGGCAATGTCGACGCGACGAAGAAGGTCGGCCGGTTTCTGCCCGACCAGGCCGGCAGCAAGATCATGCAGGTGGTCACGCCCATCGACGACGACACCCCGTACGGGCCGTGGGGCGGCCTCGGGATCATGGGGTTGTGGGTGCTCGCGGCACTGGTCGGCGGGTATGTGCTGCTCAAGAAGCGCGACGCCTAGGAGGGGCTGTCGGGGCGCGTCGTGCTCAACCCTTTACTTTCTTTTGGGCGGAACCGTCAGCGCCTCGATATCCTCCTAACCCTTACGGGGGGCGTGTGCCCCGCTGTCCTGAACCTTGCGATGGGTGCGGAGCATGATCGAAGCAGTCGGCCTGACGAAGCGCTACGGCGACAAGACCGCTGTGTACAACCTTTCCTTTCAGGTGCGGCCGGGAGCGGTCACCGGCTTCCTCGGGCCGAACGGCTCGGGCAAGTCGACGACGATGCGGATGATCCTCGGCCTGGACAACCCGACGGCCGGGCATGTGACGATCGGCGGCTATCCGTACCGCAAGCTGCCCAACGCCCCCCGCCAGGTCGGTGCCCTGCTGGACGCCAAGGCCGTGCACGGCGGCCGGGCCGCCCGCAATCACCTGCTGTGCCTGGCCCAGCTGTCGGGCATCCCGGCCAAGCGGGTGGACGAGGTGCTCGGGGTCGTCGGCCTCCAGGACGTGGCCAAGAAGCGGTCCAAGGGCTTCTCCCTGGGCATGGGGCAGCGGCTCGGCATCGCCGCCGCGCTGCTCGGCGACCCGCAGGTGCTGCTGTTCGACGAGCCGGTCAACGGCCTCGACCCCGAGGGCATCCTCTGGGTGCGCAACCTGATGAAGGCACTCGCCGCGGAGGGCCGTACGGTCTTCGTCTCCTCCCATCTGATGAGCGAGATGGCGCTGACCGCCGACCACCTCATCGTCATCGGGCGCGGGCAGCTGCTCGCCGACATGAGTGTCACGGACTTCATCTCCGCGAACTCCGCGGACTTCGCGCGCGTCCGGACGCCCGACACCGAGCCGCAGCAGCGTGAGAAGCTGTCGGCCGCGCTCACCGAGTCGGGCGGGCACGTGCTGCCCGAGCAGGACGGCGCGCTGCGCGTGACCGGGCTGCCGCTCCCCCGCATCAGCGACATCGCGCACGACCACGACGTACGGCTGTGGGAGCTGTCGCCGCACCAGGCCTCGCTGGAGGAGGCGTACATGCGGATGACGCAGGGCGCGGTCGACTACCGCTCGACCATCGACCAGAAGGAAGGGCTCCAGCAGCCGCTGCCGCCCGGGGCGCAGCCCCCGGTGCCGGTGCCCGGGCAGGGCCAGCCCGACTGGTACGCCCCGCCGCCGCCCCAGCAGGGCGGGCAGCCCTTCTCGATGCCGCCGCAGGGCGCGCCGGGCCAGGCACCGGCCGGCCCGTACGGCCCACCCGGGGCCCCGGGAACGCCCAACCCGTACGCCCAGCCGGCAGGTCAGACGCCGCAGACGCCCGCGCAGCACGCGGGCCGGGCAGCACCCCAGCCCCCGGCAGCGCCCGCCGCGCCGGCTGCGCAGGCGAGCGCCGCGCCCGCGCAGCCCGCAAGCCGGGCACCGCAGGCCGGCCCGGCGGCGCCCGTCGCCCAAGCGGGCGCGGGTGCGCCGCCGGCAGCCGCGCAGCCGGCTGCCCGGCCGGTCCCTCAGGCGCCCGTCGCGCCCGCGCCCGTCCCGACCTCCGACCTGACCAAGCCCGAGGACCCCCGATGAGCAGCCCCCAGCCCCAGATGCCGCCGGCCGCACCCACCTGGGAGGCGGCGCCCGGTTCTTCGTACCCCGGCTACACCTCGCCGATCCCGGTCGTGCGGACGCACCTCGGGCATGCCATCGCCTCCGAGTGGACGAAGATCAGGTCGGTACGCTCCACGATGTGGACGCTCGGCGTGTTCGTCCTGCTCGTCGTCGGCATCGGCACGCTGACCGGCGTGGTGGTGGCGAACTCCGACCCGGCCCTGTCCGGCGAGAGCCCGCTCGGGCTGGGCTTCTTCGGGCTGTTGCTCGGCAGCATGTGCATCATCACGCTGGGCGTGCTGACCACGGCCTCCGAGTACGGCACGGGCATGGTCCGCACCACGATGGTCGCGTGCCCGAGCCGGGGCCGGGTGCTGGCGGCGAAGGGCATCGTGTTCTTCCTGGTCGCGTTCGTGGTGACGCTGGTGTCGGCGACCCTCGTCGCCTTCCTGCACGTGGCGATGCTGGAGGGCCAGGGCGCCAAGGACCCGTCCACCGGGGAGTGGCTGAGGGGCACGGTCGGCATCGCGGCGTACGTCGCGCTGCTGGGCCTGCTCTCGCTCGCCATCGGATCGATCATCCGGCACTCGGCGGGCGCCATCACCATCATGATCGGCGCCGTGCTCGCCCCGCTGGTGATCGCGCTGTTCATGTTCTCGGAGTCGCTGCAGGACATCCGCGACGCGCTGTTCGAGTACTCGATCCCGAACCAGCTGAGCGTCTTCTACTCCAACTCCCTCAGCCAGTCCGGCCCGTCCGGCTGGGACCCGCTGTGGATCATCCTCGGCGCGACGGCCGTCGCGTTCGCCGCCGCCTTCGCGCTGCTGGAGAAGCGGGACGTCTGAGGTCCGTCAGAATCTGGGCGCGTTACGGGACCGCCGCACCCCCGGGGTGCGGCGGTCCCGCGCGTTCCAGCAGGCCTTGTGCCAGTGCCGGCGGTCGTCGACGCCCGTGTGCTCGGACCAGGCCACCACGTGCGGCACTCCGTCCGGGATCATCTGGTCGCAGCCGGGGCAGCGGTACGACTTGCCCTGCGCGCTCGCGCCGGCCACGTGCCGCACGCTCCAGTTCTCGCCCTGCCAGTTCTCCGACGACTGCCAGCCGCCGTAGCGGCCGGGGCGGTCGTCCTCGGCGCTCCGGCCGGACGAAACAGCGCCCTTGGGTCGGTTGCGACGCGGGGACACGGGACACCTCTCGGGGCTATACAGGACACGGGGCGCGTCCAGCCTACGCGGCGCGGACCGGGGTACGCGTACGCCACCGATCGCCACAAGTCCCTCGCCGGGCGCGGCGGGGTCCGCCGAGCTCTCCCCGTGGGAGTCTTCCCGGGCTCCGCGCGGAACGCCCCATTCTGCAGACAATCCGCAAAATGCCTCGACCGGCCGTGTCCTCGGCACGTGTCAGACGGTTATGCCCTGTGGGGGAGCTCCCGTGTCGGAGCCAAGGAAGCAGGAAAGCAATGCGCGTTGGAAGTTTCGTGTTGGCGGCCCAGTTCCCCGGTCAGGGCGAGGGAGAGGCGCTGCACCGCGCGGTCCGCTCGGCCGAGGTCGCCGAGGAGGCCGGGCTCGACACGGTCTGGCTGGCCGAACACCACTTCGTGCCGTACGGCACGTGCCCGTCGGCGGTCACCCTGGCCGCTTTCCTGCTCGGCCGCACCCGCCGTATCCGGGTCGGTACGGCGGTCAGCGTCCTGCCCACCACCCACCCCGTGGCCCTGGGCGAACAGGCGGCGCTGCTGCACCACACGAGCGACGGCCGTTTCACGCTCGGCGTCGGGCGCGGCGGCCCGTGGGTCGACCTGGAGGTGTTCGGTGCGGGTCTGGAGGCGTACGAGAAAGGGTTCCCGGAGTCCCTGGACGTACTGGTGCGCTGGCTGCGCGACGCGTCGGTGGCGGCCGACGGGGAGCGCTTCCGCTTCCGTGAAGTCCCGGTGGTTCCCCGGCCGTCGGAGGCCCTGACCGAGGCCGAGGGGCCCGAGCTCGTCGTCGCCTGCACGTCGCCGGCGAGCGTGCGGCTGGCGGCCGAGCGCGGTCTGTCGATGCTGCTCGGGATGCACATCGGGGACGAGGAGAAGGCCGAGATGGTCGCCCTGTGGCGGCGGCACGCGCGGGCGTGCGGCCGGCCGGCTGAGGAGATCCAGGGCGCGTCCCATGTGTCGGCGGGCGTCTGCCAGATCGCGGACAAGCGGGTCGACGCGGCGGAGACGCTGATGAAGGCGATGCCGGGCTGGTTGAAGCAGGGCCTGGAGGCGCATGTCACGGTCGACGGGCGCACACGCCGGATGCGCGACCCGCTGGCGTACACCGAACTGCTCTGCGGACTGCACCCGGTGGGCACACCAGCGCTGTGCGCCGACCGGCTGGCGGCGACCAGCGAGCGGACCGGCATCTCCCGCTTCGCCCTGCTCGTGGAGGGCTCCGGGGACCTGGCGGCGACGGAGGAGAACGTACGGCGGCTGGGGGCCGAGGTGCTCCCCCAACTCGCCTGAAAGCGCGGTGGGCTCCTGGGGCTTGCCGCTCCGGTACAGAAACTGCACCTCCCCCGTACGGAGCGGCAAGCAAGCGGCGCCGCGTCAGCAGTCCCGGAACTCGGGTGACTGGTTGAGCACCTGGCTGCGGACCGAGGTGAAGCGGCCCAGCTTCTCGTCGACCGAGGAGTCAAGCGGGAACACCGCCACCCGGTGGCAGTTCTGGAAGGCCAGTCGCACACCGAAGTGCCGTTGCAGCGCGCCGCGTATCGCGTCACTCGCAAGCGCACGCAGCAACTGACCGCGTGCCTGCTCGTCCGGCGGAGGCGTCTGGTTGTCGGCGAACGCACCGCCGTCCACCTTCAGCTGGACCACCAGGGAGCTGATCATCTCCCACGCATAGGGCAGGGAGGTCCGGACGCAGTCGACGAATTCCGCTTCGTCGACCTCGCCTCGCTCGGCCTGTTCGAGTAGGGCCGGTGAGACGTCGAGCGACATGAGTTCTCCTCTCGCACCCCCGCCCGGCGGGCAGGGGTTGCCGGACAGATAAGGGAGTTCGCGATACCGGACACGCTGCGTACACACATCGCGACCTCCCGTTCATACCGTAAGCAACCGACGGTGACGGCACCAGGAGAATGCGCAGATGAGGCACTCCCAATGAGCACACCCTGCACACAATCGGCCAATACCGAACACGTGTTTTCCAGGGCGAATCGCGTCGACAGGTGCCTGTCGAGTAGCGTTGCCGACCATGCGTCTCGTCATTGCCCGCTGCTCCGTGGACTACGCCGGGCGGCTCACCGCCCACCTTCCCTCGGCCCCGCGCCTGATCCTGGTGAAGGCGGACGGCAGCGTCTCGATCCACGCCGACGACCGGGCCTACAAGCCCCTGAACTGGATGTCGCCGCCCTGCACGCTGAAGGAGGGCGCCGGCGAGGATGAGGGCGTCTGGACCGTCGTCAACAAGGCGGGCGAGAAGCTCATCATCACGATGGAGGAAGTCCTCCACGACTCCTCGCACGAACTGGGCGTCGATCCCGGCCTGATCAAGGACGGCGTGGAAGCGCACCTCCAGGAGCTGCTCGCCGACCGCATCGAAACACTCGGCGACGGCTACACCCTCATCCGCCGCGAGTACCCGACGGCCATCGGTCCGGTCGACATCCTGTGCCGGGACGCCGACGGCAAGACCGTCGCGGTGGAGATCAAGCGGCGCGGTGAGATCGACGGCGTGGAGCAGCTGACGCGTTATCTGGAGCTGCTGAACCGCGATCCCCATCTCGCCCCGGTCCGCGGCATCTTCGCCGCGCAGGAGATCAAGCCCCAGGCCCGGGTCCTCGCGACCGACCGCGGCATCGGCTGCCAGGTCCTCGACTACGACGCGCTGCGGGGCATCGAGGACGACAAGCTGCGGCTGTTCTGACCCACTGCAATACACGACGAAGAGGGCCGGGTCCGAGGAACGGACCCGGCCCTGCTGCGTGCACGGCTGTCAGATCACCGGGTCCGGGCTGCTTTCCGGCGCGCTCGCGGTGGTGCTCGTGGGAGCGCTCGGCGCCGGGCCGCTGGCCGAGTCGGAGGTGGACGGCTGCGAGGTCGGCGGCTGGGATGTCGGCGGTTGCGAGGTCGGCGGCTGGGACGTGGGCGGCTGTGAGGTCGGCGGCTGGGACGTCGTCGGCGGCTTCGACGTCGTGGGGGGCTTGGACGTCGTCGGCGGCTTGGACGTGGCCGGCGGCTTCGAGGTGGTGGGCGGCTTCGACGTCGCCCCGGGGTCGCTGGGGTCAGCGGAACCGCTGGGATCTCCCGTCGGGGTCGGATCGTCCGAGGTGCCCGGCGTGCCGTCCGGGCCCGGGTCGGTCGGGCGGCTCGTCGCCGCGCCCGTGTCGCCGTCGCCGTCGTTCGCCGGCCGGTCGGCGCCCAGGCTGCCGTCGTCGACGCCCTGGCTGGCCGAGGGGTTGACGCCGACCTGGTCGGACGGCGGGTTCGTCTCCTTGTCGGACGTGGCGCCGAGGGTCACCACCGTGCCGAGCACGGCGACGAGCAGGGCACCGGCGCCGGCGGCCACGAGGTTGCGCCGGGCCAGGCCCCTGAGGCCGCCCTGGGCCTTGCGCGAGGGCGCGGGCGAGCTGTGGCGGGTGACCAGGGTCGGCGAGGCAGGCTGCTGGAGGGTCGGGAAGGCCGCCGGAACACCACCGGCCGGGGAAGCCGACTCCTCGTACCGGGCGTCGGGCACCTCCTCGCCCGCGGTCGGCCCGAGCCCGATCGGGGTGCCCGAGCGGTCGGCTACCAGGGCGAGGGCACGGCGGCCGGCGACGGTGCCGCGCTTGTCGGAGAGGGCGCCGCGCAGGCCGATGGAGGCCTCCAGTTCGGCGCGGGCCCGGTCGAGCTGTCCGCCGCACAGGGCGAGGATGCCGAGCTCGTGGTGGAAGTAGGCCTCTTCGGCGACGTCCCCGGCGAGCCGGGCGGCCTCGGCGCCGGTGCGCAGGACGCGTTCCCAGGCGCTCCAGTGCAGTCCGGCGGCGAACGCGGGGGCGGCGGTGCGCGCCAGGTGCACGGCCGGGCTCTCCTCGCCCTCGGCGGGCGGGCTGGTGAGCGGCCCGAGCAGGGCCAGGGCGGCGAGGAGGGCATCGGCCTCGGCGCACACGCGCTCCGGGGTGACCGAGGGGTGCCCGGCCCACCAGGAGTAGTGCTGGGCGGCGCTGCGGGCGCCCGCCTCTGCCTCGTCGGCGTATCCGGCGGCCTCCAGCTGGGTCAGGACACCCGCGGCGAGCCGGTAGCGGGAGCCGACCGGGGAGACCAGGCCGCAGGCGGCCAGTTCGCCGAGCGCGGCGTCCGCGTGGGTGTCGCCGACCAGGGCGGGCAGATGCGCCTGGTGCGGCACCTCGCCGCCGAGCGCGACGGCGAACCGCAGGGTGGCGCGGGCGGAGGCGCTCAGCCGGGAGGCGAGCAGCGGCGCGGGGGCGGCGGCCTCGCCGAGCGAGGGCAGCGGTACGTCGTCGCCGTCGGCGGCCTCGCAGACGTCGGCCGGGGGCGCGTCCTCGAAGACGCCGAACTCGTCGACGGCGCGCAGCCGGTCGCGCTGCCGCAGCAGGGCACCGGCCTGGACGAAGCGCAGTGGCAGGCCCTCGGACTCGAACCAGAGGTCACCCGCCCAGTTGGACTCCTCCTCGGTGAGGGGCCGGCCGACGGCGTGTTCCAGCAGGTCGAGCCCGGCCGCGCGCTCCAGGCCGCCGAGGAAGACCTCCTCGACGGCGGCGTCGGCGGAGGGCGCCGGCACGTCCGGGGTGGCGCCGAGCAGGAGGGCGCACTCGGGGGTCGCCTCCAGCAGCTCGTCGAGCCCGGCACCGCCGAACTCGAGGTCGTCGAGGACGACGACCGCGGCGATCTCACGGACGTAACCGAGCAGTTCGTCCCGGTCCGGGCGGTGCAGGGGGGCGTTGTACACCGCGTAGAAGAGGTCGTACAGCAGGTCGCCGGAGGTGCGGCCGAGGCCGTTCAGGCGGACGACGCCGTCGGGGGCGAGGTCGGAGCAGTCCTCGCAGACGAGGTCGAGGAGGCGGGTGCGGCCGCAGCCGGCGGGGCCGGTGAGGCGGACCGAGCGGCCACGGGCGAGCAGGCGCACCAGTCGCTCGCGTTCGTCCTGGCGGGCCAGCAGCGGCAGGCTGGGTTGCGCGGGGCCGGGCGGGACGGGCGGCCGGGCCGCGCGCTCGGCCTCGGCGCGCTCCGTGGTGCTGAGCTTCGACGGTCCGGCGGGCCGTTCGGCGGGCGGGCACACTTCTATCTCGCTGCCGTCGACGGGGTTGACGGTCAGCAGGAAGTCGCCGGAGACCAGCTGCACCGTGCGGGCGAGCGCGGGCGCGTGCTGGCTGAAGTCCGGTGTGAGGGATTCCCTGGGCGGGCGCTGGCGCGGCGACTGACTGTCGCCGTCGTGGCCGTACTCCTCGGGTCCCCGGGTGTTCGGGTCCATAGGTCAAAGCCCCCCAAAAGCGTGTGTGTGCCCTGAAAAGCCCCTCCCGGCCTTGCTGCACACCGCGCTGTCGCTTCTGGTCCGGGCCCGCTGGAAGGGTTTCAAGTCAGCGGGCAGCCGAACCCTAAACCTTCGCACAGTATCTACGACAGTCCGGGGTACCGCGTCGTCCGAGACGTCACGGTCTCGTGAGGATTGTGCGCGTCGCACGATTCGACGACGTCCGTCCGGGTCTCCCCGGTCTCCCGGTTCACACCCGCACAATGCGTCACACGCGAGGCAGAGTCTCCACCCCGATGCCCCCCTCGATCGCCAGGATCCGGTGCAGGCGGGTGGCCACCAGCAGGCGCTGCATCTGCGGCGGCACGCCGCGCAGGACCAGGCGCCGGCCGCAGCGGCCGGCCCGTCGGTGAGCCCCCATGATCACACCGAGTCCGGTGGCGTCCCAGGAGTCCAGTTCGGACAGGTCCAGTACCAGGTCGCCGACTCCGTCGTCGACGGCCGAGTGCAGGACCGTACGGGCGTCCGCCGCGCTGCGGACGTCGAGGCGGCCCCCGACGACCAGCTCGGCGTGGTCGCCCCTGATGTGCATATGCGCTCCCCGTGCGTGCGTCTCGTGCTCCGCGTTCTGATGCCGGTGATGCAACCTCTGACTGTGCGAGGGGGGCAGAGGTTGCTTCTTGTAAGCGAACCGATACCGAATTCACCCCAGGGTGTGATGGGCTCCGGGGCATGTGCGGTTTCAGTGCTTGTAGAAGCCCTGCCCGCTCTTGCGTCCGATGTCACCGGCGTCAACCATCCGGCGCATCGACTCGGGAGCCGCGAACTTCTCGTCCTGGGACTCGGTGTAGATGTTGCTCGTGGCGTGCAGCAGGATGTCGACGCCCGTCAGGTCCGCCGTCGCCAGCGGGCCCATGGCGTGGCCGAAGCCCAGCTTGCAGGCCAGGTCGATGTCCTCGGCGCTCGCGACGCCCGACTCGTGCAGCTTCGCGGCCTCGACGACCAGGGCGCAGATGAGACGGGTCGTCACGAAGCCGGCGACGTCGCGGTTGACGACGATGCAGGTCTTGCCGACCGACTCGGCGAACTCCCGGGCGGCGGCGAGGGTTTCGTCGCTGGTCTTGTAGCCGCGGACCAGTTCGCACAGCTGCATCATCGGCACCGGCGAGAAGAAGTGCGTGCCGACGACGCGCTCGGGGCGCTCCGTCGCGGCGGCGATCTTGGTGATCGGGATGGCGGAGGTGTTGGAGGCGAGGATCGCCTCGTCCTTCACCAGCTTGTCGAGCGCGCGGAAGATCTCGTGCTTGATCTCGAGCTTCTCGAACACGGCCTCGACGACGACGTCCGCGTCTGCCGCGGCGTCCAGGTCGGTGGTCGCGGTGATCCGGGCGAGGGCGGCGTCGGCGTCGTGGGCCTCCAGCTTGCCCTTGGCGACGAACTTGTCGTACGAGGCCTTGATGCCGTCGGTGCCCCGCTTCAGCGCCTCGTCGGTGACGTCGCGCAGGACCACGTCCCAGCCCGCCTGTGCGGAGACCTGGGCGATGCCGGATCCCATGAGGCCGGCTCCGATGACGGCGAGCTTCCGTGCCACTGTGCGACTCCCCTGACGCGCTGTTTATGTCTGCCTCTCGGGCGGACACTAGCGCTCGTGAGGGCCTGTGTGACCAGTAAGTAATGCGCGTCACGTCTCACATGACGGACATCACACCGGCAGGGGTCATCCCGCGCCCCGGACGGCGTAGTTGAGCACCTTCTCGCTCAACAGCTCCTCGATGTCGTCGAGGAGGACGAGCATCTCCCGTGACACTTCGTCCGGATTGCGCCCCTTGGTCATCTCGCGGCCGATCGCGACGAAGACGGTGCCGTGGACCCAGCAGATCTGACCGGCGATCAGCCTCGGCAGCGGGTCGCCGCCCTCGGCACCCGTCTCCTCGCGGAGGGTCGCCTCCAGGTTGTCCTGGAGCTCCTGCTGAATGCGCCACAGCCGGGAGCGCAGCGGTGGCGCCTCGTCGATGCAGCGCATGAAACGGTCATAGCCCTCGATGAGGCCCATCCGGGGCGAGACGGCCTCGATCTCGGCGCGCAGCTCGCGGAGCACCGCCCGGGCGGCCGACTCCCCCGCGTCCCGGCCGCGCACCCAGCGGGAGAGCCGGTCGACGACCCCCTGGGAGCGGTCGAAGAAGAGGTCCTCCTTGGCCGGGAAGTAGTTGTAGACGGTGTTGACGGAGACGTCGGCCGCCTCCGCCACGTCCGCGATCGTCACGGTCACGAACCCGTGCTCCAGGAACAGTCCGGTGGCGATGTCCGAGATGCGCTGCCTGGTCTCGCGCTTCTTCCGCTCCCTGAGCCCCTCAGCCATGTCCGAATCCTAGCTTCCCTGGTGTCTCTCAAAACTTGGGGTCATTGCAAAATTTAAGAGACTCTGTTTTTCTGTGGAGCATGGCAATCATCAGTACGGCCGGCCTGGCCCGTACCTTCCGGACCAAGCGCGGCCCCGTGGACGCCGTGCGCGGCATCGACCTGACCGTCCGCGAGGGCGAGATCCTCGGCTTCCTCGGCCCGAACGGGGCCGGCAAGACGACCACCCTGCGGATGCTGACGACCCTGCTGGAACCGACCGGCGGCGCCGCCACCGTCGCGGGCCGCGACCTGGCGACCGACCCGGCCGGGGTGCGGCGGGCCTGCGGCTACGTGGCGCAGTCCGGCGGGGTCGACCCGCAGATCAGCGTGCGGGAGGAGCTCGTCACCCAGGGGCGTCTGTACCGGCTGACGAAGGCGCAGGCCGCCGAACGCGCCGAGGAACTGGCCCGCGACCTGGGCCTCACCGAGTTGCTCGACCGCAAGTGCGCGGCGCTCTCCGGCGGACAGCGGCGCCGCCTGGACATCGCGATGGCGCTGACCCACCGCCCGGAGGTGCTGTTCCTGGACGAGCCGACGACCGGTCTCGACCCGGGCAGCCGGGCCGACCTGTGGGACCTGGTGCGCCGGCTGCGCGACGAGCACGGCACGACCGTCTTCCTGACCACGCACTACCTGGACGAGGCCGACGCCCTCTCCGACCGGCTGGTCGTCGTCGACCACGGCGTGGTCGTCGCCGAGGGCACCCCGAGCGCGCTGAAACTGCGGTACGGCGGCTCGCTCGACGCCTCGCTCCAGGACACGTTCCTCGCCATCACCGGCCGCAGCGCCGCGCCGGCCGACCAGGCCCCCGTCGCCGTATGAGACGCACAGGACGCAGAGGATCCACGATGCTGTTGCACGACACCGCGCTCGTCTACGGGCGCTACCTGCGCCAGTCCCTCCGCTCGCGCTTCGCACTGCTCTTCGGGGTGCTGATGCCGCTGCTGTACCTGCTGTTCTTCGGCCCCCTGCTGACGGACCTGCCGCTCGGCGAGCGGGGCAGCTCCTGGCAGGTGCTCGTCCCCGGCCTGCTGCTGCAACTCGGCCTGTTCGGGGCGTCGTTCGCGGGCTTCGCGATCATCCTCGAGAAGGGCCAGGGGGTGGTCGAGCGCATGCGCGTCACCCCCGTCAGCCGACTGGCCCTGCTGCTCGGCCGGGTGCTCAGGGACGCCACGGTGTTCGTCTTCCAGGCCGTACTTCTGGTGCTGGCGGCGGTGGTGATGGGCCTGCGGGCACCGCTGCCCGGCGTCCTGATCGGCTTCGCGTTCGTCGCGCTGCTCAGCCTCTCGCTGGCCGCGCTGTCGTACGCGCTGGCCATGAAGCTGGACACCCCGCAGAGCTTCGGCCCGGCGATCAACGCGCTGACCATGCCGTCGATGCTGCTGTCCGGGCTGATGCTCCCGATGACCCTGGGCCCGGCCTGGCTGGACGTGCTGTCGCACCTCATGCCGTTCCGCTATCTGGTCGACGCCGTCCGGGACGCCTACGTCGGCTCCTACGCCACGGCACACATGCTGTACGGCGTCCTGGTGGCCGTCGGCTTCACGGCCCTGTCCGTGACAGTGGGCACACGCGTGTTCCGAACGGCCGGAGCGTAACTACGCTGGCCACATGGTCAATCTGACGCGCATCTACACCAGGACCGGCGACCAGGGCACCACCGCCCTCGGCGACATGAGCCGGGTCGCCAAGACCGACCTGCGGATCGCGGCGTACGCCGACGCCAACGAGGCGAACGCGGTGATCGGCACGGCCATCGCGCTGGGCGGCCTGGACGAGGAGATCGTCAAGGTCCTCACCCGCGTGCAGAACGACCTGTTCGACGTGGGCGCGGACCTGTCGACGCCGGTGGTGGAGAACCCCGAGTTCCCGCCCCTGCGGGTGGAGCAGTTCTACATCGACAAGCTGGAGGCGGACTGCGACCGCTTCAACGAACGGCTGGAGAAGCTCCGCTCCTTCATCCTCCCGGGCGGCACCCCCGGCGCGGCTCTCCTCCACCAGGCCTGCACAGTGGTCCGCCGAGCGGAACGCTCGACGTGGGCGGCCCTGGAGGTCCACGGCGAGGTCATGAACCCGCTGACGGCCACCTACCTCAACCGCCTCTCCGACCTCCTGTTCATCCTCGCAAGGACGGCGAACAAGGAGGTCGGAGACGTGCTGTGGGTGCCGGGCGGGGAGCGCTGAAGCCGCACCCCCGAGGGGCGGACAACTGCGCGACCGGCCCCGACGCACCCGCACTCGGCAGGCGGCGCTCAGCCCCGGCGCCGCGCGCCCTGCCACAGCCCGGCGGCGACCAGCACTCCGCCGACGCACATCATCACGATGCCGACCTTCGTGAGGGTGACGACGGGGACCTCCACGCCGCCGGTGAACAGCCACAACCCGAGGCCGATCACGAAGGTGACGATCCCTTCCACCAGGTTCCCGCGGGCCTTGCTCATCGGTGCGCCCCCTCCTTCTCCAGCGCGACCTCCGACTCACCCGCCGGAGCCTTCCGCGGCCAGATCCAGTAGCTCAGCGCGATCAGGCCGTGGATGCCGGCCGTGCGCCAGGCCACGTAGCGCCAGCTCTCCAGGGACGTGACCCGGCTCGGATCGTCCACGTACCAGATGGCCAGTTGGAGCAGCGCGGTCGCGACGACGGCGCCGATCAGCGTGCCCGTCCAGACCCTGCCCTCGTGGCGCGCCCGGGCCATGCCGTAGCGCGGGGGCCTGACCGGCGGCGGCGCCCCGCCGAACCGGTGGGCGGCGTGGCCGTCGAGCCACTTCACCGTGCGGTGACCGTGCCCCACGGTGTAGCCGATGTACAGCGCGGCCAGCCCGTGCGTCCAGTTCGGTTCGGCGCCGTTCTTCAGGTCCAGCGCGGTGGCGACCAGCAGGACGACCTCCAGCATCGGCTCGCACAGCAGCAGTGCCAGCCCCGTACGCGGCATGCGCAGCAGGTAGCGGAAGGCCAGTCCGGCCGCCAGCAGCACCCAGAAGCCGATCTCACAGGCGGCGATCAAGGCGACGATCACGATGCGCTCCTCTCGGTCACCTCTTCAGGCTCCCGTGCGCAGCGGCCGGAATCGTCGTCGCGACTGACGAACCCGCGGTACATCGAAAGATGCAGCCGGGGACCCTCCGCGGGGTCCACGCACCCGGCGCGACGGCCGTGTTGGATGGTGTCATGGCCGTACGACTCCCCCGCCCACGCCGTTTCGACGTCTACGTCGCGCTCGGCGGCCTGCTCGGCGGGCTGCTGCTCTGGGGCGTCGGTCTGGCCACCCGTCCGCACACCGAGGCGTACGTGCTCCTGCCGGGCCGCTGGCCGGTCCTGCCGCCGCTGCTCGTCATGGCCGGCTGCGAGCTGCTGCGCCGGACCGCCCCGCGCACGGCCCTGCTGACCGGCACGGCCGCGCTCCTCCTGGACACCGTCACCCAGGGCAACCTGGTCACGATCCTGATGTACACCGACCTCATGTACGCGGCCGTCCTGTACGGCCCGCCCGCCTCGGCCCACCGCATCCCGCGGATCACCGGGCTGCTCTCGCTGGCCGGGACCGTGGTGCCGTTCGCGCTGTGGCGCGAGCCCGAGGCGCTGCTGATCGGCGTGATCACCGGCCTCGTCACCTTCGGCCCCGCCTCCACCGGCCTCATCGTCCGCAATCACCGCGAGGCCGCGGAGGCGGCCCGGCTGCGTGCCGAGCAGACCGCGCTGCTCGCGGAGATGGACCGTACCCAGGCAGTCACCGCCGAGCGCGCCCGGATGGCCCGCGAGCTGCACGACATGGTCGCCAACCACCTGTCCGCGATCGCCATCCACTCCACCGCCGCGCTCTCCCTCCAGGACCCGAAGACCTCCCAGGAGGCCCTGACCGTCATCCGCGAGAACAGCGTGGCGGGGCTCGCGGAGATGCGGCGGCTCATCGGGATCCTCCGTGACTCGAGCGGTGACGTCGAGCCGGTCGCCGCCCCCACGCTCGACGGGCTCGCCGCCCTGGTCGAGAACGCGCGCACCAACGGCCTCGACATCACGCTCGACGCCGCCCACGGGACGGTCCCCGCTCCCGTCGAACTCGCCGCCTACCGCATCGTGCAGGAGTCCCTCACCAACGCCCTCAAGCACGCCGGCCCCGGCCGGGTCACCGTCGCCCTCGCCCGGCAGGACGGTGCGCTGACCGTCGCGGTGACCAGCCCGTACGGGGACCGGGACCAGCCCAGCGCCCCCGGCTCCGGCGCCGGGCTCATCGGCATGCGCGAGCGCACCGCCCTGCTGGACGGCACCTTCGAAGCCGGCCCCGAGGACTCGCCCGGCGGCAAGGTCTGGGCCGTACGCGCCACCCTCCCCGTGCACGACACCGTCGAAGGAGACACCGCATGATCCGCGTCCTGGTCGCCGAGGACCAGTCCGCCGTCCGCGCAGGCCTGGTCCTCATCCTGCGCAGCGCGCCCGACATCGAGGTGGTCGGCGAGGCGGCGGACGGCGAGCAGGCGGTGGCGCTGGCCCGCGAGCTGCGACCGGACCTGGTACTGATGGACATTCAGATGCCGCGCCTGGACGGGGTGTCGGCGACCCGGCAGGTCGTTACGGAACGGCTCGCCGACGTGCTGGTGCTGACCACCTTCGACCTCGACGAGTACGTCTTCGGGGCACTGCGGGCCGGCGCATCCGGCTTCCTGCTCAAGAACACCGAGGCGAAGGAGCTGCTGGAGGCCGTACGCACGGTCGCGCGCGGGGAGGGGCTGATCGCCCCGGCCGTCACCCGGCGGCTGATCGCGGAGTTCGCGGCGAAGCCGGCACGGGAGCCCGCGGCCGACCCGGCCGTCCTCGACCGGCTGACGCGGCGCGAGCGCGAGGTGCTGTCCTGCCTCGGCGAGGGCCTGTCCAACGCGGGCATCGCCGAGCGGCTCGACATGGCCGAGGCGACGGTGAAGACCCATGTCAGCCGCCTGCTGGGAAAGCTGGAGCTACGCAGCCGGGTGCAAGCGGCCGTCCTGGCACAGGAGTTGGGGATCTGACCCGGCCGCAGATCACTACGGTCGCGGTGGTCCAGACCTATTGACCGGTGGTCCAGACCTTCCTATTCTCACCGCACCATGAGTGGGCGTGAGGCTCAGTCACGCCCCCACAACTCCATCAAGGAGGCGCAGCATGCGCTTCAGACACAGAGCCGCGGCAGGGTTCGCGACCCTGTTGCTCCCGCTGGCCGGTCTCGTCGGCCTCGCGAGCCCGGCCCAGGCCGCGACATCCGCCACCGCGAGCTACACCAAGACGCAGGACTGGGGCTCCGGCTTCGAAGGCAAGTGGACGGTGAAGAACACCGGGACCACGACCCTCAGCTCCTGGACCGTCGAGTGGGACTTCCCCTCCGGCACGTCCGTCACCTCCGCCTGGGACGCCGACGTCACCTCCTCCGGCACTCACTGGACCGCGAAGAACAAGTCCTGGAACGGCACCCTCGCCCCCGGCGCCTCCGTCTCCTTCGGCTTCAACGGCACCGGCTCCGGCTCCCCCGCGAACTGCAAGCTCAACGGCGCCGGCTGCGACGGCGGCAGCGTCCCCGGCGACGCCCCGCCCTCCCCACCCGGCACCCCCACCGCATCCGGCATCACCGACACCTCGGTGAAGCTGACCTGGTCCGCCGCCACCGACGACAAGGGCGTCAAGAACTACGACGTCCTGCGCGACGGTACGAAGGTCGCCACGGTGACGACCACCTCGTACACGGACACCGGCCTGACCGCCGGCACCGACTACTCCTACACCGTCCAGGCCCGCGACACCGCCGACCAGACCGGCCCGGTCAGCGGCGCGGTGAGGGTGCGCACCACCGGCGGCTCGCAGGAACCCCCGCCCACCGGCGACAAGATCAAGCTCGGCTACTTCACCGAGTGGGGCGTCTACGGCCGCAACTACCACGTCAAGAACCTGGTGACCTCGGGCTCGGCGTCGAAGATCACGCACATCAACTACGCCTTCGGCAACGTCAAGAACGGCCAGTGCACGGTCGACGACACCTACGCCGCCTACGACAAGGCCTACACCGCCGACCAGTCCGTCAGCGGCACCGCCGACACCTGGGACCAGCCGCTGCGCGGCAACTTCAACCAGCTCCGTCAGCTCAAAGCCAAGTACCCGCACATCAAGGTGCTGTACTCGTTCGGCGGCTGGACCTACTCCGGCGGCTTCGGCCAGGCAGCGCAGAACGCGGCCGCCTTCGCCAAGTCCTGCAAGGCCGTCGTGGAGGACCCGCGCTGGGCCGACGTCTTCGACGGCATCGACATCGACTGGGAGTATCCGAACGCCTGCGGTCTGACGTGTGACACCTCGGGCCCGGCGGCGTTCAGGAACCTCTCCCAGGCACTGCGCGCCGAATTCGGCAAGGACTACCTGGTCACCGCCGCGATCACGGCCGACGCCTCCGCCGGCGGCAAGATCGACGCGGCCGACTACGGCGGTGCCGCGCAGTATCTCGACTGGTACAACGTGATGACCTACGACTACTTCGGCGCCTTCGACAAGGACGGCCCGACCGCCCCGCACTCCCCGCTCACCTCGTACCCCGGCATCCCGCAGGCGGGCTTCAACTCGGCCGACGCGATCGCCAAGCTGAAGGCGAAGGGCGTCCCGTCCGCCAAGCTCCTGCTCGGCATCGGCTTCTACGGCCGCGGCTGGACCGGCGTCACCCAGTCCGCCCCCGGCGGCACGGCGACCGGCGCGGCACCCGGTACGTACGAGGCCGGCATCGAGGACTACAAGGTCCTCAAGAACTCCTGCCCGGCCACCGGCACGATCGCGGGCACGGCGTACGCGCACTGCGGCAGCAACTGGTGGTCGTACGACACTCCCTCGACGATCGCCGGGAAGATGACCTGGGCCAAGAACCAGGGGCTGGGCGGCGCCTTCTTCTGGGAGTTCAGCGGCGACACCGGCAACGGTGAGCTGGTGACGGCCATCGTCAACGGGCTCGACTGACAGACGAACCTAGGCGACATTGACGCTCCCCAGACTTCGTCCGGGGGACCCCCACCCAGCGAGTGAATGCGGCTACGCCACATTCACTCGCTGTCCGGGCGGGGCCGCCTCGAGCCACGCGAGGAAACCGGTCAGCGCGTCCTCGCTCATGGCCAGCTCCAGCCGGGTACCCCGGTGCAGACAGACGAGGATCACATGGTCGGAGAGCAGCGCCAGCTCCTCCTCGCCCTCCGGGACCCGGCGGCCGACCACCTCGATCGCGGAACGCTCCAGGATCCGGCGCGGGCGCGGCGAGTACGAGAAGACACGGAACCACTCGACGCGGTCGCCGTTATACCGGGCCACCCCGTACGCCCAGCCCTTGCCGTTGGTGTCGCCCTGCTCCGGGGCGTCCCAGCGCAGGCTGGCGTCGAAGGTGCCGCCCGAGCGCTGGATGAGCCGGCGGCGAAGACCGAAGACGAACAGTCCCACCACGACGAGAGCCACGACAATTCCGCACACAGTCAGAGCGAGGACCATCGACACCGACCTCCTCGTCTCCTAGGTAACGGAACGTAAAAAACACCCACATCCGCCTCAGCCGCGACTGGGTCCGGATCTCTCCGGTACCCAGCCGCGGCTGAGTGACGTCATCACACGACGGGCGGGGTCAGCGCGCCGCCGTGGCCGCACGCAGACGGACGTCCGCGCGGCGCCGGGCCTCCGCGTCGTCCTCCGCCTTCGCACGCTCCAGCTCCTGCTCCGCGCGCTGGACATCGATCTCGTCCGACAGCTCCGCGACCTCGGCGAGCAGCGAGAGCTTGTCGTCCGCGAACGAGATGAAACCGCCGTGGACCGCGGCGACGACCGTCCCGCCATCACTCGTACGGATGGTCACCGGGCCCGACTCCAGCACACCGAGCAGCGGCTGGTGACCGGGCATGACGCCGATGTCGCCGGACGTGGTGCGCGCGACGACCAGGGTGGCCTGGCCGGACCAGACCTCACGGTCGGCCGCGACCAGCGCGACGTGCAGCTCAGCAGCCAAGGGTGGCTCCTCGGGTCACCACCCGGCGGGAGTGCCGGGTGTTGGTTACAAGTCTAGTAGGCGTGACAGAGGGGGCGGGACGCGCCCGCCCCCTCCGCCGTGAGCACGAGCTCACATCGAGCGCGAGGCTCAGGAGACGCCCAGCTCCTGCGCGTTCTTCTTCAGGTCCTCGAGACCACCGCACATGAAGAACGCCTGCTCCGGGAAGTGGTCGTACTCGCCGTCGCAGATCGCGTTGAACGCGGCGATCGACTCGTCCAGCGGCACGTCCGAACCGTCCACGCCGGTGAACTGCTTGGCGGCGTGGGTGTTCTGGGACAGGAAGCGCTCCACGCGACGGGCACGGTGGACGACGAGCTTGTCCTCCTCGCCGAGCTCGTCGATACCGAGGATCGCGATGATGTCCTGCAGGTCCTTGTACTTCTGCAGGATGCTCTTCACGCGCATCGCGGCGTTGTAGTGGTCCGCCGAGATGTACCGCGGGTCGAGGATCCGGGACGTGGAGTCCAGCGGGTCCACGGCCGGGTAGATGCCCTTCTCGGAGATCGGACGGGAGAGCACCGTCGTCGCGTCGAGGTGGGCGAAGGTGGTGGCCGGGGCCGGGTCGGTCAGGTCGTCCGCGGGGACGTAGATCGCCTGCATCGAGGTGATCGAGTGACCACGGGTCGAGGTGATGCGCTCCTGGAGGACGCCCATCTCGTCGGCCAGGTTCGGCTGGTAGCCCACCGCGGAGGGCATACGGCCGAGCAGGGTCGACACCTCGGAACCGGCCTGGGTGAAGCGGAAGATGTTGTCGATGAAGAACAGCACGTCCTGCTTCTGGACGTCACGGAAGTACTCCGCCATCGTCAGGCCGGCCAGGGCCACGCGCAGACGGGTGCCCGGGGGCTCGTCCATCTGCCCGAAGACCAGGGCGGTCTTGTCCAGAACGCCGGACTCTTCCATCTCCGCGATGAGGTCGTTGCCCTCACGGGTGCGCTCACCGACGCCCGCGAAGACGGACACGCCCTCGTGGAGGTTGGCGACACGCATGATCATTTCCTGGATCAGCACGGTCTTGCCGACACCGGCACCACCGAACAGACCGATCTTGCCGCCCTTGACGTACGGGGTGAGAAGGTCGACGACCTTCAGGCCCGTCTCGAACATCTCGGTCTTCGACTCGAGCTGGTCGAACGCGGGGGCCTTGCGGTGGATGGACCAGCGCTCGCCCTCGTAGGCCTCGTCGCTGTTCAGCACCTCACCGAGGGTGTTGAACACCTTGCCCTTGGTGAACTCGCCGACCGGGACGCTGATGCCCACGCCGGTGTCGACTACGGGAGCCTGGCGGACCAGGCCGTCGGTGGGCTGCATGGAGATCGCGCGGACCAGGCCGTCACCCAGGTGCTGGGCGACCTCCAGGGTCAGCGTCTTCTTCTCGCCCGCGAGCGCCGGGTCGGCGACCTCGACGTGCAGGGCGTTGTAGATCTCAGGCATCGCGTCGACGGGGAACTCCACGTCGACGACCGGGCCGATGACCCGGGCGACGCGGCCCGTAGCCGTCGCGGTCTCAACAGTGGTGGTCATTTATCGGTCACTCCCCGCGGTCGCGTCGGCCAGGGCACTGGCGCCACCGACGATCTCGCTGATTTCCTGGGTGATTTCGGCCTGGCGGGCCTGGTTGGCAAGCCGGGTGAGCGTCTCGATGAGCTCTCCGGCGTTGTCGGTGGCCGACTTCATCGCGCGCCGCGTGGCGGCGTGCTTGGAGGCGGCCGACTGGAGCAGCGCGTTGTAGATCCGGCTCTCCACATAGCGCGGCAGCAGGGCGTCCAGGACGTCCTCCGCCGAGGGCTCGAAGTCGAACAGCGGGAGGATCTCGCCCTTGGGCTTGGCCTCCTTCTCGACCTCTTCGAGGCTGAGCGGCAGCAGCCGGGCCTCGATGGCCGTCTGCGTCATCATCGACACGAACTCGGTGTAGACGATGTGGAGCTCGTCCACGCCGCCCTCGGCCGTCTCCGTCTCGATGGCCTCGATCAGCGGGGCCGCGACCTTCTTGGCGTCCGCGTACGACGGGTCGTCGGTGAAGCCCGTGAACGACTCCGCGATCTTGCGCTCGCGGAAGTTGTAGTGGGCGACACCACGGCGGCCGACGATGTAGCTGACGACCTCCTTGCCCTCACCCTCCAGACGCGCGGTGAGCCTCTCCGCGGCCTTGATGGCGTTGGAGTTGAAGGCGCCGGCCAGACCGCGGTCGCTCGTGAGGAGCAGGACCGCGGCACGGGTCGGGTTCTCCGGCTCCGTCGTCAGCGGGTGCTTGGTGTTCGATCCGGTGGCGACCGCCGCGACCGCCCGGGTGAGCTCGGTCGCGTACGGCGTGGACGCCGCCACCTTGCGCTGCGCCTTGACGACGCGCGAGGCGGCGATCATCTCCATCGCCTTCGTGATCTTCTTGGTCGCGGTGACGGATCGGATGCGACGCTTGTAGACCCGGAGCTGGGCTCCCATGAGTCAGGTCCCTTCCTTACGTCACTTGCCGGCAGCCGGGGCGTCCTCGCCGAGCAGCTTGCCGTCGGAGGTCTCGAACTGCTTCTTGAACTCCGCGATGGCGTCGGCCATGGCCTGGAGGGTGTCGTCCGACATCTTCCCGCCCTCGCGGATGGAGGTCAGCAGCCCCTGCTCCTTGCGGTGCAGGTACTCCAGCAGCTCCTTCTCGAAGCGGCGGATGTCGGCGACCGGAACCTCGTCCATCTTGCCGGTGGTGCCGGCCCAGATGGAGACGACCTGGTCCTCGGTGGCCATCGGCTGGTACTGCGGCTGCTTCAGCAGCTCGACCATGCGCTGACCGCGCTCCAGCTGCGCCTTGGACGCGGCGTCCAGGTCGGAACCGAAGGCGGCGAACGCCTCCAGCTCACGGAACTGGGCGAGGTCCACACGCAGACGGCCGGAGACCTGGCGGATCGCCTTGTGCTGGGCGGAGCCACCGACTCGGGAGACCGAGATACCGACGTTCAGCGCGGGGCGCTGACCGGCGTTGAACAGGTCCGACTCCAGGAAGCACTGGCCGTCGGTGATGGAGATGACGTTGGTCGGGATGAACGCCGAGACGTCGTTGGCCTTGGTCTCGACGATCGGCAGACCGGTCATCGAGCCGGCGCCCATCTCGTCGGAGAGCTTGGCGCAGCGCTCCAGCAGCCGGGAGTGCAGGTAGAAGACGTCACCCGGGTAGGCCTCACGGCCCGGCGGGCGGCGCAGCAGCAGCGACACGGCGCGGTAGGCGTCGGCCTGCTTCGACAGGTCGTCGAAGATGATCAGGACGTGCTTGCCCTGGTACATCCAGTGCTGGCCGATGGCCGAACCGGTGTACGGCGCCAGGTACTTGAAGCCGGCCGGGTCGGACGCCGGGGCGGCGACGATGGTCGTGTACTCCAGCGCGCCGGCCTCCTCCAGAGCGCCGCGCACGCCGGCGATGGTGGAGCCCTTCTGGCCGATGGCGACGTAGATGCAGCGGACCTGCTTGTCCGGGTCGCCGGTGCGCCAGTTGTCGCGCTGGTTGATGATCGTGTCGACGGCCAGGGCGGTCTTGCCGGTCTGGCGGTCGCCGATGATCAGCTGACGCTGGCCACGGCCGATCGGGGTCATGGTGTCGACGGCCTTGTAGCCCGTCTCCATCGGCTCGTGCACCGACTTACGGACCATGACGCCCGGAGCCTGCAGCTCCAGGGCGCGACGGCTGTCGGTCTCGATCTCGCCGAGGCCGTCGATCGGGTTGCCGAGGGGGTCCACCACGCGGCCGAGGTAGCCCTCGCCGACCGCGACGGACAGGACCTCGCCGGTACGGCTGACCGGCTGCCCCTCCTCGATGCCGCTGAACTCGCCGAGGACGACGCAGCCGATCTCGCGCTCCTCGAGGTTGAGGGCGAGGCCGAGGGTGCCGTCCTCGAACTTCAGCAGCTCGTTGGCCATGGTCGAGGGCAGGCCCTCGACCTTCGCGATGCCGTCGCCGGCAAAGGTGACCGTACCGACCTCCTCGCGCGAGGCCGCGTCCGGCTTGTACGCCTGGACGAAGTTCTCCAGCGCGTCCCGGATCTCCTCCGGCCGGATCGTGAGCTCCGCCATCTGGGTTCCCTGCTCTCCTTGTTGGGCCCGAAGTTTCTTAGGGGGTCTGGGGGCGACCCCCAGGATTCTTCTGCACGGCCCAACCAGGGCCGTCGTAAGTACGTACTGCCTATTGAGTTGCTGCTCAGCTCGTGAGCCGGCGGCTGGCGTCCTCGATGCGGTCCGCGAGGGAGCCGTTGATGACCTCGTCGCCGACCTGCACCCGGATCCCGCCGAGGACCTCGGGGTCCACGTCCAGGTTGAGGTGCATCTTGCGGCCGTAGAGCTTCGCGAGGGCGGCGCCCAGGCGCTGCTTCTGCGCGTCGCTCAGCGGTACCGCCGAGGTGACGGTGGCGACCATGCGGTCCCGGCGCTCGGCGGCGAGCTTGGACAGGGACTCCAGTCCCGACTCCAGGCTACGTCCCCGCGGCGCGGTCACAAGGCGCGTCACCAGACGCTCGGTGGCCGCCTGCGCCCGGCCGCCGAGCAGGCTGCGCAGCAGCGCGCTCTTGGCCGAGGTGGTGGCCTTGCGGTCGGTCAGCGCGGCGCGCAGCTCGGTGCTGCCGGAGACGATCCGCCCGAAGCGGAACAGCTCGTCCTCGACGTCGTCGAGCTTGCCCGCCTTCTGCGCGGCGGTGAGGTCGGCGGTGTCGGCCAGCGTCTCCAGTGCGTCCACCAGGTCGCGCGACTGCGACCAGCGGGAGCGCACCATTCCGGCGACCAGGTCGGCGGCCGGGCCGCTGACCTGGGTGCCGAGCAGGCGCTGGGCCAGTTCGGCCTTGGCTTCACCGGCCTGCGCCGGGTCGGTGAGGACCCGACGCAGCGACACCTCGCGGTCGAGCAGCGCGGTGACGGCGGCCAGCTCGTCGGCGAGCGAGCCGGCGTCCACGGACGTGGAGTCCGTCAGCGCGTCGAGACGCTCGCGTGCGGCTGCCAGGGCCTCGCGGCTCGCTCCGTTCATCGGCCGGCCTCGGCCTTCTCCTCGAGGTCGTCGAGGAACCGGTCGATCACGCGGCTCTGGCGGGCGTGGTCCTCGAGGGACTCGCCGACGAGCTTGCCGGCCAGGTCGGTGGCGAGCTTGCCGACGTCCTGGCGGAGCGCGGACGAGGCGGCCTTGCGGTCGGCCTCGATCTGGGCGTGACCGGCGGCGACGATCTCCTCGCGCTGCCGCTGGCCCTCGGCCCGCATCTCGGCGATGAGGGCGGCACCCTGCTCCTGCGCCTCCTGGCGCAGACGCGCGGCCTCGTGCCGGGCCTCGGCGAGCTGTGCCTTGTACTGCTCAAGGACGCTCTGGGCCTCGACCTTCATGGTCTCGGCCTCTTCGATACCGCCTTCGATCGCCGCGCGGCGCTCCTCCAGAACCTTGTTGATGTTCGGAAGCAGCTTCTTCCAGAAGAAGAAGAACACGATGGCGAAGGCGATGGTGCCGACGAGCAGCTCGGGGCCCGGAGGAATGAGCGGGTTCTGCTCTTCCTCGGCCGCCAGCTGCACCAGGTTGGCGATCACATCAGTGCCTTTCGTCGAAAGGTTCGGCTCGTCAGCGTTCGTCAGTTGTAGACGAACGGCATGACGATGCCGATGAGGGCGAGCGCCTCACAGAAGGCGAAGCCGAGGATCTGGTTGGCACGGATCAGACCGGCCGCCTCGGGCTGGCGGGCCAGGGCCTGGGTGCCGTTGCCGAAGATGATGCCGACGCCGACGCCGGGGCCGATGGCGGCGAGGCCGTAGCCGATGGAACCGATGTTGCCTTCGACGGCGGCGAGGGTCTCAAGGGCAGCCATGCTGATTCTTCCTTCTCTTTCATGGACCGGCGGGGGTTGGCCACCGGACGTTCTTGGGGCTTGTGGGGCGGAGCGGCTCAGTGGTGCTTGGCGAGAGCGCCCTGGATGTACGAGCAGGCAAGCAGGACGAAGACGTACGCCTGGACGGCCTGCACGAAGAGCTCGAAGAGGATCATGACCATCGTCATGACGAAGGAGACACCGGCGGCCGGGATCAGCCAGCTGTTCAGCAGGTACCACGAGGCGACGGTGAACATCACCAGCATCAGGTGGCCGGCGAACATGTTGGCGAAGAGTCGGACCGCGTGCGTGAAGGGTCGAACGAGCAGGTTCGAGAAGAACTCGATGACCATCACGAGCGGGAGAACCGGGCCGAGTTCCTTGTCGTAGCCGGTGACGTTCTTGAAGAAGCCGACGAAACCGTGCCGCTTGAAGGTCAGCGAGACCCACACCACGTAGACGATGGCGGCCAGCACCATCGGGTAGGCGATGATCGACGACACCGGGAACTGGGCCAGTGGGATCACGGACCAGATGTTCATGATCCAGATGAAGAAGAACAGCGAGACCATCAGGGGGACGTACTTCTCGCCCTCCTTCTTACCGAGGGTCTCGTAGACGATGCCGCGGCGGACGAAGTCGTAGCCTGCCTCGCCGATCATCTGGAGCTTGCCCGGCACCACCTTCGCCTTGCCGAAGGCGAGCGTGAAGAAGGTGACGACAAGCAGGGTGGTGATGACCGCGAGCAGCATCACCTTGTTGAACTCGAACCCTCCAACCGTGGCGATCGGCTTGAAGAGGAACGAGTGCAGGCCCGGAGCCGGAAAACCACACCCGTTGTCGGACATGATCCGACAGCTCCAGTCAAAGGCGAGCTGGGTCTGGTCAGCACTCACCGCGGGCTCCTTCGGCGTGACGCATGGGTACGGCAACCTCGTTGTGTCGGCGCGGCACAGAGCCGCGGTTCGGCACGGGACTGGTGTTACGGATGTGGGGGCGGCTGGGGGGCATCTCGCCTCGCGAGGGAGCAGGCGTCAGCTCGGATGCCCGCGCCCGCGATGCCGCAGTTGGCACCGGACGATAGCAGGAGATCTCTTGCCTCTTTATCCCGGGCCTACCCCTCACGACGAGTGCCCCGACTTTTCGGGCTTCCCGCCCGTCGTCGAATCGGGCTCGACGTAAAGGATCTTGGCCTTCATGTGGGCACGCGTCTGCGCGGCGATCCATGCGAGGGTGCCGACGACGAGCGTGATAGCGAAGGCTTTGGGGTCGAACAGCGTCGTGTTCTTGAACGCCGCGACAAAGACGAACAGCAGAAGGATCTGCGCCGCGTAGAGCATCAGGCCCATCGCCTGGAAAAGGTGCGGAAGCGATTTGGCAGTGCGCCGCAGGACGTAGAGACCGATCCCCATGAACAGGATCACCACGAGCGTCGCGACGACCGCCCCGATCGCTCCCTTGCCGCCGGCAACCACACCACTGATGACGGCGGCAACAGCACCGACGGCAGCCGTGGGCACGGCGGCCTGGGCCAGAATCCGGGCGTCATTGGACGGCATGGCGGCAACTCCGCTTTCGCAGGGGGCAGGGGTGTCGTCATGGACGAGCGTAGTCCCGGGCTGAGTGGAGACCTCACACCAATGGGCCGTCGCACTACGGCCCTTCGGCTCTATCCGGGGGTTCTCGTGAACCGTATCACAAACTATTTGATGCAGTCTTTACCTGAAGGTGTGCGCACCGTCACACATGAGAGTGAACATGCGCGTCTGAGCGAGAACACTGCCGACTTGTCTGGTATTGGGACGCTTCGCTCCCCCATCGCAACCCCACGACTTGGCAATGCTCTAGTCAGATTCTTACCTTGTCCCGGCCTTACGCCGGTCCGCCAGCCGCGAACGGGCACCAACGGCGGTGGCCCCGTTGACTCCTGAGACCCCGGACACGACCGGGGCGTGGTTCTCACGCGCGACCGAGGCCGGCTGCTCGGCGGCGGACGCCGGCGTCGAGGCCTCGGGTGCCAGGGCCGGGACCCCGCGGCGCCGGTAGCGCGGCGGCACGAACTGCTCCATCCAGCGCGGGGCGCGCGGCGTGAAGCGCGGCAGCAGGAGCAGGGCCAGGCCGATCGCGCTGAGGAACACGATGCCGAGCACGATCCACATGGACGCCGAGTTGACCGAGTAGGCCAGCGCCCCGAAGGCGATCAGCGCCGACCAGAAGTACATGATCAGCACGGCCCGGCTGTGCGAGTGGCCGATCTCCAGCAGGCGGTGGTGCAGGTGGCCGCGGTCGGCCGCGAACGGCGACTGGCCGCGCCAGGTGCGGCGCACGATCGCCAGGATCAGGTCGGCGGCCGGCACCGCGATGATCGTCAGCGGCAGCAGCAGCGGGATGTAGACGGGGACCGTCTGGTGCACGGCCTCCTTCTCCGACCCGACGTACAGGTTGAGCGCGTCCGGGTCGACCTGGCCGGTGACGGAGATCGCGCCGGCGGCCAGGACCAGGCCGATCAGCATGGAGCCGGAGTCGCCCATGAAGATCCGCGCCGGGTGCATGTTGTGCGGCAGGAAGCCCAGGCACATGCCCATCAGGATCGCCGAGAAGAGAGTGGCGGGGGCGGCGGCCTCGATGCCGTAGGAGTACCAGATCCGGTAGGCGTACAGGAAGAACGCGGTGGCCGCGATGCAGACCATGCCGGCCGCGAGGCCGTCCAGGCCGTCGACGAAGTTGACCGCGTTGATGGTGATGACCACCAGCGCCACCGTCAGCAGGGTGCCCTGCCACTGGGTGAGCGCGACCGAGCCGATGCCCGGGATCGGCAGCCACAGGATCGTCAGACCCTGTACGACCATCACGCCCGCGGCGATCATCTGGCCGCCCAGCTTGATCAGGGCGTCGATCTCGAACTTGTCGTCCAGCACACCGATCAGCCAGATCACCGCCGCCCCGGACAGCAGCGCCCGGGGTTCGTTCGACGTCTCGAAGACCTGACTGAGGTTGGTCAGGTGGTCGGCGACCAGCAGGCCCGCGCACAGGCCGAAGAACATCGCGATCCCGCCGAGCCGCGGAGTGGGTTCCCGGTGCACGTCACGTGCCCGGATCTCCGGCATCGCTCCGGCCACGATCGCGAACTTCCGTACCGGCCCTGTCAGCAGATACGTCACCGCGGCCGTGATGCAGAGCGTCAGCAGGTATTCACGCACGGGCTTCCCCACAGGTCTCGCTGGCCATCACAGCCCCACACCCTAGCGATGCGCGCATACGAGTGGGGACTTCCGGGTAGCGACGATGGTTGCACGAGTAGCTGTGCACCCTGGTGCGCTTACCCCGACTCAAGCCGGATACGGCGGAAATCCACCGGCCAGCTCCCGCACTTCTTCACGGGCCCTCACGGTCTCGGTCACGCCCCTGAGCACCCCCGCGAGCAGCTCGGCGATCCGCGCCATCTCCGCCTCGCCCATGCCCTGCGTGGTGACGGCGGCCGTGCCCAGCCTGAGCCCCCGGGCGTCGCCGTGCGGCAGCGCGCAGCAGTCCATGACCAGGCCGGCCGCGGCGAGACGGCCCCGGGCGGTGCGGCCGTCGACGCCGAGCGGTGCCGGGTCGGCGGTGATCAGATGGGTGTCCGTGCCGCCCGTGGTGACGACCAGGCCCTCGGCGGCCAGCCGGGCCGCGAGAACCCTCGCATTGGCGACCACCTGATGGGCGTACACGGCGAACGCCGGTGTTGCCGCCTCCCCGAACGCGACCGCCTTGGCGGCGATGGTGTGCATCTGCGCGCCGCCCTGTGTGAAAGGGAACACGGCCCGGTCGACCCGCTCGGCCAGCTCCGCTCGGCACAGGATCATGCCGCCGCGCGGACCCCGCAGCACCTTGTGGGTCGTCGCACAGACGATGTCCGCGCACGGCACCGGGTTCGGCGCCGCTCCCCCGGCGACGAGCCCGATGGGATGCGCGGCGTCCGCGACGAGGTAGGCGCCCACCTCGTCGGCGACCTCGCGGAAGAACGCGTAGTCGATGTGCCGGGGGTAGGCGATCGAGCCGCACACGATCGCCTTCGGCCGGCGCGTGCGGGCCAGGGTGCGCACCTGGTCGTGGTCGATCAGTCCGGACTCGGCCTCCACGCCGTATCCGACGAAGTCGAACCAGCGGCCGGAGAAGTTGGCCGGCGAGCCGTGCGTGAGATGGCCGCCGTAGGGCAGGCCGAGGGCGAGGACGGTGTCGCCGGGGCGCAGCAGGGCGGCGTAGGCGGCCAGGACGGCCGAAGAGCCGGAGTGGGACTGCACGTTGGCGTGCTCGGCACCGAACAGCGCCCTGGCCCGGTCCACGGCGACGCGTTCGGCGACGTCGACGATCTCGCAGCCGCCGTGGTGGCGCGCTCCCGGGTAGCCCTCGGCGTACTTGTTCGCGAGCGGCGAGCCGAGGGCGGCCAGGACGGCCGGCGAGCTGAAGTTCTCGGCGGCGATCAGCTGGAGCGTGGTCGCCTGCCGCTCCCGCTCGCCGAGCAGGATGTCGGCGAGTTCGGGGTCCTGGCGGCGCAGGAGGTCTGCCTCGATGGCAGGGGTGACCGTCATGATGGGCTCCGGGCGGCGTCGACGGTGACGTACGTCCAATGTAGGCCCGGGGCCCCTCGGGCGCTCGGTCGTTACGTCTTTGCGGGGACGCCCGTCAGGGCCGTGACGACCGGATCGAGTGCCTGGTGTATCTCGTCCCCGATGGACCGGAAGAACGTCAGGGGCGCCCCGTACGGGTCGTACACCTCGTCCGCCTCGGCGTTCGGGGCCAGCAGCCACCCGCGTAGAGCCGCCGCGGCACGCACCAGCGCACGCGCGCGGGTGACCACGCCCTCCTCCAGGGGCGGCAGGGTCGCCGGGTCGATGGCCTTCACCAGGCGGGTGAACTCCTTGAGCGTGAAGGTCCGCAGGCCCGCCGAGTGCCCCATGGAGATGACCTGCGCCCGGTGGTCCCGGGTTGCGGTCAGCACCAGGTCGGCGCGGATCACGTGCTCGTCGAGGAGCTCGCGGCCGACGAAGCCGGAGGCGTCCGCGCCGAAGTCGGCCAGCACGGTCTCCGCGTTGGCCTCCATGGGGGCGCCCTCGTGACCCCAGGTGCCCGCGCTCTCCACGATCAGCCCGCCGCCCAGGATCCCGAGCCGCTCCCGCACGAAATGGCGGGTCAGCCGCTCGGTGATGGGCGAGCGGCATACGTTGCCGGTGCTGACGTGGAGGATGCGGAAGCTGTCGCGCGGAAGTCCCACGAAGGTCGTCGTGATCTCCGCCGCGCTTTCCCCGTTGCCTATGCCACGCCCCGCTCCAGGGGCCGTCAATTCGCCACCTCGAGGTCGGGTACGACCTTTCGCAGCTCTTCCGCGGAGAGCGCGCCGGCGCGCAGCAGCAGCGGCACCTCACGCGTCACGTCGACGATCGACGACGGGACGTTGCCGGGCGTCGGGCCGCCGTCCAGGTAGACGGAGACGGAGTCGCCGAGCATCTCCTGCGCGGCGTCGCAGTCCTCCGGCGCCGGGTGGCCGGTCAGGTTGGCGGAGGAGACGGCCATCGGGCCGACCTCCGTCAGCAGCTCGATGGCGACCGGGTGCAGCGGCATGCGCACGGCGACCGTGCCCCGGGTGTCGCCCAGGTCCCACTGGAGGGACGGCTGGTGCTTGGCGACGAGCGTCAGCGCGCCCGGCCAGAAGGCGTCGACCAGCTCCCAGGCCAGCTCCGAGAAGTCCGTGACGAGCCCGTGCAGCGTGTTCGGTGAGCCGATGAGCACGGGGGTGGGCATGTTGCGGCCCCGGCCCTTGGCCTCGAGCAGGTCGGCGACCGCCTCCGAGGAGAACGCGTCGGCGCCGATGCCGTACACCGTGTCCGTCGGCAGCACCACGAGCTCGCCACGGCGGACGGCGGACGCTGCCTCACGCAGACCGGTCACACGGTCGGTCGCGTCGTTGGTGTCGTATCGCCGTGCCATCTTTAGCTGGCCTCCTCGTACACGTGCTGCTGGGACGAAGTCTGCGAAGACTGTGGTGCGCTCACGGCAGTGCCTTGCGGGCCGTGGCGAAACGCGGGCGGTTGTTCAGGTCCGGATGGTCGGCTGCGTCGGTCCAGCCGCGGTCCTCGGCGAAGATCCACGGCACCTGGCCGCCCTGGGTGTCGGCGTGCTCCACGACCACGACGCCGCCGGGGCGCAGCAGCCGGTGCGCCGTGCGTTCCAGGCCGCGGATGAGATCGAGGCCGTCCTCGCCGGAGAACAGGGCCAGGCCGGGGTCGTAGTCCCGCGCCTCGGGGGCGACGTACTCCCACTCGGTGAGCGGGATGTACGGCGGGTTGGAGATGACGAGGTCGACCTGGCCGTCGAGGTCCGGGAAGGCCGTCAGGGCGTCTCCCTGACGCAGTTCGACCCTGGACCCCTCCACGTTCTTGCGGGTCCACCTGAGGGCGTCCTCGGACAGCTCCACGGCGTACACACGCGAGCGCGGCACCTCCTGGGCGAGGGCGAGCGCGATGGCGCCGGAGCCGGTGCACAGGTCGACGATGCACGGCTCGACGACGTCCATGGCCCGTACGGCGTCTATGGCCCAGCCGACCACGGACTCCGTCTCGGGCCGCGGTACGAACACCCCGGGGCCGACCTGGAGTTCCAGGTACCGGAAGTAGGCCCGCCCGGTGATGTGCTGGAGCGGCTCGCGGGCCTCGCGGCGGGCGATGACCTCCCAGTAGCGGGCGTCGAAGTCGGAGTCCTTGACGGAGTGCAGCTCGCCGCGCTTGACGCCGTGCACGAACGCGGCGAGCTCCTCCGCGTCGGTGCGCGGCGAGGGCACGCCGGCGTCGGCGAGCCGCTGGGTGGCCTGGGCCACCTCCGCGAGCAGCACGCTGCGGGGGCTTGGGGGTCGCCCCCCAAATGACTGCTGCACGCAAGTCCTCCGGTACTCGGTACTCCTGTGGATACTCCTGTGGGTCCTACGCGGCCGCGAGCTTCGCCGCCGAGTCCGCGTCGACGCAGGCCTGGATCACCGCGGCGAGGTCGCCGTCCAGCACCTGGTCCAGGTTGTACGCCTTGAAGCCGACGCGGTGGTCCGAGATGCGGTTCTCCGGGAAGTTGTACGTGCGGATCTTCTCGGAGCGGTCGACGGTGCGGACCTGGCTGCGGCGGGCGTCGGCGGCCTCCCTCTCCGCCTCCTCCTGTGCCATGGCGAGCAGCCTGGAGCGCAGGATACGCAGTGCCTGCTCCTTGTTCTGCAACTGGCTCTTCTCGTTCTGGCAGGAGGCGACGACTCCGGTCGGGATGTGCGTGATGCGCACGGCGGAGTCGGTGGTGTTGACGGACTGTCCGCCCGGCCCGGAGGAGCGGTAGACGTCGATGCGGAGGTCGTTCGGATTGATCTCGACGTCGACCTCCTCGGCCTCGGGAGTGACGAGGACACCGGCGGCGGAGGTGTGGATACGGCCCTGGGACTCGGTGGCGGGGACGCGCTGCACGCGGTGCACGCCGCCCTCGTACTTCAGACGGGCCCACACGCCCTGTCCCGGCTCCGTCGCACCCTGGCCACCCTTGGTCTTCACGGCCACCTGGACGTCCTTGTAGCCGCCCAGCTCGGACTCGGTGGCGTCGATGATCTCGGTCTTCCAGCCGACGCGCTCGGCGTACCGCAGGTACATGCGCAGCAGGTCGCCGGCGAACAGGGCCGACTCGTCGCCGCCCGCGCCCGCCTTGATCTCCAGGATGACGTCCTTGTCGTCGCTGGGATCGCGCGGGACGAGGAGAAGGCGCAGCTTCTCGGTCAGCTCCTCGCGCCGCTGCTCCAGCTCCTTGACCTCGGCCACGAAGTCGGGGTCGTCGGCGGCGAATTCGCGCGCGGTCTCGATGTCGTCGCCCGTCTGCGTCCAGGAGCGGTACGTGGCGACGATCGGGGTGAGCTCGGCGTAACGCTTGTTCAGCTTGCGCGCGTTTGCCTGGTCGGAGTGGACCGACGGGTCGGCGAGCTTCTTCTCCAGGTCGGCGTGCTCGGCGACGAGTTCCTCGACGGCCTCGAACATCTTGGGCTCCTGTGTACTGGCGGGGGTGAAGGGGCGGGCGACCAAAAACGCCGGTCCCGGAGCGCCCGGTGAGGGGGCGCGCCGCGGACCGGCGAAATGGGGCTCGCTACTTCTTGGAGCCGGCGGCCTTGCCGAAGCGGGCCTCGAAGCGGGCCACGCGGCCACCGGTGTCGAGGATCTTCTGCTTGCCCGTGTAGAACGGGTGGCACTCGGAGCAGACATCGGCGCGGATCGTGCCGGACTCGATGGTGCTGCGGGTGGTGAACGACGCGCCGCAGGTGCAGCTGACCTGCGTCTCGACGTACGCGGGGTGGATGTCGCGCTTCAAGGTGTCTCCTAGGTTTCGGGAGGGCGCCGGGTCGCTGCCGCGGGCTGCGGGAGCGTGAACCGGGGCCGACGTACCAGTCTGCCAGGACTGGTGCCTTCTCCCAAAACCGGGGGTCGCCGTTGTTTGTTCCCTGCGGGCCCGGTGGGGGCTTGGCGCGCCCACGCGGCGGAGCCGCACATCGATACAGCCCCGCGCCCCTTGGGCGCTGCCCTCAGGAGCCGCTCACGACGCCCTTGGCTTCGCCCGTTGCCGTGCCCTTCGTCGCGCTCTTCGGGATCGGCTTGTCGTTCTCCAGGGCCTTCCAGATCTGGTCGGCCTTCTTCTTCTGGAGGAGGACGCGGTTGGGGTCTGCCGGGTCGTAGGCCACCGGCATCGTGACCATGTGCATGTTGGACGGGGTGATGCTCTTGAGGCTGCCCGCGAAGGACGCGAGCTTGCTGACCGAGCCGAGGTCGGAGTCGGCCGTCACCGTCTTGGTCGCGGTCTCCGCGAGGTCGAGCAGCTTCTTGGGGTCGGTGAAGACGCCGACGTCCTTGACCTGGTTGACCAGGGCCTTGATGAAGGCCTGCTGGAGCTGGATGCGGCCCAGGTCGGAGCCGTCGCCGACGCCGTGGCGGGTGCGGACCAGGCCGAGGGCCTGCTCGCCGTCGAGTCTGTGGGTGCCGGCCCTCAGCTTCAGGTGGCTGTCGGGGTCGTCGATGCTCTTGGTCGTGGTGACCTCGACGCCGCCGAGGTCGTCGATGAGCTTCTGGAAGCCGGCGAAGTCGACCTCCAGGTAGTGGTCCATGCGCAGGTCGGTGATCGACTCGACGGTCTTCACGGCGCAGGCGGCCCCGCCGGTGGAGTACGCGGAGTTGAACATCACGCCGTTCGCGGCGGGGTGCTCGTCGCCCTTGGTGTCCGTGCACGCGGGCCGGTCGATGAGGGTGTCACGCGGGATGGAGACCACGCTGGCCTTCTTGTGGCCCTTGTAGACGTGCACGATCATCGCCGTGTCGGAGCGGGCGCTGCCGTCGTCGGTGCCGCCGCCGAGCTTCTTGTTGCCGCCGGCGCGGGTGTCGGAGCCGAGGACGAGGATGTTCTCCGAGCCGTTGTCGGCCTTCTTGGGGCGGTCCGTGCCGAGGGCCTGGTCGATGTCGACGCTCTTCAGGTTGCCGTTGAGCTTGAAGTACAGGTAACCCGCCCCCGCGCCGCCCAGGACGACGATGCCCGCGGCGGTCCAGGCCGTCGCCATCAGGCCCCTGTGACGCTTGCCGGGCTTGCGGCGTCGGCCCTTGGCGCGGTGGCGCGGCCCGGTGGCGCCGGTATCGTCCGGTATGCCCGGACCCGGCGTGCTCTCGGCAGACATGTGCTCCTCAGCTCGTCTACGGTCGGTTACCCCCTGCGGTCAGTACCAGGCGTGAACGGTCGGGGACCTGCTCCTGGCACCATCGTCCCTCCGCCTGGTCAGACGGAGAAACTCGGGAAAGGGTTGCACAACGGACTGTGCCCACCGCGTGCGGCGGTGGGCACAGTGTGTGTTCGTCACAGCGAGGGGTACCTCGCTCACCTGCGGTTTCAGCCGAAGATGTCGTACTGCTTGAAATCGGTACCGACGGACACCCTTGTGGCAAAGATCTCGCTGGTCGCCTTGCCGGTGCCCGGGTACAGGTAGAGCGTGCCGCCCGGGGTGCGGGCCAGGAAGTCGGCCTTGCCGTCGCCGGTGATGTCGCCGGTCGCGTCGAAGGCGTTGTAGCCGCTCCAGGTGCGCACCTTGACCCGGGCCGAGAAGGCGCCCGAGCCGGCCTGGCCGGTGCCCTTGTAGAGGTACACGTAGCTGCCCGATGAGCTGCGGGCGATCAGGTCGGTCTTGCCGTCCCCGGTGAAGTCGCCGTGGCCGCGCACGGAGTTGTACTGGTTCCAGCCGGAGCCGACCTTCACGCGGGGCGCGAAGGTGCCGTTGCCCTTGCCCGGGTAGATCCACATCACGCCCGCGGAGTCGACCGAGAGCAGGTCGGGCAGGTAGTCGCCGGTGACGTCACCGGGGGTGATGATGCGGGTGCGGGTCTTCCAGTTGTCGGCGAGCTGCTTGGTGGACCAGGTGCCGCTGGAGATCACGTAGTGGGTCCAGAAGAGGTCGCCGTCGCTGCTGCGCCGGTAGACCAGGTCCTGGTAGCCGTCCCGGTCGAGGTCCGTCTGGAGGACGACGTTGAAGCCGTTCCAGTTGCCCCAGGACTCGCGGGCGGCGAAGGACGTGCCCTTGGAGTCCTTGGAGTAGCCGGTCTTGGTTGAGGCGTTGCGCACCCACAGGTCGGCCTTGTGGTCGCCGCTGATGTTGGTGTCGTCGACCCTCGGGTAGGTCGCGCCGACGTACGAGCTGACCTTGCTGAAGACGCTGTAGGCGCTCTTGGCGACGCAGTCCGTCACGCCCCAGGACACGACACCGACGATCCGGTTGTTCACGACCAGCGGGCCGCCGGAGTCGCCGTTGCAGGCGGAGACGGTGCCGGCGTCGCTGCCGGTGGCGGGCTCGCCCGCGCAGACCATGTGCCCCTTGACGAAGTCCCCGCCGTAGTAGCCGGCGCAGGTGGTGTCGGACTGGACGGGCAGCGTGGCCGTCTTCAGCGTCTCGGAGATGGCGTCGCTGGTGGAGCTGGTGCGGCCCCAGCCGTAGACCTTGGCGCTGGTGCCCGCCTTGTACGACGTGGTGTCGCCGGACGTCGTCATACGGATCGGGGTGGCCTTGACCGGGACGGGCAGGGTGAGCACCGCGATGTCGTTGTCGATGGTCGTCGCGTTGTACGACGGGTGGTTCCACTGCCGCCAGACGCCGGTGACGGTGCCGCCGTGCAGGTCGCTGCCGTCGGCCGAGGGCAGCTGGGAGGTGCCGGTGACGATGGCGCCGTTGGCGTTCCAGTTGTAGCCCTTGACGCAGTGCGCGGCGGTGAGGATCTTCGTCGGTGCGACCACGGCGCCGCCGCAGAAGAAGCCGATGTCGTCGCTCGTGCCCGAGGTGCCCCGGCCGTCGTAGTAGTGGAGCTGCGCCATCCACGGGGCCGAGGTGATGGTGGTCTCGTTGCCGCCGATGACCTTCGGGTCGACGGTGGAAGGGCTCGTGTTCGTGCTCGCGCTGAGCGAGGCCTTGTTCGTCTTCCCGGCGACGTCGTCACCGGCCATGGCGCCGGCGACGCGCTTCTCCAGCTCGGCGAGCGACGGTGAGCTGGTGGCGGGCTTGATTGTCGGCTGCGGCAGTGCGGTGGCCGCACCGGCGGACGTCGTCAGCAGCGCGGCGGCCACGGCGGCGGCGACACCGGCCGCGGCGACGGGAACGGCGATACGTATCCGGCGTCTGTGCCGACCGCCCCCGGGCATGGTTCTACCCACGAATGTCCCCCCTCGGGATCACAAGTTCGAAGAGAGCGTGATCCTACATGCACATGAACACCACAAAGGGCCGCTCCCGTCGCATGTGAACGGGGGCGGCCCTGTGCGCCGTGCCTGTCTCAGTCGCCGTTGCCGGGCGTCGGCGTCGTCTTCTGGATCTGCATCAGGAACTCGGCGTTCGACTTCGTCTGCTTCATCTTGTCGAGAAGCAGCTCGACCGCCTGCTGCTGGTCGAGGGCGTGCAGCACCCGGCGCAGCTTCCAGACGATGGCGAGCTCGTCGTTGGCGAGCAGGATCTCTTCCTTACGGGTGCCGGACGCGTCGACGTCCACCGCCGGGAAGATGCGCTTGTCGGCGAGCTTCCGGTCGAGCTTGAGCTCGGCGTTACCCGTGCCCTTGAACTCCTCGAAGATGACCTCGTCCATGCGGGACCCGGTGTCCACCAGGGCGGTGGCGAGGATGGTCAGCGAGCCGCCGTCCTCGATGTTGCGGGCCGCACCGAAGAAGCGCTTCGGCGGGTACAGCGCCGTCGAGTCGACACCACCGGACAGGATGCGGCCGGAGGCCGGGGCGGCGAGGTTGTACGCACGGCCCAGACGCGTGATGGAGTCCAGCAGGACGACCACGTCGTGACCGAGCTCGACCAGCCGCTTCGCACGCTCGATGGCGAGCTCCGCGACCGTCGTGTGGTCCTCGGCCGGGCGGTCGAAGGTCGAGGAGATGACCTCGCCCTTGACCGACCGCTGCATGTCGGTGACCTCTTCCGGACGCTCGTCGACGAGGACGACCATCAGGTGGCACTCGGGGTTGTTGTGCGTGATCGCGTTGGCGATCGCCTGCATGATCATGGTCTTGCCGGTCTTCGGCGGGGCCACGATCAGACCGCGCTGGCCCTTACCGATCGGCGACACGAGGTCGATGATGCGGGTGGTCAGCACGCCCGGGTCGGTCTCCAGGCGGAGCCGGTCCTGCGGGTACAGCGGCGTGAGCTTGTTGAACTCCGGGCGGCCACGGCCGTGTTCGGGCGCCATGCCGTTGACGGAGTCCAGGCGGACCAGCGCGTTGAACTTCTCGCGGCGCTCGCCTTCCTTCGGCTGGCGGACGGCACCGGTGATGTGGTCGCCCTTGCGCAGGCCGTTCTTGCGGACCTGGGCGAGGGAGACGTACACGTCGTTCGGGCCGGGCAGGTAGCCGGACGTGCGGATGAAGGCGTAGTTGTCGAGGATGTCCAGGATGCCCGCGACGGGGATCAGGACGTCGTCCTCGGCGATCTGCGGCTCGCTGACCTCGTCACGGCCGCGACGGCCACGGCGGTCGCGGTAACGCCCGCGACGCCCACGCCGACCGCCCTCGAAGTCGTCGTCGTCCTGCTGACGGTCACGGTCCTGACGGCCGCCGCCCTGCTGCTGGTTCTGCTGGCCGCGCTGGCCGCCCTGCTGGTCGTCGCCCTTGTTGCCACGACGGTCACGGTCACGGTCCCGGTCCCGGTCCCGGCCGCGGTCACGGCGGTCGCGACGACGGCCCTCGCCGCCGTCGCCGGCGTCGGACTTGGCGTCGTTCTGGGACTGCTGCTGCGCCTGCGGCTCGCCCTTGGACTCGTTCTTCGCCTCGGCGGCAACGGTCTCGGCAGCGGCAGCCGGGGAGCCGGCGTCGGCGGTGGCCCGGCGACGGCGGCGCTCGGAGGGCGCGTCGTCGCTGGCAGGCTGGCCGGGGATCTCGATCTGCTGCTGGGCCACGGCCTTCTCGGCCTTGTCGGCCTTCTCGGCGGGGGCCTCGGAGGCCTGCTTCGCGTCCGCCTTCTTCTCCGCCTTCTCGGCGTTGTCCCCCGTACGGGTCCGGGAGGTGGCGCGGCGCTTCGGCTTGGTCTCGGCGGGGGCCTCGGCCTTCGCGGCCGGAGCGGCGCCGCCGGACGCCTGCGCCTCCTTGATGACCTCGATCAGCTGGCTCTTGCGCATACGCGCGGTGCCCCTGATGCCGAGGCCGGATGCGACCTGTTGCAGCTCGGCCAGCACCATGCCCTCGAGGCCGGTACCGCGGCGCCGCCGGGAGCCGGCACCGGTGGCAGGCGCGGAGGCGTCCGTGGCGGGCGCGGCAGCGGTCTCCTCGACACGTGCGCCCATCAGATCGGTGGTGTCGCTCACGAAGGGTCCTTCCCTGGAGCGGACGTCGGCCTGTCTGGCTCGGCGACCGGTTGTGCTGTCCGGCTTCGGTCCGTGTGGTGTGAACCGTGCCGGGGCGGTGGTCCGCCTCAGCGGCGGAGGAATCTGGTGATGGCGCTTCCGTATGCCGCGGCACCCAGTGTCAGTGTCACGCGGCGTGGTCGCACCGGTTCCGGAGCGTGCCCTGCGCCCCGCTCAGTGTCCGTGTACGACGTACGGTCCGACGTACGGAACACAGTGCGGCTTTGGGGGCTCCCGGAAGAATGTCTGTCCCGGACGGGGACACGAGGCACCTCGCCATGGTGGGGTCGGGTGCAGACTTGAGATTAACACTACCGGATCCAACAAACATTCCCCCTCTCGAAATCCGGCAACCGTGCGCTTGTTAAATGTCACCGGAGGTCGCGAGCGGCAGCACGCTCGCGCCCTGCGGATCGAGGCTCAGCCGGTTCGCCGCCCAGTCGGCGCCCGCCAGGGCCTCGACCTTGTCGGCGGTGCCCGGGTCGGCCAGCGCCATGACCGTGGGGCCGGCGCCGGAGATGACCGCGGGGACGCCCTCGGCCCGCAGCCGCTCCACCAGAGCCGCGCTCTCGGGCATCGCCGGGGCGCGGTACTCCTGGTGCAGGCGGTCCTCGGTGGCCGGCAGCAGCAGCTCGGGGCGTCGCGTCATGGCCTCGACGAGCAGGGCGGCCCGGCCCGCGTTGGTGACGGCGTCGACGTGCGGCACGGAGCGCGGGAGCAGGCCGCGCGCGGTTTCGGTGAGTACCGGCTTTCCGGGCACGAAAACCACCGGAACGATGGAATCGGCGGGTTCCAACCTGATCGCCCGGGCCGCGCCGCCTTCCATCCAGGACAGCGTGAAGCCGCCCAGCAGGCACGCGGCGACGTTGTCGGGGTGGCCCTCGATCTCGGTGGCGAGTTCCAGCAGCACGGTGTCGTCGAGCTTGGCCTCGGCGCCTATGGTCACGGCACGCGCGGCGACGATGCCGGCGCAGATGGCGGCCGATGAGGAGCCCAGGCCCCGGCCGTGCGGAATGCGGTTGGCGCAGACGATTTCCAGGCCGCGCGGCTGTCCGCCCAGCAGATCGAAGGCGGTGCGCAGGGAACGTACGAGAAGGTGCTGCTCGTCGCGCGGGAGCGTCTCGCTGCCCTCACCCGCGATGTCGATGTGCAGCCCGGAGTCGGCCACCCGGACGACCACGTCGTCGTACAACCCCAGCGCGAGGCCGAGGGCGTCGAAGCCCGGGCCGAGGTTGGCGCTGGTGGCGGGGACGCGCACCCGGACGGCGGCGGCGCGGAACGCTGGACCGGCCATCGCTCGATGACTCTCCTTGAGCTGCGTGATTGTCGAATGACGTGGGATGGACATTCGATGGTGTACGAGAACCCTGGGGGCCGCGGAGACGGCGCGGCTCCGCGGCATATGCGGCGGGCGGGTTCAGTACAGCCTATCGAAGGAAGGTTCTGTGGCGACATAGGGCGCACAGGAGGCGCACGATGCGTGTCGTAAGCCCCCTGTGCACCCCCCGTAGGGAACCTCCCCGGGCGAGCGCCGCCTTACGCCGGAACGTGTCGGGCGTTACACCGGCGCTCGGCGCGTCGGCGCACGTCAGACCAGTCCGAGGCGCTCCGCCGCGGCCGCCGAGTCGACGGGGACGGTGACCGGCTGCGGGGCACCGGCGACGGCCCAGTCGGGGTCCTTCAGCCCGTTGCCCGTGACGGTGCACACGATCCGCTGCCCCGGGTCGACCTTGCCCTGCTCGGCGGCCTTCAGCAGACCCGCGACGGACGCGGCGGACGCCGGCTCGACGAAGACACCCTCCTGCGAGGCCAACAGCCGGTAGGCGCGCAGGATCTCACGGTCCGTCACCTCGTCGATGAAGCCGCCCGACTCGTCCCGCGCGGCGAGCGCGTACTGCCACGAGGCCGGGTTGCCGATGCGGATGGCGGTGGCGATGGTCGACGGGTCCTTGACGATCTCGCCACGCACGATCGGGGCACTGCCGGAGGCCTGGAAGCCCCACATCCGGGGGGTCCGGGTGGCCACCCCGTCGGCGGCGTACTCCTTGTAGCCCTTCCAATAGGCCGTGATGTTGCCCGCATTGCCCACCGGCAGGACGTGGATGTCGGGCGCGTCGCCGAGCATGTCCACGATCTCGAACGAGGCCGTCTTCTGGCCCTCGATACGTACCGGGTTGACCGAATTGACCAGCGCCACGGGGTAGTTGTCGCTCAGGCCGCGCGCGAGCGTGAGGCAGTCGTCGAAGTTGCCGTCGACCTGGAGGATCTTCGCGCCGTGCACGAGGGCCTGGCCCATCTTGCCGAGCGCGATCTTGCCCTGCGGCACGAGCACGGCACAGACCATCCCGGCCCGCACGGCGTACGCGGCGGCGGAGGCCGACGTGTTGCCGGTGGAGGCGCAGATGACGGCCTTGGCACCCTCCTCCTTGGCCCTGGTGATGGCCATGGTCATACCGCGGTCCTTGAAGGAACCGGTCGGGTTCGCTCCCTCCACCTTGAGGTGGACCTCGCAGCCCGTGCGCTCGGAGAGCACCTGCGCGGGCACGAGCGGCGTGCCGCCCTCACGGAGCGTCACGACCGGCGTGGTGTCGGATACCGGCAGCCGGTCCCGGTACTCCTCGATGATTCCGCGCCACTGGTGGGTCATTGCTGGTTACTCTCCTTCAACCCGCATGATGCTGGCGACACCACGCACGGTGTCGAGCTTGCGCAACGCCTCGACGGTCCCGGTGAGGGCGGCGTCGGACGCACGATGGGTGACGACGACGAGGGACGCCTCGCCGTCCTTCCCCTGCTGGCGAACCGTATCGATCGAGACACCGTGCTCGGCGAAAACGGTCGCGACCTGGGCGAGAACACCCGGTTTGTCGGCCACGTCCAGGCTGATGTGGTAGCGCGTGACCACGTCGCCCATCGGCGACACCGGCAGGGCCGCGTAGGCGGACTCGCCCGGTCCGGTCGCTCCGTTGAGCCGGTTGCGGCAGACGGCGACGAGGTCGCCGAGGACGGCCGAGGCCGTAGGGGAACCGCCCGCTCCGGGGCCGTAGAACATGAGCTGCCCGGCGGCGTCGGACTCGACGAACACAGCGTTGTAGGCGCCGCGCACGGAGGCCAGCGGGTGGCTCAGCGGGATCATCGCGGGATGCACGCGCGCGGTGGCGGACGCCCCGTCCTCGGCCCGCTCGCAGATGGCGAGCAGCTTGATGGTGCAGCCCATCTCCTTGGCGGAGGCGAAGTCGGCTGCGGTGACCTCGGTCATGCCCTCGCGGTAGACGTCGTCGAGGCGCACGCGCGTGTGGAAGGCGATACCGGCGAGGATGGCGGCCTTGGCGGCGGCGTCGAAGCCCTCGACGTCGGCGGTCGGGTCGGCTTCGGCGTACCCCAGGGCGGTGGCCTCGTCGAGGGCCTCCTGGTAGCCGGCCCCGGTCGAGTCCATCTTGTCGAGGATGAAGTTGGTCGTGCCGTTGACGATGCCCATCACCCGGTTGATCTTGTCGCCGGCGAGGGACTCGCGCAGCGGCCGGATCAGCGGGATGGCACCAGCGACGGCGGCCTCGTAGTAGAGGTCCTTGTCGTGCTCCTCGGCGACGGCGTGCAGGGCCGCCCCGTCCTGGGCGAGCAGCGCCTTGTTGGCCGAGACGACGGAAGCGCCGTGTTCGAAGGCGGTGGTGATGAGGGTCCGCGCGGGCTCGATCCCGCCGATCACCTCCACGACGACATCAATGTCGCCGCGTTTGACGAGAGCGGTGGCGTCGGTGGTGACGAGGGCCTGGTCGATGCCTTCCCTGACCCTGTCGGGCCGCCGCACGGCCACGCCCGCCAGCTCCACGGGCGCCCCGATCCGGGCCGTGAGGTCGTCGGCGTGCGTCGTCATGATGCGCGCCACCTCTGAGCCGACCACTCCACAGCCCAGCAGCGCCACCTTCAGCGGACGCGTACGCATCATCCGACCTCGTTTCCTCATTACCGTCTACGGTGGAACCAGTCTCACTCACCGGACGGGAGTTTCTGCCCCCGGTCCGGATCGTGAGACATCTATTTCATTTTCCCGGGGCGGCAGACAGGAGATCTTCCGCCCCGCGGCGTTCGGCTTCCCGGCCTTCCACTTCTCGGCCTTCCGCTTCTCGCTCAGCCGACGTCGAGACGCAGCAGGTCCTCCTCCGTCTCACGGCGGACGATCACCCGGGCCTCGCCGCCCTGCACGCTGACGACGGGCGGCCGCAGCACGTGGTTGTAGTTGCTGGCCATGGACCGACAGTAGGCGCCCGTGGCCGGTACGGCGATGAGGTCACCCGGTGCCACATCGGCCGGCAGGAACGCGTCCTTGACCACGATGTCCCCGCTCTCGCAGTGCTTGCCGACGACCCGGGCGAGCATCGGCTCGGCGTCGGAGGTGCGGGAGACCAGCGCGACGCTGTACTCGGCGTCGTACAGCGCGGTGCGGATGTTGTCCGACATGCCGCCGTCGACGGAGACGTACGTCCGCAGCCCGTCGAGGGGCTTGACGGTGCCGACCTCGTAGAGCGTGAAGGCGGTCGGGCCGACGATGGCGCGCCCCGGCTCGACGGAGATGCGCGGCGTGCGCAGCCTGGCGGCCTCGCACTCACGGCTGACGATCTCGCTGAGCGCCTTGGCGATCTCGTGCGGCTCACGCGGGTCGTCGTCACTGGTGTACGCGATCCCGAGCCCGCCGCCGAGGTCGATCTCCGGCAGCTCGACGCCGTGCTCGTCGCGGACGTCCTTGAGCAGCGAGACGACCCGGTGGGCGGCGACCTCGAACCCGGACATGTCGAAGATCTGCGAACCGATGTGACTGTGGAGGCCGACGAGTTCGAGCCCGTCGAGCTGAAGTGCACGGCGTACGGCCTCGGCGGCCTGTCCGCCGGCCAGCGGGATGCCGAACTTCTGGTCCTCGTGGGCCGTGGCGATGAACTCGTGGGTGTGGGCCTCGACGCCGACGGTGATCCGGATCAGGACCTTCTGCCGCTTCCCGAGGCTCTGCGCGATGTGGGCGACCCGGACGATCTCCTGGAAGGAGTCGAGCACGATGTGCCCCACACCGGCCTCGACGGCCCTGGTGATCTCGTCGACGGACTTGTTGTTGCCGTGGAAGGCGATGCGGTCGGCGGGCATGCCGGCGGAGAGGGCGGTGGCCAGCTCGCCGCCGGAGCAGACGTCGACGTTCAGCCCTTCCTCGTGCAGCCAGCGCACGACGGCACGGGAGAGGAACGCCTTGCCGGCGTAGTAGACGTCGGCGCCGGTCCCGAACGCGGTGCGCCACGCACGCGCGCGGGCCCGGAAGTCGGCCTCGTCGAGGATGTAGGCCGGGGTGCCGAACTCCTCGGCGAGCCGCGTGACGGAGATCCCCCCGACGGTGGCGACACCGTGCTCGTCACGCGTCACGGTCTGCGCCCAGATCTTGGGGTCCAGGACGTTGAGGTCGGCGGGCGGCGCCGAGTAGTGGCCCTCGGGGAGGACGTCGGCGTGACGGGGCCCGGCGGGGTGTGCGGAACGGCTCATTCTGCGTGCTCTTTCAGAGGTGGTCGGGTGCGTCGATGCCGAGCAGGGACAGGCCGCCGGCCAGCACCGCCCCGGCGGCTTCGGCGAGGGCGAGCCGGGCACGGTGGGCGGCCGAGGGTTTCTCGTCGCCGAGGGGCAGCACGGCGGGGAGCAGGGGCAGCGCGGCGTCGGCGACGGCGACGAGGTGCCGGGCCAGGCGGTCGGGACTGCGGTGGGCGGCGGCAGTGGTGAGGACGCGGGGGTGGTCGCCGAGTGCGGCGAGCAGCGCCTCGGCGTCGCTCACGGGGCCGGGCTCGGGGTGGAAGCCCAGGTCGGCGGCGTTGCGCAGGAGTGCCCGGGTGCGGGCGTGGGCGTACCGGACGCGGAAGAGAGGGTTGGCCTCCCGCTGGACCAGATGATCACCGGGGATCCGGGGCCGGTCGTGGGCGGCCGGGTACAGCAGGGCCCAGCGGGCGGCGTCGCGGCCGAGGGGCAGGGGGTCGGCGGGGGCGGGGACGGGGCGGACGGTGACGTCGAGGTCGGGGAGGGTGCGGGGGCCTGCGGAGTGGCTACCGGGATGGCTGCCGGAGCGGCCGCCGGAATGACTCCCGGAACGGCTGCCGGAATGACTACCGGAACGGCTGCCGGAGTGACTACCGGCATGGCAGCCGTCCGCACCGAGGACGGTCTCCCACTCCGGCGCGGGCCGGCCGTCGCACGTGACGCGGACGAAGTCGCCCTGGCTGCGCAGCACGCGGGCCAGGGCGTCCGTGACGACGACGGCACGGACCTCCGCGGGGCACCGGAGCTGCACGACGGTCCCGCTGAACCCCTCGGCGTGGCCGTACCGCCGCCCACGTCGCAGGACCTCCTCGACGAGGAGTGCGGAGGCATTGCGTGCCAGGCTGAAGTTGAGAAATCCGGGTCCGGTGACGACGACATCGGCGATGGAGGTCTCACCGGCGAGACGCGACCTCAGGATCTCGGCCACGCGCCGCGGCGGCTGCCCTGCCGCGCCGGCCAGCTGGAGGGCGATGTTGGTGGCGTAGTCGCCACAGCCGCCGGGCCCCGGCGCAGTGACCACGGCCCGCTTCGGCACGGTCACGCTGAGCTCACCCTCGTCGACAGCGCGACGCACGGCGTGCAGCACGGTGCGGGAGAGCTCGACGGGGGTCACGGGGACAAGCGTATGGGAGGAGGGGGGTGGGTATGCGAGCCGGTTTCGAGGAGGGTCCGGGATGTGGACGCGGGGGGGCTGAGCCGTACGCAGCTGCCGTACGCAGCCATGGACCGGCAATCCACACGCGGCTGATGGATCAACCGCCGGCACTCCCGGCCCGCTCGGCCTCCCCCGCGCCGAGGACGGACCCGTAAGCGGGCGCACCACCGCCACCGGCACCACCACCGCTCCCGGGCCTCCCCCCACTCCGCTCCCGCTCGATCAACTGCCGCACCATCCCGACGAGTTCAGCGGGCTGGAACGGTTTGGCGAGGAAGGCGTCGACGCCCACTTCGAGCCCGGCCTCGACCTCGTACTGGGTACAGGCACTGATGATGGCGAGGGGCACGTCACGGGTACGCGGATCGGCTCGCAGGCGAGCGGCGGTCCGGACCCCGTCCAGCCGGGGCATGACGACGTCGAGGGTCACGACATCGGGCCGCACCTGATGAACGACATCAAGACACTCGGCACCATCGGCCGCGGTCACGACCTCCAGCCCCTCCAGCTCGAGGTTGACCCTGATCAACTGCCGGATGACCTTGTTGTCGTCCACAACAAGCACCCGGCCCGACGCGCCTGGCACAACTCGAGAGTAGGTCGACCCCGGCCACCGCGTCCGGGTTTTCCCCACTTCCACCCCGACCGGGCGACCCGCAACCCCGTCCCTGACAGCGGAAACCCGTTCATGACCACCCCGTGGGAGCTGGTAGTGTTCTACCCGTCGCCGCGAGCAACGCGACCGACACGCCCCCGTAGCTCAGGGGATAGAGCAACGGCCTCCGGAGCCGTGTGCGCAGGTTCGAATCCTGCCGGGGGCACTCCGGAAAAGGCTCCTGACCTGCAGAAATACAGGTCGGGAGTTTTTGCGTACACGCCAAAACGTACACGGTCTTTTGACCGTTGCTCCTTTTCGGCCCCATAGCGCCGCGAATAACCCGGCCAGCCCTCTCGGTTGACGGATTTCCGCAGGTCAAGGCCACTTCGCGAGGCGCTCGGCCGCCATACTGAGGACAAACTTCCGACCCCGGCACGGATCTGGAGAGAAACGTGGTCTCCGCGCCGAGAAACCGCTTCTGACCTGCCTGAATGTGGCTGACGCCACACAGAAACGTAAGCGGTCTGGTGGGTCGTTGCTCTTTACGCCCGGAGGCATGAATCTGCCGACTCCGCGACCGCATGACACTCAGGACCATGGTGGCCTCAAATATCCGTATGCCCGAGAAGCGGTATTCGTTTTCGCTCGGCGCGCTCAGCCTGAGAGCGGGGGCGCCCGACGGCCAGTTCGGCGGTGCGCAGGGACGCTGGGTGAGGCGGGCGGCTTCGTCGGCCGCGGCCGGGGGGGCGCGTGGTCTCGGCGACGGGGCACACCACGCTACTTGCGCGCAATCCGCGCATCATTCACAGCCTGTGGGTGAGCCTCGGCTGATGCCCGGCGTTCCGCAGTCGGGACGCCGGGCATCATCAGGACGGCGCGATCAGGCTGGGCGAATGTTCTCCGCCTGCGGGCCCTTCTGGCCCTGGGTGACGTCGAACTCGACCTTCTGGCCCTCCTGCAGCTCGCGGTAACCCTGGGCGGCGATGTTGGAGTAGTGGGCGAAGACGTCGGGGCCGCCGCCCTCCTGCTCGATGAAGCCGAAGCCCTTCTCGCTGTTGAACCACTTGACAGTGCCCTTGGCCATGACCGTCTCCTTCGAGGGAAACCGGGCCCGCACCCTGCGCGCCCGGGAGGTGATCGCCCTGGTCCGGAGAGGCGCTGAAACGCAAGAACGCCCGTGATGGCGATCACGGGCGAACGGGACTTCGGAACCACGACTGCTGATCACAACGCTATATCGGCCTGACGGCGGCCGCTAGCGAAAACGCGCCAGGGCCGGCGTCCCGCATGTCGCCTCGCGAAGGATGCGGCCGGATCCACGACGACGTGGGAGTCCGCGCTGTGAGGGGTACCAGCAGGGCCCCAACGGCATCCGCACAGGTGACAGCGTGCCCGGCACACGCGATGCCGGGCACCGAACCTGCCGTACGGGAAGCCGGGCCAGCTTGCGGAATCGACCCCGACAGGCGCCTGCGCCGTGGCAGCCCAGAGCAACCCGCCCCTGGCCCCGCCCGTCGCGACCGGCTGCCGGATTGCCCCGGTGTGCTAAACAGGGAGTAACCAAAGGGGCATTTTGCAGCAGCTCACGCTCGGAATCATGTCGCAGACCCGCAAGGAAAACGAGCATCGTCTGCCCGTTCACCCCGCTCATTTCGACCGCATCGACGCCGCACTCCGCAAGCGCATCTATCTCCAGGAAAACTACGGAGAGCATTTCGGCGTCCCGGACAGCCGGCTCGCCCCGCTCGTCGCGGGCTTTCGCACGCGCGAGGAACTCATCGCCGACTGCGATGTCATCCTGCTGGCCAAACCGCTCCACGAAGACCTGGCGGAACTGCGCGAGGGTCAGGTCTTGTGGGGCTGGCCGCACTGTGTCCAGGACGAGAGGCTCACCCAGACCGCCATCGACCGGCGGCTGACTTTGATCGCCTTCGAAGCGATGAACCACTGGACCCGCAGCGGCGCCTTCAACTTGCACGTCTTCCACAAGAACAACGAGCTGGCCGGGTACTCCTCGGTCCTGCACGCCATGCAACTGACCGGCGTGACAGGCGACTACGGGCGGCGGCAGCGCGCCGTCGTCATCGGCTTCGGCGCGACCGCCCGCGGCGCGGTGACCGCGCTCAGCGCCCTGGGCGTGCACGACGTCGACGTGCTCACCGCGCGTGGCGTCACCGCCGTCAGCTCCCCCATCCACTCCGCGCGGATCGTCCACTTCGACCACGACGAAGCCGACGACACCCTCGACCCGCGACGCAGTGTCGCCCTCACCGAAAACGGCCCGCTGCCGCTGGCCGAGTTCCTCGCCGGGCACGACATCATCGTCAACTGCGTGCTGCAGGACACCGACGCGCCGCTGATGTTCCTGATAGACGAGGACCTGCCCAAGCTGGCCCCCGGCACCCTGGTCATCGACGTCTCCTGCGACGAGGGCATGGGCTTCGACTGGGCCCGGCCCACCACCTTCACCGACCCGATGTTCACCGTCGGCGACCACGTCAGGTACTACGCGGTGGACCACAGCCCCTCCTACCTGTGGAACTCCGCGACCTGGGAGAACAGCGAGGCCCTCCTGCCGTATCTGGAGGTCGTGCTTCAAGGCCCCGACGGCTGGGACACCGACGACACGATCCGGCGCGCCATCGAGATCCGCCGTGGCGTCGTCCAAAACCCCAAGGTGCTCGCCTTCCAGCACCGCACCGCAAAGTACCCGCACGCCCACGAGGAGACCCGGACGGCGTCGCGGCCGTAACGGCGGGGCACCCGGCGTTCAGTCGTCCTCCGACCGCCGTCCCGAGCCACCGTGCGGCGCCGCCCCGCACGGCGGGCGATTTTTTCACCAGCCGCCACAACGCGGGCAGGTGGGCCGAACCGAATGCCGACTACACCGGCGCCGACATCGGTCCAGCCCGCGCCGAAGCGCTGGGCACGCGGATCCGTCTTCGGCTCACTGCTGGCAGAACCGGAACCCGACTGAGCACCAAGAACTACTCTGCAGGGCCTCACCTCCACGGCGGCCGATTTCCTGGGACGAGCGTCGGGCATCGGTACAGGGGCGTGAGCCCGTCTGATGAGGTCAGCCGAGCGCCTGGAGGAGGTCGTTGCACGCCTGCTCGCACGAGCGGCGGGCTTCGGCACAGGCGGCAGTGCTCGTGCATGTCGGCGTGTGCGGAGCATTCGTCGGCGCAGGCTGTGCATGCGGTGGCGCACGCCGTGAGGATCGCGCGGGTGATGTTGGCGTCGTAGCCGGTGTGGCCGGACAGGACGGACGCCGTGGCGTTGCAGATGTCGGCGCAGTCCATGTCGGTGCGGATGCATTTGGTGAGATCTCCGACCATGCCCTCGGACAGGCAGGCGTCGGCGCATGCCGTACACGCCTGGGCGCAGGCGATGCATTCCTCGATGCACTTTCTGTTTATCGGGAGGTCCGTACCGACCGAGGAGCGGCCGATGGACAGCACGTCCCCGGCAATGGTCATGCCCACGGCCCGCCAGAACCCCTTCGCGACCCGCCCGAGGAACTGCGCGGCCGACAGGGGCTCGGCCCAATCCATCGGATGACCTACGTCGACGGTGGTCAGGGGTGGTTGGTGACCGGCTTCGCCGCAGCGCGGGCGATCTTGGCAGATCCCCGATTCAGCGTCCGCCCGGACCACATGCGCTCAGCGGTTGCCCAGCCGGCAAGGACGCCCGTGCCGCCGGGATTCTTCCTCCGCATGGACCCGCCCGAGCACGACCACTATCGGCGGTTGCTCACCGGTGACTTCACGGTGCGCCGGATGAAGCTCCTCGAACCGGAGATCGAAGCGATCGTCAATGACCAGTTGAACGCGATGGAGCTCGCCGGGGGCCCGGCCGACTTGTTCAAGGCATTCGCGCTGCCGATCCCGTCACAAGTGATCGGCGAACTGCTCGGGGTGCCCTACTCCGACAGGGAGGGCTTCCAGCGGAACGCCGCCACGCTCTTGAACATCGACCTCACAGCGGGACACCGGCAAGAGGCGGCCAGGGAGCTCATGGCATATCTACGGGACCTGCTGCGCCACAAGCGTTCCTGGCCAGAGGAAGATGTGCTCAGCGGGCTCGCTGCGCACGAGGGACTTACTGCGGACGAGAGAGCCGGACTGGCGCTCCTGCTCCTGATCGCCGGGCATGAGACAACGACGAACATGCTTGCACTGGCCACTTTCGCTCTGCTGGCCAACCCCGCACAGTTAGCCGAGGTCCGCGACAAGGAGGAAGACGCCCCTGCGGTGGTCGAGGAGCTGCTGCGTTACCTCACGATCATCCACCACGTGGGCCACGTCGCGCTCGAGGACATCGAGCTCCACGGCTGCCTGATCAAGGCCGGCGAGTCCGTCACCGTCGCACTTTCCGCGGCGAACCGGGACGCTGACCATTTCGCCGACCCGGACGCGCTTGACCTCACCCGCCCCGCTGCCGGACACCTCGCGTTCGGTCACGGCCTCCACCAGTGCCTCGGGCAGCGACTGGCCCGCGCCGAAATGCGCATCGCCCTCCCCGCACTGCTTCGCCGCTTCCCGGCACTACGTCTCACTGTCGCGCCCGAGGAAGTGCCACTGCGGCCGGCCATGCCGGTCTACGGCGTCCATGAACTCCCGGTCACCTGGTAGGCAGATCAAGGTCGAGAAGAACGACGTGTGCTCGGCGCCTTGCAGCGTGACGTCTGTGAGTTTGAGCAACGCCCCTTCACTGCCAGCTCCCCACCGCCATCCGGCCCTTCAAGTCCGGGTCTAGATCAACTCACTCAGGCACACGGCATGGATCAGTTGCGGCCTCCGGTGTTGTCACTTCTCATCGACATTTCCGACCCGAGTGATCGCTAAGTGCTGCCGGAAACCGCCGACAAATGTTGCCCTGATCAAGGTCAACCAGATCGGCACCGTCACCGAGACCCTGGACGCATGCGCATCTGCCGCGAGGCCGGCTACACCCAGATGGTCTCCCACCGCTCCGGCGAGACCGAGGACACCTTCATCCCCGCCCCGGGAGGAGAGGAAGGCTGCGCCATCTCTTGACGTGAGCACTGGGGCTGCGTAGACATGATCGCGGTCACGCGGTTGGCATGAACGGGCGGACAGGGCACCAAGCTTCAGACTCTGGGCATCACTTACGCGAGAGGTGTCAGGCACATGCCAAACATGGCTGGACTTGCGAGGAAGAGTTTCCTCGCGGCTCTGACGGCCGGCGCTTTGCTCGCCGCCCTGCTGGCGGCCGTAGGGCCGATCCCGGCGCAAGCAGCCGAGACCGACTTCACCATCTACGACGGTGCCGCCACCACTCCCGTCCTGATCGACCCGTCCTACGGCGGGGATCACGACGATCGCGACTACAGACAGGTGCACCGCGCGGTTCAGGATCTGCGCCAGGACGTCGCGATGGTGACCGGCGCGATCGACGCCGGCGAGGTGCAGCGGCGCTTCGTCGACGACGAGGCGGCCAAGAAGGCACGCCTGGCGAACGCCGACCAGAGCAAGGTCCCCGCTCTGCTGACCGAGGCGGACGGCGTGAAGACCGCGATCATCGTCGGCGTGATCGGTCAGAGCGAACTGATCGACGGGATCATCGGCGCCGGCAAGTTCGACGAGGCCGCCCGGATCACCGGGGAGTGGGAGGGGTACGCGATCAAGAAGGTGGACGACCCCGTCGCCGGGGTCGACCGCGCTCTCGTGATCGCGGGAAGCGACGCCCGCGGGACGATCTACGGTATCTACTCGGTCTCCGAGGACATCGGCGTGTCCCCGTGGTACTGGTACAGCGACGTCCCGGTCAGGCAGCGGGACCGCATCGTCGTCGACGGCTCCCCGCAGGTCGACGACGGCCCCGACGTGAAGTACCGGGGAATCTTCATCAACGACGAGGAACGCACCATCGACTGGGCGAAGGAAAAGTTCCCCACCGACAGGGGGACGCCCGAGGTCAACTACTACAGACACGTCTACGAGATGATGCTCCGCCTCAGGCTGAACACGCTGTGGCCCGCGATGCACGAGGGCACGACGTCGTTCAACGCGGCCACCGACACGGGGATGTTCGACGCCGGCACGCCGGTCAACGCGCGCGAGGCGGCCGCGTACGGCGTGGTCATGTCGTCCTCGCACGCCGAGCTGATGCTGCGCAGCAACGTCGAGGAGTGGCGACCGTTCTACGAGCGCAACAAGGAGGCGCTCGACATCAAGGGCTCGGATTACCGGTCGGCCTTCGACTACTCGATCAACAAGCCCGCGATCATCGCGTACTGGCGCGAGCGCCTGGTCGCCAACGCCGACTTCGAGAGCATCCTCGCGCTGGGCATGCGCGGCGTGCACGACGGCGCGCCCGCGTTCACCCCCGGCAATCCGTACGGATTCGCCGACAGGGTGGAGATGGTCGGCGACGCCATCACCGAACAGCGCAAACTGATCGAGGAGGTCTACGGCAGCGTTGACGCAGTGCCGCAGGTGTTCATCCCGTACAAGGAGATGGCCGATCTCTACAACAACGGGTTGAAGGCCTACATCCCCGAAGACGTGACGCTGATGTGGGCGGAGGACAACCAGGGCTACCTGCGCCAGGTGCCGACGCAGTCCGAAGCGGCCAGATCGGGCGGTAACGGGATCTACTACCACAGCTCTTACTGGGGCAGCCCGAAGAGCTACCTCTGGCTCAACTCGATGCCGATGTCGCTCATGGTCGAGCAGCTCCACCGAGCGTGGAACACCGACGCGGGACGGTACTGGATCCTCAATGTCGGCGATATCAAGCCCGGCGAGATGAAGACCGAGCTGTTCGCGAAGCTCGCCTGGGACGTCGACGGGTATGACGACACGAACATCGAGAGCAAGTTCCTCGTCGAACAGGTGAAGCGGGACTTCGGGCTCACCGGGCGCAGGGCGGCCGTGGTCGCCGACGCGCTCGACAGGTTCTCGACGCTCGAAAGCACCAAACGTGCCGAGTTCTGGGGCACGCAGAACCCCTCCGGCGTCCACTCGGCGGGCTTCCCCGGCAGTCGCTCGTTCCCCTTCAGCGCGACGTCGGACGGGGACGAGCTCCAGCGCTACATCAACGAGGCGAACGAACTGGTGGACCGGGTCGAAGGCGTCTCGGACAAACTGCACAAACGCCACCGATCCGCGTTCTACCAGCAGGTCGTCCACCGGGTTCGCTCGTACCGGAACATGGCCGAGCAGATCGGTTACTACTGGAAGAACCAGCTGTACGCCGAGCAGGGCCGCTACGGCAGCGCGAGGATCTACGCGCTGCTGTCGAAGAACGCGCGCGACCGCATCCGGTCCGACGAAGCCCACTGGGACACGCTCAGCGGCGGCAAGTGGAAGGAGGCGATCGGTCACAGCCATCCGATCACCTACTACGGCGGCGTCAACGAGGGCGTGGTGATGCTCACCGACGACCGGTACGCCACCGTCGCGTCACCGTCCGACGGGGTGGGCGCCAACGCGGAGGGCCAGAAGGTGCCGGGCAGCGGCACGCTGCGGTTCAACTCGGCGTCACCGGAGGACGAGCGTTTCTTCGACGTGTTCTCCAAGAACGACGTCGCCGAGGAGTGGGTCGCCGAGGCGGACGCTCCGTGGATCACCCTCTCGAAGGTTTCGGGCAGGACCGCTTCCGAGCAACGTATCACCGTGACGGTCGATTTCGCGCGGCTCGATGCGAGCGCGACGGGGACGATCCGGGTCTACAACGCCGGCGACGGCGAGAAGACCGGCGATCCGGTCGCGACGTTCACGGTGGACGCGGAAAGGGCCACCGTGGGCTTCCGCGGCCGGCCTGAAGGGTGTCGGCCGTCCCCGTCCAAGCGCTGTACGCCCGGGCACATCGAGGCGAACGGCTACGTCGCTGTCGAGGCCGAGCACTTCGCCGAGAACGTGGCCGGCGCCGACGGGGCGAGGTGGCGCCCGGTCGAGGGCATGGCTCAGCGCGGTGACGCCATGAAGGCGTTCCCGGAGACCGCGCCGAGGGTCGACGCGGACTTCACGACCACCGCGCACCTGAAGTACCGGGTGCACTTCACGTCGAGCGGTCGGTTCACCGGAACCTTCTACCGAGTGCCGACCCTGAACGAGGGAAGAGAGGACGACGGCACGATCCGGAGCTCACGGACCGCGATCGGGGTCGACGACCAGGTCCCGGCCTCGGCCAACCTCCGGGGCTGCGCACAGACGAGCTGCGGCAATGCCTGGGGCGACAACGTCATGCGGGGGATCGAGCCCCTGACGTTCACGATCGACGTCCCGGCGCCGGGCTGGCACGACCTCGTGGTCTACCGGTCGGACGCGGCCATCCTCTTCGACCGGATCGTCATCGAAACCGACAGCGGTGCCGTCGGCGACGGCCTCGTCGGCCCGGCGGAGAGCCCCAACAACATCGCACGGGGTGAAGCTGTGCAGAAGGCCGCGGTGGCGCCGCTTCCGGACGAGGTCTTGAAGTACCGCCATCGCGCACTGCCGTCGGCACCGGCGGCGGCCAGCTCACGTCCGGCGCACCGGCCCGCGGCGAACGCGTCGCCGAGTACAACCGGCTGATCGAGATCGCCGAGTCGGACCCCACGCTCGTCTCCGGCCTCTCCTCCAGCGCATAGGCAGGACATCCGGGCACAGACCACCATGATGAGCGCCGCGCCCACCCATCGAGCTGGGGTACTGGCTGGCTCCCGCGCATGCTGGTTCCATGGACGGGCGGCGCACCCCCCTTGGTCGTGCTGCCACCGCTGGACTGCGGCCGCGTTGGGTGAGCGTCAGGGACGGGCGAGCCGGATGCGGACTCCCTCGGCGGTCAGGGTCAGCGCGTCGGGGTGGCCGGCGTCGATGGCCAGCTGCAGCTCGCTGTCGGGCCAGTCGGCGGCGAGCCGACCCAACGGCGCCAGCCGCTAGGACAGGAGTTCGGCAGCGCCGCACCCAACCGCTCCTCCGAGGCGAACACCGGTACCACCTGAGCGCCGTCGGCCTGTTCGAGCACCGGCAGGACCAGCGACCACGGGTCCCGGTCCGGCTGCGCGTGGTCCTCGGGATCGACCACCGGTACGAGGACCGGCGCCTCGGCCAGCACGTCCACGGCCGACTGCAACGGCTCCGCACCCGCGGAGTCGTCCGTCAGCACCCTCAGCGCCTCCTGCACCTGCCCGAGAGTCGGGCGATCAGGGATGTCGGGCATGGTGCGCCCCCATTGTGTCAGGGGACCTGCCACGCGGGACGGGCCCGTCTCGGCCATTGAGCGGCTCTCGCGTGCCCACGGCCCGTGAAGGCATGCCAGCCCTTCGATGCGCTGGTTGTTGATCGACTGCCGGTCATACAGACACTTCGCGTACCGGCCCAGCAGGACCTCGACGCTGTTCCCAGCCCGCTGGGCGACCTCAGCGGGGTCCGCACTAGCGCACAGCCACGTGGACAGCGCCGAGTGCCGCAGATCGTACGGCCGCTTCGCAAGCGGAGTGCTCGTGAGGGCGGGCGGCAGGGCCAGGTCGCGGGCTTCGTGCCAGACGCGGTCGTAGGTGGTGTAGGCGACGACGCGGCCGCTCTCGCTGAAGAAAAGCCGACCGTCGTCGGCGGTCCCGAAAGTGGCGACGTGCTCGCGCCACAGGGCCACCAAGTAGGGAGGGAGCGGCACCACCCTGATGTCGCCCGGGGGGCGGTTCTTCAGCCCGCGGTCGTCGTGGTACTCGCCGGTGTCGGTCCACCGTCTGCCCGCCTGCGGACGGGTGCGGTGCACGATCAACCGCCCCCAGCCGGTTCGGGGCAGGCGGCAGTCCGGCAGCGCCGCCGCGACCGCCTCCTCCGGACGCAGACCCGCGTAGTACATACCGGCAAAGAACCCGACCAGCCGCCGGCCGCGGGCCCGCCGGTAGCCACCCACATAGGAGACGGCGCTGAGCAGATCCCGCGCCTGGTACGGGTTGGCCACCACCCGCGGATCCACCGCGACGGCCGGCTCGGGCACCCGCCACCGGACCTACTCCAGCGGATGACTGCCCAACTCACCGCGCTCCACGGCGTAGTGGAGCGCGTGCACCAGCACCTTGCGCTTACGGCGCATCGTCTCCACCGCCGCCTCACTACCGTCGAGCTTGCGGCGCAGCGACTCCAGCACGTCCCGCGCCAGGACCGGATCGTGCAGGTCGACCAGCGGCCGGGACGCCTTCGCCACCCACTGCAAAACCAGCCGATCCGCCGCCCCCATCGCCTCCTGCCCCGCCCCGGGCAGGACAAAAGCCCAGTGCCGCAGGGCACGGCGCAGGACCTCCCCCTTCGGACGGCCCGGCACGTCCCAGAGCATCGCCACAGTGACAGCGGTCAGCGCCTCGCTGACCTCGTCCCGGGTCTTGGCCGCCCTGCCGGGCCAGTGCGCTTGCGCGTACTCGGTCGCGAACTCGTACCAGCTCAGCTGAGACGGACCCCGGGGCTCATGGGAAGAGCTGTTCCCCTGGGCCGGGCCCGCGCGGATGGCCCGGACCAGCTCTGCACCGAACTCGCCCGCCGGATCCGCCACCGCGCTGTCGCGGCCCTGCCGTCCGTCATCATGTGGTTGCGTCGGGGATTGATCCGTCGGCCGTTCCGGGTGCGGTGCGGCACCGTCGTGATGTTCGTTTGAGTCCATGCCCGCCTCCTTTTGATCGGCGGGGGCATGGCTGCCCGGCTGATCCATTCGAACATCCCCCAACACGAGGGCATTCGGGAGGCGCCCGGTTGACGAGTGCGGACTGTCGGACCTTCGGCACGGCTTCCGGCGCCGCTCATCACCTGGTCCCGGTGTGGCCGGTTCTGCGCCATGGCTCACCCTGCGCACTTGTATGCACCCCAATGCGCCGAACTACCGTTCTCGGCCGGCCAGGGCACGCGGACACTGTGGGGGAATGTATGGCGAGAACCGCGCGACAGATGCTGAACGCACTCGGCCGCTCAATGAGCGTTCACGTCCACTCGACGACAGAACTGGCCGCCCACGTCGACTCCGCGGCAGCGGCCCTCAACAAGAAACGCCAGGAAAAGGGCCAGGAACCGGTGCGCAGGAAACCCGAACTGCGCCCCGTTACGCGGGCTGAGTGCGGCCGGTCCATCGAGCTGACGCCGTGGCAGGTGCTGCACGCCTTGGCGCGAGGCTTTGTGCTGGCCGGCCAGGGAATGGGCCGCGGGCTCGCGGAACACTGGCTGAGCCTGAAGTTCTGCGAGGCGCTGTACGGCAATCGCGCCGGTTCCATGGATCTCACCGACAAGGGCCGCACACCCGAGTACTGGTACAAGGCCATGCAGGCTCGGGAGCTGGCCGTCGGCTTCGGACTCGCCGCAGCAGAACACATCGTGCAACAGTGCTACCCGGACCACATCGTCTCCGTCGTGGACACGAGCACGATCCTGCGAGCCGGGTGGCCCCTGAGCGTCTCACAGCGGAACAAGACCTCACGGCCCCGCCCCGACTACCTCATCGAGGCATGGAAGCCCGGCGAGCCGTCGAAAGTCACGTTCGTGGCCTGCCGCGGAAACCACCAGAAGCCGAGCAAACGGACTGGCCGAACCCGCAGCACCACCATCCGGCAACTGGTCAAGGGCGCCGAACTGACCGAGGGCATGCAGATCGGCCCGTGGAACACAACCCCGTGCCTGATGCTGTCCACCGAACTCATGGGCCAGAGCGGGATCGTGGTCAACGCCCTGCAGTCCCCCGGCGAAGCTCTCCTGCCTCTCCGTACACCGGACGGCCCGGGAAACGCCGACGAGGAGATCAAGGACAACCCCGGTATCCCCTACCCCAACGCCATTCGCATACCGGCCCGCGAAGGGAAACGGGCTCGCACTGTCGACGGCTTCCAGGTGGGAGAGGACGACCTCACCTGGTTCGGCCAACTCCTGGCCCGTACCGGGGCCGCCGGCCTGACCGCATTCGCCGGCGGAGGGAAAACCACGGCCCGGTACCTCACCGCACGCCAAGGACAAGAACATTACGACGTGCCCACGTTCGCCGCCACATCCAGCTTCCACGACGCAGACATCGAAGTCGGCGACACGAAATTCGTCGGCACGGACCACGTCTTCCGCATGGAGACCGTACGTATCGAGGCATTCTCCGGCGTGGCTTCGGACCTGTACAAGCTGATCAAAGACGGCCGCGTGGAGGAGTACCGACAAGCCGCCTACGAGCTTCGCTCCACCTTGCACAACACCCGTGAAGTCGGGAATTGGAACGGCCCGATCTCGTTCCACGCCGACGGCACCGTCATGGCCTTGAGCATTCTGCCCATCCGCAGAAGGCGCCCGCTCTGACACTTCCCGTCGCCACCCGGCCCAGCACAGGGATTCAGAGATCGTTCTCGGTCGCGTGGACCGCTTTGAGCAGCGCAACATAGCGCGGGATCGCCGGTTAGCCAAACCGGCGATCGTCCGCATCATTGGAGAACCACCGCCACGCCCTGTCCGCCCCGACGAAAGGCTGCATCCCAAAACCAGCTCACAACTTCATACGGCAGCCGTCTGCCTTCACGACGAGGTGCGGCGGCGTCTTCCTGCCGACGTTCCGGGCCAGCATCCTCACGCGCGGTCTGCACGTCTGCCTCGATACGCGCCGGCCCGCCCGAGCCGGTTCTCACCTTCCGGTTTTGCGCGATTGCAGGCAGGACAGTCCGGCGCGGGACTCCAGCGTTCACCCACGGGGCCTCAGGACCTGCCCTCCGGCCGTGCGCTACTCCCGTCATCAAGGAGAGGGCCTGCGGCGCGGACCTCGCGACTCAGGATGGACGGCGGCTCGCCCGTTGCTTCTGTCCGTCTCGATCACAAGCCGGGGACCGCCACCGGTTCGCGGACACCTCCCCGGCTATCTATGGGGAGGCCGTGACGCATGCCCGCCAGCCACCCTGGATCAGAGCGGGTGTCATGCGGAAGAGCTCTTCCCTGAGCCACGCGCACACCCGGCGCACTCGGCCGACCGCGCGCCTCCGGCCGCCTCCCTGTTCGATTGAAGCGGGCAGAGTACACCTTCTACCCTGACAAGGGATTCGTGATCTCCATCACCCGACGCAAGCCGACCACCACGGCGAATCAATCGGAGCGAGAAGGTCAAACAGGAAATTTCATTTTCGCGGGATATACGCGGGACGGCGGCCCTGACAGGGCGTCAGACAGGCCACTGACCTGGTAAAACGTCTGAAAATCTGACCTCCGGAGCCGTGTGCGCAGGTTCGAATCCTGCCGGGGGCACTCCGGAAAAATCTCCTGACCTGCAGAAATACAGGTCGGGAGTTTTTGCGTGCATGCCAAAACGCACACGGTCCATTGACCGTTGCTGTTTTCGGCCCCGTAGCGCCGCGAACAACCTGGCCAGCCCCCTCGGTTGACGGATTTCCGCAGGTCAAAGCCATTTCGCGAGGCACTCGGTAGCCATACTGACGACAAACTTCCGACCCTGGCACGGATCTGGAGAGAAACGTGGCCTTCCTACCGAGAACCGCCTCTGACCTGCTTGAATGTTGCTGACGCCACACGGAAACATAAGCGGTCTGGTGAGTCGTCACCGTTTCGGTACCGCTTCTGTGGGCTACGGAGGGGCAGCAAGGCGGCCATTCGTCAACGGCTGCCCTTGTTGCGAGGAAGGCGGCGGGCGAGGAATGCACCGACGAGCACGACTGCGGCGGCGAGCAGGTACAACTCGTAGCGCTGGATGGCGGGGTAGAGGGTGTTCAGGTGCTGTCCGGCGAGGTCGCCGAGGCTGACCCACGCGCCGACCCACAGCGCGGCGCCGAGGGCGTTGAAGGCGAGGAAGCGGCGCCATGGCATCTCGGCCAGCCCGGCGATGATGCCGTTGGCTTGGCG
>NZ_JBITJK010000036.1:0-105501 GCF_044459945.1 Streptomyces sp. NPDC050164
CCACCAGCCCTGTTCGGCCGATGCCGCGGCTTTGATGGGGCGCTCGACTGCTTTGCCGGCCGGCCGCACGCGCACGGCGGCGAAGCGGGAGCGTAAATCACCTCTCGAGCCGTGCCGCCACGTGAGCGGGGTGAATGCCTCCGGCCCGAGGCCGGCGGCCAGGGCTGCCACCGACGGTGCGGTCTGCCGGTAGCGGGGCTGGGGCCAGCAGCCGATGGCCCCATTGCGAGCCGGAGCGACGGGCTTCGTCTCGAAGGGGTGGGCGCTCACATCCGACCGGACGGCCAGGACGTAGGCAAGTCCGCGCTCGGACAGCGCGGTCCGCAGGTGAGCGTTGGTGCCGTAGGCGGCGTCGGCCACCACGACCGGAGGCGTCATGCCCCAACCTGCGAGCGTGTCGAGCATGTCCAGGGCGAGGCGCCATTTCTCGCGGTGTGTGATGTCCGCCGGGATGCGGGCGAGGGCCCGGCGAGCGGTGTCCGACGCCCACTCCTCGGGCAGGAACAGCCGCCATTGCAGCGGGCAGGACGCGGTATCGGTCGCGGCGTGGACGCTGACCGCGACCTGACAGTTGGCCCGTTTCCCCAGGACGCCGCAGTACTGCGGGGCCACCCCGGCCGACATCCGGCCGTCCTTGGGCACCGACACATCGTCGATCACCCACGCCGCCGGACCGATCAGCGGCAGCATCCGTTCGCAGATCCGGTGTTGCACCGGCACCGGATCCCACGTGGACTGGTTCACGAACTGCTGCAGGTTCTGCTCGTTGCCGTCCGGTAATCGCGAGGCCATGGCCTGAATGGACTTGCGGCGGCCGTCCAGCATCAGTCCGCGCAGATAGCAGTCGCCCTTGGCCCGCTGGTCCTTCCGAGGCACCGAGGCGAACACATCCGCCACGAACAACGCCAACTTCGCTCGGAAACGGTTCACTTCATGTGCATCCACCCAACCAACGTGCTCCCGAACAGGGCCGACGGGAAGACCTAACGGAGTCCTATTAGCCTCTGAGAAAACCTCAGTGACTCGTTCGGCAACGTGGAATTCGACTACGAAAACCCGATTGTCCCGGGAGTCGAACACCCCTGCCCGGAACAAGTCGGTCGTACCGAAGACGAATACGGCGCTTATCAACTGATACAGACGTCTCGTGAGGCGAGTGAAGTCCTGTACTCAGCAAGGCAGCCCCCCGTTACCGTTTTCGAGGCTCCGCAATGGGGCCTCCGGCCTTCGGCCCGACATGACTTCCCCCTCCCGTTTTTGATGATTCGGGGGGTGGTGTCACCGGTCCGGAGGCATCGACGGACCGCTGATGAGGGGCTTGAGCACCGGCTTCACCAGGTGATCGTGATGGAGCACGCCGACCTGGACGACGGGCCCTTCCGCAGCTCGGTCGAAGCCCGCTGGGGGCGCAGCCACGGCCAAGCCCTCGTGTCCCAGGACTGGATCACCGAGGAGCTTGGTGACCGCTGGCGGGCTGACACCATGCTCGCGATGAGGCCAGCGGCAATGGGGGTCTGTCCCGCCAGTCGGTACGCAGAAGGGCGTCCCTCCCGACTGTCGATTGTGGGACCACTGCCCTGGCCACCGGGGCGAGAGGACGGGGAGGTTTCCGCAGGCATCCCCACCCCACCTCAGCCCCCGAGCCGGCCCAGGAGCAGCAGCGGCAGGATGCGGAAGGGGTCCCCCCACCTCGACAGCGTCGAGGCTCTTCACAGCCGACGGTAGTCGCATGGGGCGAAAGCCCCTCGCACCCTGCCCAGCATCTCTCCTGATCCTAGGCGGCCGACGGCCGCGCGCGTCCGGCCCGGGACCCGGACATGCGCGGACGGTTCTTCCGTGGCTCAGGAGATCTTGGTCATCTCCCGGCCGCAGCAACAAGTCGGAGCCCGGTCCCCTTCCTGGCCAGGAGCGGCACCTTTCGTGACGGTGATCTCACAGCCGCAGCTCTCGTCCGGGCATCGGTAAACCTCACCTTCGCGGAACGGCATCCGAGCTCACCTCCTTGTTCGCGTTCTGATCCGGTAAGAGCGACGCTAGAACCTGGACCCAAGGGAAAGGTCAAGGCGACAGGAGGCGGCGATGGAAATGCAGGGGCTGACCATCGGGCCGGCCGCGAAGGCGGCCGGGGTTACCCGCAAGGCCGTGCGCGTGTACGAGGCCAGGGCGGCTGCCAGCGAGACCCACGGGTGCTCACGATGCCGTCGGCGGCTCCCCATCCCGGTGAGCGCCAAGGTGATGCCGGCGCTGGTCAGCCCCAGTGCCGCATCAGGGGTGCGCAGGAGGGCGTAAGCCTCCCCGCTTGCGTCGACGCGCTTGGCATCCAGCCCGGGCAGAGGCGGTTCGGGGAGCCGCCTCAGCAGTCCGAACTGGTACAGGGCGACCACCGCGTACGTCGCCGCGGTGATCACGTCTCCGGCGCCCTCGGCCACGACGTGCACACCGAGCACGCGGCCGGTGGCGCTCTCGGCGACGATCTTGACGAGTCCGCAGGTGTCCCGGTTGACCTGGGCCCTGGGCACGTGCGCCAACGGCAGCGTACGGCAGTCGCAGCCGATGCCGGACTCGGCCGCCTGGGCCTCGGTCATGCCGACCGAGGCCAGGGCGGGGCTGGTGAAGGTGACCCGGGGCAGCGCCGCGTAGTCCAGCGACCGCTGCGCACCGTCGAAGGCGTTCTCGGCGACGAGCGAACCCTGAGCCGCGGCGACATAGACGAACTGCGCTTGGCCGGTGACGTCCCCGGCCGCCCAGATCCGCGGATGCGCGGTGCGCAACTGCTCGTCCACGACCACCTCGCCCAGCGCACCGGTCTTCACGCCGACCCGCTCCAGGTTCAGTCCGGCCGTGGCGGGACGGCGACCGGTCGCCATCAGCACCTGCTCGGCCCGCACTTCCCCGGCCGTGGTGGTGCCGAGGGCGTAGCCGACCGCGTCGCGCCGGACGGTGGTGAGGGTGGTACCGGTGTGGGCGGTGATGCCCTCGTCCGCGAGAACCTCTGCGATCGCGGCGGAGACCTCGGGCTCCTCGAACGGGGCGAGCCGGTCCAGGGCCTCAACGACCGTGACCCGCGTACCGAGCCGAGAGAAGAGCTGGGCCTGCTCCAGGCCGACCGCGTTGCCCCCGACCACGACCATGGAGGCGGGCAGCTGATCAAGCTCCATCGCAGTGGTGGACGTCAGATACCCGGCCTGCGCCAGCCCTTCTACGGGCGGTGTCCATGGGCTGGCGCCCGTAGCGATCAGATAGTGGGCAGCCTCGATCCGAACCTCACCATCGTCCTCGCCTGCGATGCGCAGGACCGGGTGGTCGGCATCCCCGCCGAAGGCGGCGCTGCCGTGGGTCATCCGCCAGCCGTACCCCTCCGCGAGACCGGCGTACTTGTGCGTCCGCAGCCACTCGACCAGCACGTCTTTCCCGCCGATCAGAGCCGGAAAACCGACCGGGACATCCCTCGCCGCCAGGCCCGGAAAGCGCCCCGCGGCCTGGCCCGCGTGACGGACGTCGGCGGCGGCCAGCAGCGCTTTGGACGGCACGCAGCCGACATTGACGCAGGTCCCACCAGTGGTACTCCGTTCGGCCATCACCACGCGCTTGCCCTTGCCGGTCGCGGCGATGGCGGCGGCGAACGCAGCTGCACCGGACCCGATGACCGCCAGATCGAAGCCGGCGTCTGTACCTCTCATGGTGCTGCCTCTCCCAGTACCGAGCTACACCGGCCTCGCAACTTGTCGCTTTTGCCAATACCTCAAACCACTGGGGCCGGGCTCGTGATGATGATCTGCTGCGCCGGGCATATGCAGCCCTGAAGCGGGGCCTCCGAGTAGGGAACCCGCCGAGGACGAGGCTCCCTTCCACGACCCGGCCTGAAGATGGAAGCCAATCGGCCGCTCACCGGGTTCCCTGGACCCGAGCGGAGGAGACGAGTGAGCCATGATGCGTGCAATCTGGAACGGCGTCACTATCGCGGAAACCCCGCGGACCAAACGGGTCGAGGGCAATGACTACTTCCCGCCCGAGTCACTCAACCACGAGTACCTCACTGACAGCCCGACCAAGTCGTTGTGCGTGTGGAAGGGCATCGTGGCGTCGGTGACGGTGAACAGGGCGAGCAGGGCGGCGAGACCGCCGGTGACTGCTCCCGTGAGGGAGTGTCCGGCGAGACCGCACACGGCGACCGCGAGCGCGATGCCGAGCACGGCACGCGTGGCGGACCGCAGCCGCGTCCGCCCCGGATCCGGAGCCACGAACACCCTCTTCAGCACCACTTACCGCCCCCTTCGGAACGCCGGATGGGAAAGCATGAAAAAGGCGCCGCGGGGTCCGCAGCGCCATCGACGCCTCCATATCACCCTCCCGGAGGCCACTGGCTCAACAGGCTCCTTCTAGACTGGGCCATTGGCACAGCTGAAGCGGTCGGAGAGCGGCCGCGGCAGGGCCAACGGACGAGGAGGGCGCGGTATGGCCGTGGACCAGCTCGACACCCGCATCCTGCGGCTGCTGCTGGAGCAGCCGCGCACGAGCGTGCGCGAGTACGCCCGTACCCTCGGCGTCGCCCGGGGCACGTTGCAGGCCCGGCTCGACCGTCTGGAGCGCGACGGCGTGATCACCGGCACGGCACCGGCCCTCTCCCCCGCCGCACTCGGGCATCCGGTGCTCGCGTTCGTGCACATCGAGGTCACCCAGGGCCATCTCGACGAGGTGGGCGACGCGCTGGCGGCGGTGCCCGAGATCGTCGAGGCGTTCTCCATCACGGGCGGCGGGGATCTGCTCACCCGGGTCGTGGCGCGGGACAACGCGCATCTGGAGGACGTCGTCCAGAAGCTGATCAGCCTGCCCGGGGTCGTCCGTACCCGCACCGAGATCGCCCTGCGGGAGCGTGTCCCCCACCGGCTGCTGCCGCTGGTGGAGTCGATCGGCCGCGCGGCCCGGGCCTGACCCCCGGCGACCTATGGATCATGGTCTTTGACATGCTGGAACCATGAGCAACCTCGGCGGCATATCGGTCATCTTCGATCTCGACGGAACGCTCGTGGACAGCGAGCCGAACTACTACGAGGCGGGCCGGCAGACCCTCGCCGAGCACGGCGTCCCCGACTTCAGCTGGACGGACCACGAGCGGTACGTCGGCATCAGCACACAGGAGACGGTCGCGGACTGGATCGAGCGGTACGGCCTGCGGGCCTCCGTGGAAGAGCTGTTCACCGCCAAGAACCGCCGCTATCTGGACCTGGCGCGCAGCTCCACGCGCGCGTACCCCGAAATGCGCAAGTTCGTCGAGCTGTTGGCGGCCGAAGGCGTGCCCATGGCCGTGGCCTCGGGGTCCTCGCCCGAGGCCATCGAGGCGGTCCTGGCGGGCACGGGCCTGGACGCCCACCTGCGGACGGTCGTCTCGGCTGACGAGGTCGCGCACGGCAAGCCGGCTCCCGACGTCTTCCTGGAGGCGGCCCGCCGGCTCGGGGCGGACCCGGCGGCCTGCGTGGTGCTGGAGGACGCCGCCCCGGGCGCCGCCGCCGCGCACGCGGCGGGGATGCGCTGCATCGCCCTCCCTTACGTCGCCGCCCAGGCCGACGCGCCGGAGTTCGCCACCGCGGGTCTGCTTCTGCGGGGCGGCCAGGAGGAGTTCACGGCGCAGGCGGCGTTCGGCTGGCTGGTGCACTCGGCGGGCCTTTCCTGAAGCACCTTGCCTGAACCACCAACCACCTTTCCTGAATCACCACCGAGGACGGACCTTTCTTCAACTCACCTCTTCCGACCCGTTGACGCTCCCCCATCCCCTCTCTATCGTCTGGTCGATCACTCGCACAGCGTTCGAAATATAGAACACTTCGAGTCCGTGGACCCGTGGAGGAGCACACATGGCACGGCCCCTCTCAAGACGAACCCTTCTCCAGGCCGCGACCCTCGCCGCGGCCCTACCCGCGATATCCGAGGCGGCGACAGGCCGGGCCGTCGCGGCCCCGGCGTCCGCCGCGACAGCCGCCACCGCCGCGACAGCCGCCGGCACCCCGTCCGCCTGGACCGTACGGCCGTTCGACCTGGAGGACGTCAGCCTCGGCCGGGGCGTCTTCGCCGACAAGCGGCAGTTGATGCTGGACCACGCCCGCGGCTACGACGTGAACCGGCTGCTCCAGGTGTTCCGCGCCAACGCCGGTCTCGCCACGGGCGGCGCGGTCGCCCCCGGCGGCTGGGAGGGGCTGGACGGCGAGGCCAACGGCAACCTGCGGGGCCACTACACCGGCCACTTCCTGACCATGCTGGCGCAGGCGTACCGCGGCACGAAGGACCGGGTGTTCGCCGACCGGATCACCGCCATGGTCGGGACGCTGACCGAGGTGCGGGCGGCGCTGCGCCGGGACCCGGCGGTGCTGAGCGTCCCCGGGAAGTTCGGGACCGCCGCGGATCAGGTGCGTGGCTCCTACCAGTACGTGGATCTGCCGGCGGCCGTGCTCGGCGGGGCCTCGGCGATCACGCTCTCCGTCTGGGTGCGGCCCACGCACAGCGCCGACTGGACCCGCGTCTTCGACTTCGGCAACGACACCACCCGTTACCTGTATCTGGCCGCCCGCAACCAGGCCGGAGTGCCACGCTTCGCCATCACCACGTCGGGCCCCGGCGGCGAGCAGGCCCTCAACGGGACGGCCGCGCTGCCGCTGAACCAGTGGAGCCACCTCGCGGTGACGATCGCGGGCGGCACCGGCACGCTCTACGTCAACGGCACCGCCGTCGCGCGGAACACCGCGATGAGCCTCACCCCGGCGGCCCTCGGCACTCTGAAGAACAACTGGCTCGGCCGCTCGAACTACCCCGCCGACCCGGTCTTCGCGGGCGCCTTCGAGGAGTTCAACGTCTTCTCGCGGGCGCTGACCGCCGCCGAGATCACCGAGTTGCTAAGCCGCCGGGCCGCCGACGCCTCGACGGGCCGGGGCGACCTGGCGTCGTACGCCTTCGACGAGACGGCGGGCGGAACCTTCGCGGACGCCTCCGGCCGGGGCCTGACCGCCACCCTGCGCCGCACCTGGGGCGCGCCCAGCCACCCCGGGTTCCTCGCGGCGTATCCGGAGACGCAGTTCATCGAACTGGAGTCGCGGACCACCCCCGACTACACCAAGGTGTGGGCGCCGTACTACACCGCGCACAAGATCCTCAGGGGCCTGCTCGACGCGTACACCGCCACGGACGACGACCGGGCCCTCGACCTCGCGTCCGGCATGTGCGACTGGATGTACTCCCGGCTGTCCAAGCTGCCGGAGTCCACGCTCCAGCGCATGTGGGGGATCTTCTCCAGCGGCGAGTTCGGCGGCATCGTCGAGGCGATCTGCGACCTGCACACGATCACCGGCAAGGCCGAACACCTCGCGCTGGCCAAGCTGTTCGACCTCGACCGGCTGATCGACGCGTGCGCGGCGAACACCGACATCCTCGACGGGCTGCACGCCAACCAGCACATCCCGATCTTCACCGGGTACGTGCGGCTCTACGACGAGACGGGCGAGGAGCGCTACCTCACGTCGGCGAAGAACTTCTGGGACATGGTCGTACCCCACCGCATGTACGGCATCGGCGGCACCAGCACGCAGGAGTTCTGGAAGGCCCGGGACGTGATCGCGGGCACGATCAGCGCGACCACCGCGGAGACCTGCTGCGCGTACAACATGCTCAAGCTGAGCCGGACCCTGTTCTTCCACGAGCAGGACCCGAAGTACATGGACTACTACGAGCGGGCCCTGTACAACCAGGTGCTCGGTTCGAAGCAGGACAAGCCGGACGCGGAGAAGCCGCTCGTCACGTACTTCATCGGGCTGACGCCCGGTCATGTCCGGGACTACACGCCCAAGCAGGGCACGACCTGCTGCGAGGGCACCGGCATGGAGAGCGCCACGAAGTACCAGGACTCGGTGTACTTCGCGAAGTCCGACGACAGTGCCCTGTACGTCAACCTGTACAGCCCGTCCACGCTGACCTGGGCCGAGAAGGGCGTCACGGTCACGCAGACCACCCGTTACCCGCAGGAGCAGGGCAGCACGCTGACCTTCGGGGGCGGTCGTGCCTCCTTCACACTGCGGCTGCGGGTGCCGTCGTGGGCGGCGGCCGGGTTCCGGGTGACCGTCAACGGGCGTGCGGTGTCCGGGACTCCGAGACCCGGGAGCTACTTCGACGTGTCCCGGACCTGGCTGGCCGGCGACACCGTCCGCATCGCCATGCCGTTCCGGATGCGGGTGGAAAAGGCCCTCGACGATCCGTCCCTGCAAACGCTGTTCCACGGCCCGGTCAACCTGGTCGCCCGCGACGCCGCCACGGAGTACCTGAAGGTCGGGCTGTACCGCAACGCCGGCCTGTCCGGCGACCTGTCGGCCTCCCTCAAGCCGGTGTCCGGCAAGCCGCTGCACTTCACGCTGGACGGGAGGGAGTGGGCGCCGTTCTCCGAGGGGACGGAGGATCCGACGCACGCCTACTTCCGGCGCTCCGAGCCGAAGGTCGTCTTCGGCGGCCGGGACTCGGGCGTCACCAACCCCGCGAAGGCCGGCGGCACCACGCTGCTCGACGAGGTCTGGGCCGGGGCGCCGTTCCGGAACAAGGGGGCGCTGGTGGCGCGGGTGCGGTCCACGGTGGACGCGTGGGTGACGGCCGGGCTGCTGAGCAGGGCGGACGGCGACAAGGTGGTGAGCACGGCGGGCGCGGCCTCGTACCAGCCCTGAGCCTTTCCCTCCAGGTCCGGTGCCGTACCGCCCTCGGCACCGGGCCGGGCCGGTTCACCGAATTTTTTTGCGGCAGGGGTGATTGTTTCGACCCTGGCATCCGTACCTCCTGGCGTTGGGCCGTTCATATCCCAGGAGGCACGATGCGCATCTCGCGCAGCACGGCAGGAACCGCGTTCGTGGGCGGTGCGATGATCCTGACGCTCACCGCGCTCGCCTACCCGAGCATGCTGGGCGTGCAGAACACGGCTGCCGGCCAGGACCGCATCATCGCCAACACCCAGTACGGTCCGCTGACCGAGGCGGACCGCGACTTCGTGGTGAAGGTGCGCGCGGCCGGGCTGTGGGAGCACCCGCTCGGGCTGATCGTGATGCAGCGCGGCGGGTCGCCCGCGATGAAGGAGGCCGGGGAGCATCTGGTCGTCGGGCACGGGCGGCTGGACGCGGCCTGCCGCAGGGTCGCCCCCGAGCTTGGCATCACGCTGCCCAACCAGGCGTCGCCGCAGCAGCAGCAGTTCGTGGCGACGGTGGAGGGGGCGCAGGGACAGGAGTTCGACTCCACCGCGGTGAGCATCATGCGCATCACGCACGGCCAGATCTTCTCGACGATCGCCAAGATCCGTGCCAACACGCGGAACACGCTGGTGCGTCAGCTCGCCGACCAGGCCAACTCCACGGTGCTGGACCACATCACGATCCTGGAGAAGACCGGCCTGGTCAATCACGAGCAGGTCAACCTCCAGCAGACCAGCCCGCCCAAGATGCCGGAGGAGATGACCACGCCGCCGCCCCCGCAGCCGGGCTCGCCGGTGCTGACCCTGAACATCCCCAAGGGTATGGAGGACCTGCGCACGGAGGCGCCGAACGCGATCCAGCCGTCGCCTTCCGCGGGCTGAGCGAAGGTGCCGGAGGTCAGGAGCGGCGGCGGGGCTTGCCCCGCTTGCCGCTCTTGCTGCCCTTGGGGGCGCCGCCGGAGGACCCGCGTCGCTGTGCGCCCGTCGACCTGGCCGGCTGCTTGCGGCGGTCGTCGCGCCTGGGCTTCTCCTGCGCCGGGGGCTGTGTGCGGCCCCGGGTGCTGTTGACCGTGCGGCCGCGGACGATGCCGATGAAGTCCTCCACCTGATCCGTCGTAGCGTCCTCGGGCCAGGCCAGGGCCACTCCGGACTCGGGTGCGTCCTTGAGGGGACGGTGGGTGAGGTCCTTGCGGTGGTGGAGGCGGGCGAGCGACAGGGGGACGATGAGCACGCCGATCCCCGCCGCGACCAGTTCGATTGCGTCGGCCGTCGTGGCGGGGCGTTCGAAGGCGGGCCGCCCGGGGAGGTTCTCCCAGTCGAGGACGTCGTCGAGAGGGTGCAGCACGATGTCGTCGGACAGATCTTCCGGGGACACCTCGTCGACGGCCGTGACCAGGTGGTCCTTGGGCACGACGACGACCGTCTGCTCGGTGTAGAGCGGGATCGCGCTGAACACCGTCCGGTCGACGGGGAGACGTACGAGGCCCGCGTCGGCGTCACCGTCCAGCAGCCGCCCGGCCGCCGCTCCGGCGGGCACCTGCGTCAGGGCCAGCGGGACGTCGGGGTGCCGCTCGTTCCAGATGCGCACCCACTTGTCGGGCATCACCCCGGGGACGTACACGAGCCGGAACGAGGAAGATTCTTCCGAGCCTGTCACCAGGCCAGGTTACCGGCCGTGGTCGGCGGTCGTGCACACGCTCGATACCCTGGTGGTCATGACGTCGCACCAGAGCACCCAGACCATGAAGCCCGCGACCGCGGCGAAGAAGCTGGGTGTGTACCTCGAGGCCACACCCGCCGAGTTCCGGGAGGGTGTCGTCTCGCGCGCCGAGCTGAACGAGCTCCAGGCGAACCCGCCGCAGTGGCTTCAGGACCTGCGGAGCAACGGCCCGCACCCCCGCCCGGTGGTCGCCGCGAAGCTCGGCGTCTCCATCGCGGGTCTCGCCCGCGGTGGCGTCACCGAGCCCCTCACCACCGAGGAGATCGAGACGCTGAAGCAGGAGAACCCCGAGTGGCTTCAGCGGGAGCGCGCCACCCAGGCGGAGGTCCGCAAGGAGGCGGCCCGCATCAAGAAGAAGAACGCCGAGCGCGCCGAGCACCGCGACTGACCTCGAACCTTCTCTCAGACGGCCCCAACCGGTCCATCCGGTCGGGGCCGTTGTCGTTCCCGGGGCCCTGCCACGGTCTCGTGTGACCTCGGTGAAATATTTCAGCCTTGTCTTGACGTGGTGATGAAACGATCCGTAGCTTGGCCGATCATTTAGATTCGTGAAGTCGGTTCACGCATATGAACGGAGAATCATCCATGCGGGATCGCCGACGCTGCATCGATGTGCGGCTCCGCCGCGGGCACCGCCTGGCTGCCGCGCTCGCCGTCTCGGGGCTCCTGTTCGGAACGGCCGCCTGCGGCTCCGGTTCCGGCAGCGCCCGGGCCGGCGATCCGAACACGCTGGAGGTGTGGACCCGGAGCGATCCGGAGTCCGCCCAGACCTACGAACGGGTGTTCGCCGCCTTCACCGAGAAGACCGGCATCAAGATCGACTACCAGCCGGTCATGAACTTCGACCAGCAGTTGCAGAGCCGCGCGTCCACCAAGGACCTGCCGGACGTCATGATCAACGACACGGCCCTGATGGGCAGTTACCAGGCCCAGGGCCTGCTCGAGCCCATCGACCCGGCCTCGATCGCCGGACACGACGAGATCACCGCCAAGTCCTGGTCCTCCACCCTGGGCCGCGACGGCAGGCACTACGGCATCCCGTACTCCCGGCAGGCCATGACGCTGTTCGTCCGCAAGGACTGGCGCGAGAAGCTCGGCCTGCCGCAGCCGAAGACCTGGCAGGACACGCTCGCCCTCGCCAAGGCCTTCGCCACCCGCGACCCGGACGGGGACGACAGGAAGAACACGTACGGCATGGTCGTGCCCGGCAGCGCGCAGAACGGCTATGTCGCCTGGTGGGGCGCCAGCTGGCTGTGGCAGGGCGGCGTGCGGATCATCGAGAAGGACGGCTCGGGCTACCGGCCCGCCATGGACTCGGCAGCCGCCCTGCGCACCGTCACCTGGATGAAGGACAACCTCTTCTGCGGTGACAACGGTGTCATCCAGCCCAGCGCCCTCACCTCCGTCACCGCGAACACCACCGACTTCCAGGACGGCAACGCCGGGATGTACCTCACCGGCCCGTACAACATCTCCACGTTCGACAAGGCGCTCGGCAAGGACAAGTACGAGGTCCTGCCCGCGCCCGCGGGCCCGGCCGGGAACGACGTGCTGGCCGACGGCGAGGACATCTACTTCGGCGCCAGGACCGGGAAGGCGAAGCAGGAGCAGGCGCTCGCCGCGTTCCTGATCTCCCCCGAGGGCCAGACGCTCGCCATGACCGGCGACCACCAGCCCGTCGTGCGGATCCCCGTCAACTCCACGCTGGACGCGGCGAAAGTGCGGGGCGACGCGCGCTGGAGCGTGGTGCAGAAGGCGTACGAGGACGCCTCACTGCAGTTCCCCAACGCACCGGACTGGGCCCCGATCAAGCAGGACACGGCCGATTCCCTCAACGCGCTGTTCACGTACTGCGGCAGTGACGTCAGGGCCGGTCTCAAGGAACTCAACGACACCCTCGCCGGTGACCTCAAGGACCAGGACCTGTTGAAATGACCGCGACCGTGACGACACCCGGGCCGCGCAGAGCCCGGGTTCCCAGCAAGAAGGCCGTACTGCCCTGGCTGTTCCTCGCGCCGGGACTGCTGCTCGCCCTGGTCTTCAAGTTCCTCCCCATGGGCAAGGGCGTCTGGCTCAGCTTCTTCGACGTGCGGCCCTTCCTCGGTGACAAGTGGGTCGGCCTCGACAACTACACGCGGGTCCTGACCGATTACCGCTTCCAGGACGCCATCGGCCACACCCTGGTCCTGGGCATCGGCATGTCCCTCGGCGGCATCGTCGCCGGTTTCCTCCTGGCCCTGCTGCTCGAAGGCCAGGCCCGCTCGCTCAAGATCATCCGTACCGCGGTCTTCCTGCCCGTCGTCACCGCCACCGCTGTGGTCGGCGAGATGTGGCGGCTGATGTACTACCCGACCTCCGACGGCCTGATCAACAGCGGTCTCGGGCTCCTCGGTCTGGGGCCCGTGCCCTACCTCGACAACCCCGAAACGGCCCTGTGGGCGACGATGGCCATGGGCATCTGGATGCTCGCCCCCTACAACATGGTGATCATCCTCGCCGGACTGGCGGGTGTGGACCGCTCGCTGTACGAGGCCGCCGCGATGGACGGGGTGTCGCTGGGGCAGCGGCTGCGGCACATCACCCTGCCCGCCATCCGCCCGGCCCTCGGCATCGTCCTCACCCTCGCCGCGATCCGCGGACTGCGCGTCTTCACCGAGGTGTACGTCCTCACCGGCGGCGGTCCGGCCGGGTCGACCGACGTCTGGATGACGCGGGCCTACACCCTCGGCTTCTCCCGCAACGACATCGGCGGTGCCTCGGCCGCCTCCGTGCTCCTGCTCTGCGTGACGCTGCTGCTCACCGTCACGGTCAACTACTTCCGCAAGAGGGGAGACGCGAGATGAGCGCGCCCGCCATCGACCCCGTCCGGACCCCGGTGACCGCCTCCCCCGCGGAGAAGTCCGCCGGGAAGCAGCGCACCACCCCCGCCCGTTTCGACACCGCCCTCGGCTGGAGCGACCGGCCGGGCCCCGCCTGGGCGCTGCGCGTCCTGCTCTGCGCGCTCGCCCTGGGCGTCTTCGCGGCGCCGTTCCTGACGGTCTTCTCCGGTTCCTTCAGCGAGAAGGCCAGCGGTTCGACCCTGTCGTTCCTCCCCCACCACCCGACCCTGCTGAACTTCCAGGTGGCGGGCGCGCGCGGCATCTGGGACTACTTCGGCAACTCCCTGGTCATCGCCGGCGGCGGACTGCTGCTCCAACTCGTCGTCTGCACGCTCGCGGCGTACGCGCTGGCCCGGCACAAGTTCCGTGGGCAGGCGCTGATCCTGACCCTGTTCATGCTGACGATGATGCTCCCCGAGGAGGTCATCGCCATCCCGCTGTCCCTGATCCTCGGCCATGTGCCCGTGGTCGGCCTCGATCTGAAGGGCACCGTCTGGGGTGTGATCCTGCCGCTGGGCGCCTGGGGCTTCTCGGTGATGGTGCTCACCGAGTTCATGAAGGACATCCCCGCCGAGATCGAGGAGGCCGCCCGTATCGACGGCGTCGGTGAGCTGCGGATGCTGTGGCAGGTCGTCCTGCCGCTGTGCAAGCCCGCGCTCGGCGTGGCCGGGGTGCTCGGCTTCATCATGATCTGGGACCAGTACCTGCTGCCTCTGATCGCCGCCAAGGACCCCACCGACTACACGGTCACCGTCGCCCTGTCCATCCTGCGCACCGACCCCGAGGTCGGCTCGGGGGTGGTGCTGGCCGGTGCGGTCATCGCCCTGGTTCCCAGCCTGATCGTCTATCTGCTCCTCCAGCGCTCGCTGGTCACCGGCATCGCCGCCGGTGCCACGAAGGGCTGACCACCCACCCCCCACGTATGAGGGAGACATGAAGTTCCACGGAGTGCTGTTCTTCCCGGTCACGCCGTTCGCGGCGGACGGTTCTCTGGACGAGGAACGGCTCGCCCAGCACATCGAGTCGGGTGTCGCCGCGGGTGCGGGAGGTGTGTTCGTCGCCTGCGGCACCGGGGAGTTCCACGCCCTGTCGGCCGACGAGATCGAGCGGGCCACTCGGGTCGCGGTAACGACAACTGCCGGGCGGGTGCCGGTCCTCGCGGCCGCCGGCGGTCCCCTGCCGGTCGCCCGGGACCAGGCCGCCCGGGTCGAACGGGCCGGCGCCGACGGCATCCTGCTGCTGCCGCCCTACCTGGTCAGCGCCCCGCAGCAGGGCCTCGTGCGGTACGTCGAGGAGGTCACCGCGGCCACGGACCTGCCCGTCGTCTTCTACCAGCGCGGCACCGCCCGGCTCACCGAGGACACCGCCGCCGAGATCGCCGCGCTGCCCGGGGTCGTCGGACTCAAGGACGGCATCGGGGACATCGAGCGGATGCACCGCGTCGTCCGCGCGGTGCGTGCCGTGCCGGGCACGGAGGACTTCCAGTTCTTCAACGGCCTGCCCACCGCCGAGATGACCGCGCCCGCCTACCAGGGCATCGGCGTCGCGCTGTACTCCTCGGCGGTGTTCGCCTTCGCCCCGGAGATCGCCCTGGCCTTCCACCGGGCCCTCGCCGTGGGCGACGAGGCCCTGGTCTCCCGGCTCCTCTACGAGTTCTACGGCCCGCTGGTCGCCCTGCGCGACGAGGTCCCCGGGTACGCCGTGTCGCTCGTCAAGGCCGGAGTCACGCTGCGCGGCCTGGACGCAGGCGGCGTGCGGGCACCACTGCTGGATCCGACACCGGAGCACATCGCCCGGCTGTCCAAACTCATCGACCGTGGTCTGGAGGTGGTCGGCGCATGAACCCGACGCGTATCCGAGAGCTGATCGTCACACCGATCGCCTTCGGCGACCCGCCGCTGCTCAACTCCAACGGCGTGCACGAGCCGCTCGCGCTGCGCATCGTCCTCCAACTCGTCCTGGAGGACGGCACGGTGGGGCTCGGCGAGTCCCCGGGCGGCACCGCCCGGCTGGAGCGGCTTCAGGCCGCGGCGAAGGTGGTGGTCGGCATGGACGTCTTCGACACCACAGCCGTCGCCGCGGCGATCGACGCGGCCCTGCTGCCGACCGTGCCGAGCTCCCACGAGCGCGGCTGGACCACCTCGGCGGTGGAGGTGGCCTGCCTCGACGCGCAGGGCAGGCTGCTCGGCCGTCCGGTCAGCGATCTGCTGGGCGGCAGGGTCCGCGATGCGGTGCCGTTCGCCGCGTACCTCTTCTACAAGTGGGCCGAGCATCCCGCGCTCGACGGCCGTCCGGCCATCACCGACGATTGGGGCGAGGCCCTCGACCCGGCCGGGATCGTCGAGCAGGCCCGGCTGATGCAGGAGCGGTACGGCTTCAGGTCGTTCAAGCTCAAGGGCGGCGTCTTCCCGCCGGACGAGGAGATCGCCGCGATCCGGGCGCTGGCGGAGGCCTTCCCCGGGCAGCCGCTGCGGCTGGACCCGAACGTGGCCTGGACGGTCGAGACCTCGAAGTACGTCGCCCGTGAACTGGACGGTGTGCTGGAGTACCTGGAGGACCCGGCCAAGGGCATCGACGGCATGGCGGAGGTGGCGAAGGAGTCGCCCATGCCGCTCGCGACCAACATGTGCGTGATCGCCTGGGAGCATCTGAAGCCGGCCGTCGAACAGAACGCCATCCAGGTCCTGCTCACCGACCACCACTACTGGGGCGGGCTGCGCCGCACCCGGGAACTGGCCGCCGTGTGCGAGGCGTTCGGAATCGCCCTGTCGATGCACTCCAACTCGCACCTGGGCATCAGCCTCGCCGCGATGACCCATGTGGCAGCGGCCATCCCCAACCTCGACCACTCCTGCGACACGCACTACCCGTGGAACTCGGCGGACGACGTGATCGTGCCGGGCGTGCTGGAGCTGCGCGAGGGGGAGGTCCGGGTGCCCACCGGGCCGGGGCTGGGGGTCGAGCTCGACCACGACAGGCTGGAGCAGCTGCACCGGCGGTACGTCGACTCCGGGATGCGCGGCCGCGACGACACCGGCTACATGCGGCGGATCCAGCCGGAGTACGAGCTGCGGCTTCCCCGCTGGTGACGAGCGTGCGCCCCTCCGCGCGGAGGGGCGCACGCGGTCGCTAGGCACCCCCTAGGACTTCGGCACCTTCAACCGGTCCCAGGTGAGCTTGCCGGGGATGCCGTCGGCGTCCTTGCCGGAGAAGCCCTGCTTCTGCTGCCAGAGCGCGTAGGACCGGCGGTCGGCCTCTGACCAGTCGGGGCTCGGGCCCTCCTCGTAGCGGCTGCATCCCTCGGCGACCAGGCGGCGGCCCATCGCCGTGATGATCGGGGAACGCTGGCCGACGTGGAAGAACGCGGCGCCGGGGAACGGCTCGTAGGACGGCTTGGGCGACGGCTTCGGGTCGGGGGCCGGCTTGCTGCCGCCTCCGCCGCCCTTGAGCCGCTGGGCTATGCGCTTGCGCATGCCGTCCATGGTGAAACCGCGCGGGTCGACCTTGCCCGGCTGCCACTCCTTGTGGCCGATGACGGAGCGCTCGGACCAGCCGTGGTGCCGGCAGATCGCCGCGGCCACCTTCTCGATGGCCTCCTTCTGCGCCTCGGGCCAGGGGTCCTTGCCGTTGCCGAGGTTGATGCACTCGAAGCCGTAGAAGTGCCGGTTGCCGTCGGTGTCGGCCTCGTTGTCGTGCGGCAGCTTCGACTCGTTGATCACGGCGCGCAGGACGTCGCTGTCGCCGGGGCCGGCGTGGTTGGCCCGGCCGTTGCCGACCAGGTGCACATGGCCCTTCTTGTCGATGACGCCGTGGCACAGGGGGCCGGGCAGGCTGGAGTAGCCGTCGTAGCAGATGTCGACGGAGGCGGCGGTGCCGGAGGTGACGGTGTGGTGGATCATCACCCCGTTCACCGGGCCCCAGGGGCCCTTGCTGTTGCGGTTGTGGGTGCGCCAGCTGCGGACCTCGTGGACGGTCACGCCCTCGGCTCTGAGGATCTCCACCAGCTTGGACGCGCTCAGCGGCTTGGCCATCAGTTGTCTCCTTCCGCGGCGGCTTCCGCCTCGGCTGTGGTCTGGGACCGCCCGTGGGAGGGGTCCTCGGCGGCCAGTTCCTCGCGGTGTGCCTGCTCCTCGGCGGCGAGCGTCGCCTCGTCCGCGGGCGGCATGCTGCTCGCCAGCGGGCCGAACGCCAGGCGCAGGTCGATCGCGCTGCCCTCGCCCTTGATCAGGGCCAGCGGGGCGTAGTGCCGGGCGATGCCGGCCGGGCCCTGGAGCAGCGGACGGCGGGCCGCGTCCACCGGCCACTCGACGCTGCCGGTGGCGGTGCGGGCGGGGACGACCCAGTGGTCGCCGGTGCGGTAGGTACCGCCCTTGGCGAAGTACACCTCGACGCCGTCCTCCAGGGGCAGCCACTCCCCCTCCGTGACGGGGACCGCACCTCCGCGCAGGGCGGTGGTGCGGCCCTTGCGCCTCGGGCCGCCGTGGTGGTCCCAGCGGCGCAGGTACGGGTTCAGGTGCGCGAGCCGCCCCACTCCCGGGGCGGGTTCGGCGGACAGGCGGACGCGGCGGCCCGGCAGGTCCAGCTCCTCGACCCGCAGCAGCGGCAGGGGCTCCAGTCGGGAGGCGTAGGCGGTGTCGACGAACTCCACGTGGTCGCCGACGTCCAGGTCCAGCTTGTCGTCGTGGCCGAGGGACGCCAACTGCACCCAGGTGCCGTCCAGTTCGTCGACGGGGAAGACGACGGAGCCGTTCTCGCGGGACCACTTGAAGGTGGCGTCCTTCGCCTCGCCGCCCTCGTGGACCTCCACCCGGTACAGCTGGTTCTCCGGGCCGCGGTAGCGGGCGTCCGGCTTGACCAGGCACGGGTCCTCGTCGGCGTGGTCGGGCCGCTCGCTGCGGGCGGCGAGCCGGGCCGAGGGGGCCGACCGGCGCTGCGCCCAGCGGGTGAACGCGGCGCGGACGACGTCCTTGGACGGGTCGGTCTCCTCGATCTCCAGCGCGGCGAGGGACAGCGGCAGCACCTGCCAGACGACCTTCACCCGGGCGGCGGTGTCGGGCATGGCCGCGCCGAGGGCGACCTCGCGCAGCGCGGGGTCCTCGGCCGCGGAGACCGAGCGCTCCCACACGTTCAGGTAGACGACGAACGGCGTCTGGGCGGGCGAGGGCAGCCGGTCGCCGGGCTTCTCCGGGTCGCGGAAGCCGTCGGGCTGGTCCCAGTAGGTCCAGTGCGCGGGCTGCTCCGGCGCCGACTCCTCGCTGTCCTCGTCGGTGACGGGGACGCCGGCGGCCGGGCGGTCGGCGTCGCACAGGATGCCGTCGACGTAGTAGCGGCCGCCGTGGACGAGGAGGGTGTCGATCTCGTGCTTGCCGCCCACGTACTCGATGCGGAAGCCGGCGGCATAGCGCGGCCCGCCGTGCGGTCCGATCAGGTCGGCGGCGAGGGTACGGGCCTGGTGGAGCTGGATCGCGGTCTGTTCGTTGAGGTCGGCGTCGAGCTGGACGCGGCCCTGCTGGGCGACGACCGCGGAGTAGTGCCGCTCCGGGCGGAACGTGGAGCGGGAGAGGTCTGCGTGCATGAAGGGTGTCCCCCCTGGTTCAGAAGTGCGGGTTCACAAGGTCGGTGGCGGGTGCGCGCCTCACGTCACGAAGAAGATCCCGGCGTCGGTGCCCGCGGGCGTGTACTCGGCGAGCCGGGCCCTGAGGCCGTCCTCGCGCTGCGGCCGGTACAGGTCGTGGAAGGCACCCATCTCGGCGCCGTCGTCCGCGCCACGCCGGATCTCCTCGGGGCAGCGGTCGGACAACAGGCCGTACCAGGGCGTCCCGTAGCGCTGGGAGGTGAACAACGGCCTGATGTCCGAGGCCTGTTCGGGCCGGCAGCGGTGGCGGCGCGGAGTGCGGGAGCCGGTGGGGACGTAGGAGTAGCGCAGGCAGCCGATGCCGCGGCGCGCCACGTGCAGCCTGCCCGTGAAGACGCTGTTCTCGGCGATCTTCACGGCGTGCGTGTGGATCTCGCCGATGACGGTGGTGCGGTGCAGGTGCAGCACGGCGTGGGCGTGGCGGCAGTCCGGGGCGGACAGGGCCTCGCGGTCGTCGGCGGTGGCGTCGAGGACGCTGTCGCGGATGTGGATGTCGAGGGGGTCCTCGCTCACCTCGTCGCCGATGACCTCGATGGTGCCGAGGATGCTGTGCTCGATCTGGAGGCAGGCGGTGGTGCGGTCCAGGACGATGCTCGGCTCCTCTGGCGAGTGCGGCTCGCACTCGGGTTCCAGGGACCAGCCGGGCACGAGCGTGGTGTGCCGTACGACGACGGCGCCCATCGCCCCCGCCACGTTGATGCCGCGCCCGGCGACGAGCAGTCCGTCGAGGACGACCCGCGGCCGCTCGTGCGGGGCGCAGTCGTCGGACACCGCGCGGATGTTGAGGGCGTCGGGGCGGTTGCTGTACCAGTCGAGCAGGCGGACGACGGGGCGGGTGCCCTCGGCGGCGCGCAGTTCGAGCCGGTCGCCCGGGTCGAGGTCGAAGTCCAGCTGCTCCTGGTAGGCGCCGCTGTGCGTGATCTCGATGATGCCGGCGGGGCCGGTGCGGTCGGCCCGGCGGTCGTGCTGCCAGGCCCGGTAGGCGTCCATGATCTGCCGGTAGGGCTGTCCGGGGCCGACCCGGTACACCTCGGCGTCAGGACGCGGCTCGCGGTCGCGCTCGTACTCGCCGCCGCCCATGTCTGCGGCGAACGCGTAGTGGTAGTCCACCCACACGCCCTGCCGCGGCGCGGAGCGCGAACCGAACGCGATCCGGCCCAGCTCCGGGTCGACGGCCACCTGGCCACGCTTCGGCCGGTAGCGCCAGTCCGACAGGTCGGCGACCACGATGTCCGAGGGCGGTACGGGGTTGTCCTCGCCGTCGAGGCGGATCACGAAGCTCTTGCCGGGGCCGTAGTAGTCGAGCAGCCGGTCGTGCAGCAGACGGCGGGTGACGAACGCCGGCACGTTGTCGACGGTGGCGATGTGCGCCGGCGAGGGCTCCGGGAGCGGCTTGGTGACCAGCGGGGTGTCGTTGCCGAGGATCGAGAAGGTGTAGAGGTTGCGGGCCCGGTCGATGCAGTAGGCCGGGCTCCGGGTCAGCGCGTACGCCTGCAGCCGCCACACGAAGAGTGCGACGCCGGCCGGGGTCCAGCCGCCCTGCCGGTGCCGTGACTCGGCGCGGCGGACGTCGACCGTACGGGCCGAGTTCGCGAACGGGCCGCCGCCGAGGGCGAGTTCGGCGCCGTCGCGCAGGTCGGCCAGCCGTCCGCGCTCGCCGCGGTGCGTGCCCGTGCCGTACAGCTTCACCGGCTGGGTGTGGGCGACCTGCCGGGACAGTTCGACGGCCCGCGCGGGCCAGCCCGCCACCCGCTCGGACAGCTCCTCCAGCAGGTGCAGGGTCCCCTTGCGGCGGCGGCCCGCGACCGTGGCGGCCACGTCCCGGCGCGGGGCGACCGCCTCGGCGAGGGCCGCCCGGCCGCCGTCGTGCAGACCGGTGGTCAGGACGCGCTCGTAGCCGGGCAGGGTGCGGTAACCGACCAAGTCGCCGAGGTACGGCAGCACCCAGGGGGCCGCCGTCTCCACGAACAGGTCCTCGTAGCCCTGCTGGACGCCGTCGCGGACGCGGTCGAGCTGCTCGGCGATCACCGCGAGCAGGGCGCGCAGCGGCTCGCCCTCCTCGGCGTCGCGCAGCAGGTGCCAGCGGGGCAGCAGTTCGGCGAGCCCGTCCGGTTCCCTGGGCACCACCGGGGCCTGCGTCTCCAACTGGGTGTCCGGGGACATCACTTGACCTCCGTCAGAATCAGGGTGTCCGCGGCCCGGGGCGACAGCAGCGCGAGCTGGGCCGGGCGGATGCCGCGGAAGACGTACACCGACCGGCCCTTGGGCAGGCGCCGGGTGTCGGTGATGTCGGGGTTGAGGCGCAGGAGTTCGGCCAGCGGGAGGCCGTACCGGGCGCAGATCTCCGAGAGCGTCTCGCCGTTCTCGGCGCGGACGGTGTGGATCTTCTCGTCGTATGTCGCGGGGTGCGCCGGGACGGTCGCCCTGGGCGGGCCGGGCCGGGTGAGCAGCTCGGTGAGCTCCTTCGGGGTGGCGGAGGCGGGCACGCCGGTGAAGATGTCGACGTCCACGTAGTCGACGCCGGGCACGGTGTGGGCGGTGGCCAGGACCTCGGAGAGGCGGGCGGGGCGGCCCAGCTCCCGGCCCTCGAAGCCGAGCCGGTTCAGCAGGGCCTGCCGCAGGCGCGGCTCGACGGTCTGCCAGGCGTGGTCGGGGGCCACCTTCACCTTGGCGGCGATCAGCAGCAGGACCAGTTCCCGGCCGTCCACGCGGACCGGGAGGTTCGCGTCGCCGTACTCGGTGAGGGCGCCGCGCAGGGCGCGCAGGGTGTTCGAGTCGGGCGCGATGGGCACGTCGTCGGTGCCCGCGACCGTCACGTGCAGCACGCGCCGCCGCCCGTCGAAGAGTTCGCGTGCCGAGGCCCGGCCGATGCCGGCCCGGGAGCGGGCGAAGTCCTCGTAGTCGGACTCGGAGACCAGCCGGTCCAGGGCCGAGACGGCCAGCGGAACCGTGCGGCGGGTCAGGCCCGGGCCGTCGGCGTCCGCGCCGCCGGTGGCGGGGCGCGGGTTGGTGACCGCGGTGACGCCGAGGGGCCGGGTGAGCGGCTGGGTGACGCGGTCGGCCGGGACGTTGGCTGCCTTGCCGGTGCCGAAACGGTAGCGGGCGCGGACGTTCTCGTGGCCGGAGGGCAGCCGGGCGCCGTGCACACCGTCGCCGAAGGTCACCGTGGTCCGGCCGTCGGCCGTGGAGCCGGTGATGTAGACCCGCTCGGTCGGGCCGCGTCCGGCGAGGCTGTCGACCTCGTGCCACAGCACGCCGTCGACCCGGATCTCCAGGACCGGGGTGGCGCCGAGGGGGTTGTCGTCGGCGAGCCAGGTCAGCGGGGACTGCCAGAGCGCGAAGGTCTGGTTGACGCGGTCCGAGTCGCCGCTGCCGATGGCCTCCTCGCGGCTCTCGCCATGGGTGGCCTCGACGACGTTGCCGAGGATGCGGACCGTCTCACGACGGTAGCGGTGGGCGAGGTCGGCGGTGAGGGTGAGCCGGGTGTGGATGTGGTCGCCGGGGAGCCGGCGGTCCGCGGCGGGGTCGGCGGCGGCGATGGTGACGACCTCGGTGGCCCGGACGCCCGCCGTGCCGGGGATGTCGCTGCGTTCGCCCTCGACGATGAGCTTGCGGCCCGGCCTGAGGCCCTCGTACAGCTCGGCGAGTTCGATCTCGTTGCCGTGCACGTCCTCGCCCAGCGGTTCGTCGGCGAGGCGCAGGGGCTCGCCGGCCGCGTGCACGGTGGTGTCGCGGATGTGCGACAGGAGCACGTCGAACTCGTCCAACCAGGCGTCGGCGAGGGTGAGTTCGGTGCCGCGGCCGGTGATGCCGTAGTTGGTGTACGCGGCCGTGCGCACCGCCGTGACCTGGGTCGTGACGAACGCCAGCTTCGGATCGCCGGGGACGCCCTTGTCGGAGCCTTTGGCGGGCCGCTGGATCGCCACCCAGCTGCCGACGGTGATGCCCTCGTGCACGGTGTCCAGCTGGAGCGTGCGGCGGTTGACGGGCTCCGGCTTGGTGGCGATGACGATCTCGACGTTGGGTTCGGCGCTGCCCACCGTGTACTTGAGGCTGACCTCGTGCTCTCCGTGCGTGAACTGCTCACTGGCGCCGGGGCGCAGGGCGATCTGCTCGGACGTGCCGTTGTGGACGCCGACGTGGATCAGGCCTTCGTCGTCGGGCCGCGACACGAACAGGGTGCGCTCGGGCAGGCCGGAGTGGAGGCGGGCGGTGACGCCGGGTTCCTGGGAGTCGGCGGGCCGCCGGTTCAGCCAGCTCAGGTCGCGGTCCTGGCCGGAGCGCACGGACAGCTCGACCTGGCCGGGGCCGAGCGTGAAGGTGACCGGCTGGGTGACGGGCAGGTTCTCCGCGCGCTGGTCGGAGCTGCTGCCCTCGACGTACTGGAACTCGGCCCGGACCGGGGTCTTGCCCGCCGCGTCGTACACGACGCGCATGGTCGCCAGCACCGCTCCGGTCAGCGGCCAGTCGGCGGTACGGATGACCCGGCCGCGGTCGTCCTGGACCGGCTTGAGCGGGGCCGTGGCGCCGAAGGGGGCCGCGGTGACGCGCAGGGCGAGCAGCTCGCGCAGGAGCCGCGGGGCGCCGGGGGCGGCGGCCGTGCGCCAGGCCGGGTAGAGGCTGCCGAGGCCGGGGTTGAGGGCGGACAGCAGGCGGGCGGTGTCGGTGCCGGGGAGCTGAGGGCCGGTGGCGCCCCGGGAGGCGGGGGCCGTGGCGCGCAGGGCGGGGAGGACGGAGCCGAGGGCTTCGAGGGCGGTCTGCCGGGGGCCGAGCTCCGTGCTCGTCCTGGTCTCCGGGACCTCCTCCGTCTGGGCGGGCGCCAACTCCAGCGCCCGCTCGGCGAGTTCCGCCAGCACCGCCTCCAGCTGCTCGAACCACGCGGCCACGTCCTCGTAGTGCGTGGCCAGCACCTGGGCCTCGCCGAGGCGGGCTACGGGCTCCGCGAGGCGGGCCGCGAGCCGCTCGGGCGTCTTGACGCCGTCCAGGTCGGCCCGGAGCGGGGCGAGGACCTGGTCCTCGAAGTCCTCGATGAGCCGGCTGACCGGGCGCGGGTTGGGGACCTGAGGGGTGGGCGGTTCCTCGCCGGGCTCTCCGGGCTGCGCGGGCAGCGCGGTCCAGCGCCGCACCTCGTCGACGAGTTCCTTCAGGGTCGGCGGCGCCGACTTCGGCAGGGAGATCGCCGTGACGTCGTCGTCCCGGTCGACGCGCGTGTTCGCCACCGGCAGCAGCTTGCGCTCGCCGCCGGCGCCTTCCCCGAAGACGAACAGCAACTGGTCGCCGGTCCTGAGGGAGTGCGCGGTGCCCTCGACGAAGAGCGCGGAGCGCTTCTCCAGGTCCCGCGGGGTGAGCAGCGAGGGACGGCGGCGGCGGACCTTCAGCTCGTTGAAGTCCCAGCGGGCCGTCAGGTCCCGGCTGGTCTCGAAGGTCAGCGACTCCTCGCCGGCGGACGCGGGCACGCTGTGGCTGCGCGCACCGCGCGGGACCAGCACGTTCTGGGCCTCTGCGCGCGGGTCGCGTTCGAGGGTGTACGCCAGGTGCGTGGCGGCGGCGACGCCGGGGCGCGGCCGGTGTCCGACGAGCCGGCCGAGCAGCACCAGGGAGCGGTGCTCGTTCGCGGTGCGGACGTAGGCCTCGTCGGCGATGCGCTCGGAGTGGAAGGTGAGCAGGTCGCCGAGGACGGCGGTGGCGTCGAGCAGGCCGATCGCCGGGTCGTCCGGGGTGCGGACGGTGAGCTGGTTGAGTGCCGGGTAGGCGGGTGAGGCGAGCCGGTCGAGCAGGGCGGCCAGGAAGGAGCCGTACTCGCCGACGCGGTAGTCCAGCGCGGTGCGGCCGGGCGGGTTGTGCAACGGGGCCGGCGCGAGGCGCTCGTCGTGGCCGCCGCGGCAGGCGCCGCCGCAGCCGCACTCGTCGGTCGCGGTGACCGGGTGCGTGTCCGTCATCGGGCACCTCCCAGGGATATCGCCAGCAGGCCGTTCTCCGGCCGGTCCGGGTCGTTGTCGCAGGTGGCGATCTCCAGCGGGCCGAGCCGCAGCACGCCGTCCTCCCTCTCTCCTCGGTCCTGTCCGTACAGCCGCCGCAGCCGGGTGACCTCGACGCTCTGCACGCCGGGCACGGCCGCGGCGACGGCGACCAGGCGGCTGAGCCGGACCGGTTCACCGAAGGTGAGCGCGTCGGGGTGGAAGAAGCCGAGCCGTCCGCCCGGCAGCCGCCCGCTGCCGAGCACGCGGTACAGCTCGGCCAGGATCTGCCCGTGCTGGTGGCCCGGCTCGGCGCAGACGGTCAGCGCGATGTCGAGCGGCACCAGGCGGGCGGGGCCCACGACGAGGTCGTGGCCGATGCGCCGGTACGTCTCCAACGCCTGGGCGACCGAGTCGAGCAGGTCCCGCGACGGGGCGGCGGTGCCGTCGGCGTCGATCGCGATGTGTGCCTCCTGGACGCTGCCCGTCCAGCGGAGTTCGGCCGCCGCCCGCTGCACGCCCGGCAGGGCGGTGGCGAGGGCCGCGTAGTCCTCGGCGGTGACGGCGCGCAGCCGGGTGCGGCGCAGGTCGAGCGGGGCGAGCTGGCGTACCTGCTCGACCGGTTCGGGCTGGGTGCCGCCGGCCGCGGGCAAGGGGTTGCGCACGGCGACGGCCGGCGCTTCGCAACCGGCTTGCACGACAAGGTGGTTGATGGCCTCGGCGCCGACGTTGCCGGCGGTGCCGCCGCCGAGCCGGTAACGCAGTGCCAGCCGGGAACCGGGCCTGGGCTTCGCGCCGTGCCGGCCGTCGCCGAAACGCAGGGCCATACGACCGTCGTCCTCCAGTTCGCCCACGAAGTGCCGCTCGCGCGGACCGCTGTCGAGCAGGTCGCGGCGCGGCTCCCAGGTCTCGTCGTCGCCGTGGACGCGTACGGCGGGCAGCGCCCGGCGCGGGTCCTGGGCCAGGGCGGCGGTCGCCGAGCCGCGCAGCACCGTCTCCTCGGGGTGGAGACCGGCCGCGTAGGCCGGGCCCCAGCTGTGCGCGATCTCCCAGGCGATGTGCCCGTCGAGGACCGTGCCCGCGCGGGCCCGGGCGGCGAGGACCTCGACGCGGCGCAGCTTGGTGTCGAGCAACTGGTCGCTGCGGTACAGCAGTTCGCGCAGGGCGCGGACCGGGTGGCGGCGCAGTTCGAAGCGTTCCAGCACGTTCAGGCCGTAGACCACGGCGAGTTCGGCGATCTCCTGCTCGCCGAGCCCGTCCCGGTCGCGAGCGCTGCGCCACAGCTCGACCAGCCGCTGCCGGATGCGGCCCGGGATGGCCGCGATCCGCTCGGCCTGCCCGGCGGCGACGGTGCCGGGGTCGGGGAAGGGCACCGCCTGGGTGACGGGCGTACGGCCGAGGACCGGGCGGAAGCGGGGCGCGATGCCCGGGTAGACCGACTGGGCGAGCAGGGTGCGCAGCGCGGCGGTCTGGGCGTACGCCGTGCCGGGCACGACCTGTTCGTGCCGCTGCCCGGCGCGCTCCAGGCCGAGGCCGGCGCGTGCGGTTGTGCGCTCGCCGACGACCTCGAAGAGTTCGCGGACGTCGTCGGGGACGAGCGCCCGGCCCGACCGGGTCTTGTCCGTCAGGGCGTTGACGAGCCGCGCGGGCGCGTTGCCCTCCTCGGTGTCCCGGCAACCGAAGGCGGGCCGGTCGCAGGGGGCGACCACGGCGGGCACAGTCGGCACGGTGACCGTCTCGGGCAGCCCGGTCAGGGTCCGGCCGTGGTCGACGAGGACGACGTTGCCGCGGGCGAGCGTGACGTCCTCGACGGGCAGGCAGTCGCGTCCGCCGCGCGTGGTGAGGCAGAGCGGGAAACGCAGCGCGTCCTCGGCGGCCCAGGTGACCTCCAGGACCGGCTGGTCCTCGATCCGGTCCAGGCCGGGGGTGACGGAGGTGAGGCGGACGGCCTGGCGGTGGCTGGGGTCGGCGTCGCCGGGGGTGCCGGTGCGCGGGCCCTTCACCTCCTCCAGGACGATGACGTCGCCGGGCCTGAGGTCGAGACGGCGCTCGCGGCAGGTCTCCGGGTCCACCCAGGCGTCCCGCAGGGTGGCGGCGGTGGCGCCCTTCGGCAGGGTGCACACCTCGCCGCCCCAGGTCCACAGCCGGATCGCGTTGTGCGCGACCCGCAGCTGAAGCGGGTCGGTGGCGACGACCGGTTCGAAGACCTCCACCGAGCCGCGCTCGTCGAGGTCGCCGAGTTCGCTCTCGTCGATGACGGTGCCCGGCTCGGGGCGGTCGTGCGGGTCGAGGCTGCGCACGTCGACGGAGGCGAAGCGGAAGGTGCCCGGGGCGAGCGTGCGGTCGTCCGCGGTGCGAACGGTGACGTAGGCGCGGGCGTTGCAGCCGTCGTGCATCGCGTAGTCGATGAGCCGGACGTGGCGGCGTACGGAGACGCGGCGGCGGGCGGTGTCGAGGTAGGCCTCGGTGGCGACCGCGTCCTGCTGGTAGCTGATCTGGTCGCCGGTGTAGGCGAGGAGTTCGACGAGGGTCGTGCCCAGGTCGGCGGCGTTGCGCTCGACCCAGTCGGGGGTGGTGAGCGCGAGCCGGTCCAGGAGCAGCTTGCGGATGGTGTCGTAGTCGCGGGCCGTGTAGTCGATGACGGGCGCGGCGGGGAAGTCCGGCTCCGGCTCGTCCTGGTCCTTGCAGTCGAAGGGGGTCGGGCAGTCGGGCCGGAAGGAGAACGTGGCGCTGTGGTAGCGCTGGTCGAAGCCGCGGTAGGGCTCGGTGCCGGGCCGTCCGTACGGGTCGGTCTCGACGAGGGAGAGCCGGTAGCGGGAGGTGTCGCCGCCCTTGTCGAGGGTGACGTAGAGCCGGTCGTCGAGCTCGGGGTCCTCCTCGCGCTCCACGCTGACGTCGACGGCGGTGATGCCGGTGATGCGCCGGCCGCCGTCGATGCGGACGTTCTCGGGGCCGAGGCCGTGCGGGGCCTTGCCGAGGAACGTGACGGTGAGCAGCAGGCCGTCGTCGCCGACCTCGACGGTGTCGACACCGCCCAACTGGGCGGCGCGCACGCGGGCCCGGCGGGACGCGGTGGTGCCGGTGGTCATGCGGCCCTCCCTTCGAAGACGTCCTCGTGCCGGGTGCCGGTGGCGCGCAGGGCGTACGACAGGTACACGCGCACGACGTGGTCCTCGCTGACCACGTCGAGGGCCTCCACGTCGATGAGGTCGCCGAGCCAGCTCTGGAGCGAGGCCTGCACGGACAGTTCGAGCGTGCTAATCAGTTCGGGGCTGTTGGGGGTGAACACGAGGTCGAGGAGCCCGCAGCCGAAGTCGGGGCGCATCACGCGCTCGCCGGGGCTGGTGAACAGCAACTGCTCGATCAGGTCGTGGACGTGCTCGCCGTGGGTGGCGTGCGCGGTGCGTCCGCGACGGTCCGCGCGGAAGGGGAAGGCGATGTCGCTGCGGGGGCGTGTACCGCGGCTCGTGGGACTCATCGGACGGTGACCTTTCGCTGCGTGCCCTGGACGACGGGCGGTCCCTGCGGGACGAAGGCCGCGGTGAAGCACTGGGCGGCGGAGATGTCGAGCAGCACGGGCGCGCCGTCGACGGTGATGCCGCTGCTGCCCGCGGTCCAGCGGACCGTGACGCACGGCATCGGCACCCGGTCGACGGTGTGCGGGCAGCCGGTGACCACGTAGTTGTGCGCGGTGGTGGCGACGGCGGCGCCCGCGACGCGTACGCCGCCGGCCGGTGGGGTGGCCGCCGTGACGCGCCCGCCGTGCGGGCAGCCGATCACGGCGGCGGTGTCCAGCAGACTCCCGGATGTTCCGGACACGTTCTTCGTTCCCCCGTTTCTATCGCTTGGACGCGACGGTCAACTGGCCCTCGTTCACGTCCACCTGGTCGCCGCGCAGGGTGATTTCCGCGCCCAGGCCGTTGGAGATCACGATGGCTTCCTTGGTGATGCGGATGTAGGCGCCGCCCTGGGCCTGGAGCAGGATTCCCTGGTCGGTGCCGGGCGGATCGCTCATCACGATCTTGTGCGCCTCGGGTGTCTGGACCACGACGGGCTTGGCCTGGGACGCCGGCTGGACGAGCCGGCGGGCGTCGGGCGGCAGCTCGGCCTGTTCCCCGTACCAACACCCCGTCCACACCGGGAAGCTGGGGTCGCCCTGCTCGAACTCGACCCACACACCGGCGCCGGGCGACGGCACCACGAACTGCCCGGCCTGCGGCCCCGTGAACGGCAGACAGGGCAGCGCCCAGGTCGACGGCTCGTCGCCCAGGACGTCCGGGACCTCGACGGTGATGCGGCCGATGTGCAGCGGATCGTTGTTGTCCACGACTCGGCCGCGGAACTTGCCGAGGTAGCGATTGCCGGGTGCCGCCATGTGTACTGCTCCTGGTCGTGATGTTCGGGTCGGGGTGGGTCAGGGCCTGACGTAGGCGCTGCGTGCTTCGAGTCCCTCTCGGGAGAGCGTGAAGTTCTGCCGGAAGGAGCCCGGACGCAGGTTGTGCGTGACGGACTTGACGTAGTAGTCGCCGTCGTACGTACGGCCCGAGCCGCGCACGCCGACCAGCTGGCGCGGCTGGAGGATGTAGCCGTGCCGGTTCACGTCGAGCGAGCCGGAACCGGAGATGACGTCGGCGGACACGGCGGCCCGGGCGAGCAGTTCGGCCTCGGCCTGTTCACGCTGGTGCTTGGCGGTGCCGGAGAGGGTCCTGCGCTTGAGAGCCGGGGTGGGTCGCTTGCCGAGCGGCGGGCGCAACGGGCTGATCGGCGGCTGGGGCAGGAGGGTGGACTGCCGGGTGCCGGGGTCCTGCCAGCGGGCCTGCGGCTCCTCGCGGGCCGTCCCGTCGTAGGCGAACGTGAGCTGGTCGACGGTGGAGTTGGCGTCCATGTTGACGTTGAGGGCGTGCTGGCGGATGCCGAGGCGCACTTCGGGTCCCCAACGGGCGGAGGAGTGACCGGGGTTGGGGCCGGGCTCCAGGTAGAAGGTGTAGCCGTTGGCCCGGGCGAGCTCGTTGATGTACTGGAGGTCGGTGCCGGTCTGGTAGTGGACGCGGAGGTCCTGGTGCGGGGGCTGGGCGATCTTCTCGGTGTACACGTCGGGCCGGATGCCGTAGTCGGAGTAGCGGCGCAGGATGGCCAGGACGCGCTGGGAGGGCGGCAGATTGGGGTAGCGGTCGGTCCGCTCCTCCAGGTCCATGAGGAGGCTCAGGTCCTCGCCGGTGACGGTGAGCGTGGAGTGCCCCGGCTGGTTGCTGGCCCCGACTTCCTGGCGCACGACGAGCCCGTCGAAGAGCACCTCGGGGGTGCCGCGGACGGTGACGGTCACGATGAGCCGCGTCTTCGGGTCGAAGAAGCCCTCGGGCAGGAGGGTGCGGCTGATGAGCCCGTTCTTGGTGAGGTCGAAGGCGAGCTGGAAGCCGGAGCGCTCGCCCGCGGTGGCGGTGATCTGGGCTGAGAGGAGTGCCTCGGCGACCTCCGCGGGCACGGGCTTGGCCAGCTTCGGCCCCATGTGCAGAGTGATGTGAACGGGGCCGCGCCCCACGGGCAGTTCAGCCACGCCGGACTCCCTGCGGCCCCTGCGGGAAGTGCCCGGCGAGCGGCACGTCGACCTCGCGACCGGGTTCGTCGGTGAGCTCCCGCGGATCCAGTACCGGGTTGGCGTCGGCGATCTGCCACCACTGGCCGGGGTCGCCGAAGTAGCGCTGCCCGAGCAGGTCGGGCCGCTCACCGGTGCGGACGGTGTGGGTCTGCGTGGCGTCGCCTGTTTCCTCCAGCGGAGGGAGCAACCGCCGCTTGGCGTACCGGACCTCGGTCCCGTCCGGCAGCCGGTGCACGCCGATCTCGGCATCGTGGTACCGGCTTGTCCGGGGGTACGGGTGGGCTCCCGGTATCGCGTCAAGCGCGTTCTCGTACGGCTCGATGTCAGCCATGGCGTTCGCTCCTCAGCCCCTTCCCACGCCGATGCCACCGGAGCCGAGCCCCAGCGACCCGATCCCCGCGGTGCGCGCGGCGGCGGCGAGGCGCTCCTTCTGCGCGAGATGCGCGTAGTACAACTCGGCGCCCGGGTGCCCCATCGGCAGATCGCTGACGGTGAGCACCTTGAGTCCGATGCTGAGCGAGGCCCGGATCGGATTCAGATTGACGTCGAACGCGGACTCGTTGATGGACAGTTCGGTGAGCCGCACGGGCATGACCCGCTTGCTCCCCCAGGTGAAGAGGGTGAGCGGCATCTCGATCGGAGAGATCTCGATGGTCCCCTTCTGCGACTGCCGGCTGGCTTCGCGCAGTTGGGAGGACGTCGGCTGCACGAGCATTTCGAGCACCGCGAGTTGAGGGTGAATCCCGTCCGGCGCCGCGACCTCGAACTGATCGGTGGCATCGATCTCGGCGGTGAACTTCCAGGTCTCCTGGGCGGGGCCCTTGAGGCGGAGCGCTTCGTTTCTGTCCCCGTTGCCGCTGCCTCCGCCACCGGAATCGCCGCTGCCTCCTGCGGACTGAGGTGAGAGGCTGCGTTCCAGGGTGTCCGGGTTGAACTGGAGCACGATGATGCGCTGCGGGGTGCCGAGCTCGGGGTCGACCAGGACTATTCCGGAGCGGATGGGTTTGGGGATGTCGGCGTAGCGGGTCATGAATACCGCGTCCTTCTGATGTTCCTGGGAGGTGGGCAGGTCATCGTGGATCAGTGCCTAGCGGAGCCGTTCGTCCAGACGTTGCCTCAGAGATGCGTAGTCATACTCAGGAAACAGTTCTGAGAACACGGTGAGCATGTCTTCGAGCTCTCTGGCGATGTGCCTGAATTCACGATCACCGAGTGAAACATCACAGAAAAGATAGTGCCAGCCGGAGGTTCCCTTGGTGATGGTCAATGCGGCCAGGTAATCGCAGTAATCGATGTCCATCTTGAACGCCCCGATGCGGAAGTCGTGAAACCAGACCTCGGGTTGTGGCATATCGGGTTTTATGCGTAGCGCTGCAAATGTTCCCGTCCCGCTCCCGGGGTGATGATCGATGACACGGAGCTCGGAATAGAGTTGCCGCTCGGACGGGGTTTCTCCCCAATCAATGTCCGGCGCATTGACGTTCATGGATGTGAGGAGATGGCGAATGGTGAACTCACCTGTCAACTGGATCCCTGGGCGCTCGATCCGCCAGTGACTGGAGAACCAACTGAAGCGGACGAAACACCGCTGGAGAGAAGGGTCAAGGTCGATTCCGTGCAATATGGAGATCTTTTCAAAAACCTCCCGGGCATCGCCGTATTCTTCGATAATCTGACCCGGCTTGGCGGAGAAAATCTGCACCTGCGGATTTTCCGCAAGCTGCCTGTGCATCGCCAGCAGTTGGGTCTCGCGCTCGGTGAGAACGGTCATCGGCACACCTCACTTTCCTAGACTTGATCGAGCTAAACTTACACGGTAAAGCTCTAGACAGATATCCTCCCCCTGTTCCTCTCGATCGCCTCCAGTACTTTTCCGAGCGTGTCGAGATCGCTATCCTTTTTACCCAGCTCATAGGATTGGAGTCGAGTTTTAAGATCTTCGACATCGTCGAATTTGCGCTTTTTGGCGAAGCGCTGGATGGCTTCAGCGTATCGGGAGGGAGCGTCAAGCTCACGCGCTATATGCGTCTTGGATTCTTTCGGGTCATTGATTCGAATCGCCGCATTCCCGTCATTTGCGCGCGGCAACGGGATATTCTGCTCTGTGAATGTCTTACCCTGTTCGGGGTCTTTCTCTACCCATCTTCCCCCTCTGTTATCGTAAGTGTTCCATTGGCTGCTGATGTTGCGAGGGAAATTTTCTTCGGGGTGGGGGTAGAATTCCACGTCAATCTCATACCAGACCATCGAACGGTCGGATTTAGCAGCGGCTTTCTCTGCCTTCTTTTCGATTCCCGTGTCGAATCTCCGGTTCACGCGGTGAGGGGAGGGTATCAAATTGGAGCCCGAGGCGAGGCCGCCCATCACCATCGTAATGAGGTGCATTTTAACCGTTTTATCAGGCCCCTTGTACAGGTCCTCGGACCATCCCAGGGGGTTACCGTCCTCGTTCTGGTCGGATGTTTCCCCAAACGGCGTCTTCTTTTGGAGATAGTGCACCTTGGATTTTTCGTGAGCACGCACGTTGTCCGCGAACGGAGGCCAGACCGTGGGTGGCAGCTCATTATCCTTCGCATCTCGCACCGACATGAACTCTGCCAACCTGTTCATCATTTGGCGCAATTTATCGTAATCAACCCGGCGGCCTCTCGTGATGCGACTCTGGTTGTCACTCGTCTTCGAGTATCGCGGCGACGCATCGTCCTGCTCTTCTTCGACCTTGGAGCGCATGTCCTTCGCACCCTCTAGTGCGGCGGTCTGGCTATTTCGCTCACGCCCATCGTCGATGTCCCCAATTTCTATGCCCCATTCTTCTAGAAATGTGTCCATCGACGTCAGCTCGCTGTGCACCTGAAGGTCTGCGCTCTTGGTGCGCCCGTTGAAGGAGAGAGTGTGGATCTCACCATTCGCCATACGGAACCGCACCTGCGGTAGCGGAGGTGCCTGCTGGGGCAACTGGGCTTCTTCTTCCTTCCTTCTCTTGTCCTTCGCGTCCTTGCTCTTCGGGCGCCCGGGTTCGTCCTTGTCCTTTTCCTTGCCGTCGCTGTCGGGGTCCTTGCGTCCCTTGCCCTCTCCGTCGGTGCCCTTCCTGCCCGGACTGTCGTTGTCCGACGGGTCCTTCTTGGAGTCGGGATCGGGACGCTTGTTGTCGGGGTTCGGACTCTTGTCCTCGTTGCCCTTGTTCTCGTCCTTCTTCGTGCCGTCCGGACCGTCCTTCTTGCCCGGGTCCTGCTTGGGCTTGGCCGGTGGAGTCGGCTTGGTGTCCTGCTTGTCCTTGTCCGGCTGCTGGTCCTTGTCCTTCGGGTTGCCGTTCTTGTCCTTGGATGTGGGAGGCGTCGGCGTAGTCGACTTGTTGCTCGGGGTGTTGTTCTTGCCCTCGGTCTTGTCGTTCTTGTTCGTGGGGCCCTTGGGCTTCGTGGGCTTGGGGGACGGGGCCTGAGTGTCCGTTTCCTTTGGCTTCGCCGGCGCGTCCTGGTCCTTCGGCTTGGTCGGGCCGTCCTTGTCTTTGGGCTTGGCGGGAGGGGTCTGGTCCTTCGGCTTGCCGGGACCGGACTGGTCCTTCGGCTTACCCGGACTGTCCTGGTCCTTCGGCTTACCCGGCGGGTCCTGGGACTTCTTGCCGGGTGGCGTCGTGGCCGTCTGCGTCTTGGGGGGTGTCGACGAGGGCGCACCCTTGTCCCCGTCCTTGTTGGACCCCTTGTCGTCCCCGCCCTGCCCGTCCTTACCCTTGTCCTTGTCCCCGCCCTTGTCCTTGCCCAGGTTCGCGGCCACGCCCTTCAACCGCTGGCCCACCTTCGACACGTACTTGCCGATGCCGCTGAGGAGCAGCTCGTAGGCCATCTCCAGCAGGACGACGACGCCGGCCGCGATCGCCTTGGCGAAGAGGACGCCCGCACCGCCCTGGCGTACGGACTTCAGCCAGGTGATGAGGGCACCGACGGCTTTGATGATCTCGCCCAGTGAGCCGATCGCGGCCTGGATGGCCTCCAGGATGGCAGCGCCCCAGCCGGCGCCGGGGATCAGCTTCGCCAGGACCTTCGTGATGACGATCTCGCCGATGATGAACGGGAGTTGGGGGACGATCGCGTCCCACACCTCCTTGGCGATCTTCTCGAGGGTCCAGCCGCCCTTCATGAGCTTGTTCCAGACGGCTTCGGTCAGGCCGGTGATCTCCTTGACCTTGTCGTTGAACCACTGCTTGACCGCGCTCTTGACCTCGTTGAAGAGGTGGTTCTTCGCGCCGTCGTACGCGGAGTTCTTCGCGCCGCTCAGCCAGCCGCCGGGGTCCGAGAGGATGTCGACCAGGATCATCATGAACTCGCCGAAGGCGGCGATGAACTTCGTCGCGAAGTCGAGGACCGCCTTCAACGCGTCCTTGCAGGCCTTCAGGACGTCGAGAAGCATCTTCTTCAGGACGTTCAGGATGTCACTGAGAAGCTTCGCGATGGACTCCAGCAGATCCTTCATGATCTGCTTCAGCGCGTCGGCGAGCTGGGTGACGAACGCGAGCGCCGCGTTGATCAGGTCCGTGATGAACTTGCGGATGCGGCGGCCGATTTCGATGATCGCTTCGACCAAGGACACGACGAACTCGATCAGGTCCTCGATGAACTGCTTGATCATCTCGACGATGCCCTCGCGGGCCGCGTTGATCCAGCCCTCGACCGTCTCCTTGAAGCTTTTCAGTGCCTCGATGATCGCGTTACGGGCGTCCTTGATGATCTGGACGACCTTGTCCCGCAGCTCGATGAACTTCTCTTTGATCCAGTCGAGCGTCTTCGACAGCCAGCCCTTGGAGTCGTCGACGTTCTCGTCCTTCTTCTTCTCCGCGTCCTCCTCGGCCTTGTCGCCCTTGTCCTTGACGTCCTTGTCGCTGGTCTCCTTCTGCTTGTCGACGTCCTTGTCGGTGTCCTCCTCTTCCTTCTTGACGTCGTCGCGGATCTTCTTCTCACGGTCGGACTTCTTCGTGCCGAGCTTCTTCAGCTCGTCGTCCTGCTCCGCCGTCCAGTCGGAGCGCTGCTTGTCCACGTCCGTCAGGACGCCCTCGCGCTTGCCCGTCTGTTCCTTGGTGTTGGACTGGACTTCCTTGTCGACCTGCCGCTTGTGCTTCTCCTGGGACGTACGGGTGTCCTGGTTCTTCTTCTCCCGGCCCTTGCCCATGTCCTGGCGGCCGTCACTGAGAGCCTTCTTGAACTGCGGCTTGCGCTCGTGCTCGGCCACTTCCGAGGCCGCTTCAGGCGGTACGGCACCGGTGCTCGCGCCGCCCCCGCCGACTCGCGACTTGCCGCCCTGCTCGGCCGGCACCTTCCCTTCGAGCCGTTCCTTCGGCGCGTCCGGGTAGACCTGGTCCTCGCCCATCTTGCGACCGGCGTCGTCAGCCCCGGTCTCGGCGGCCTCCTGGCTCTTGTCGTCGGTGTTGCCGCCCTGCTCCGTGGCCTTGTCGTCGGCCTGGCCCTGCATGTCGACGCCCGGCGCGGTGCCGTTCTGCGCCTCCTTCATGGCCTCGTCCTTGGTGGGCATCCCGGCGAACTGGGCGGCCAGGTCCTCCGCCGTCACGTCGAAGCCGAGCCAGTCGCCGATCCCACCGATGGCGTAACCGGCCATCATCCCGATCTGGTCGAAGAAGTCCGGCTCCTCCATCTCCTCGGCGTCGATCTTGCCTTCCGGCTTCTTCTCGCCCTTGACCTCGGCCTTCTCGTCCTTGGCGTCTTCGGCGCGCGCGGCCTTGTCCTCGTTGTACTGCGCCGCTTCCTCGGCGTCCGGCTTGCCGTGCAGGGTCTTCGGGGCGCCGGTGGGGCGGTCCATGGCGGGCGGCTTGGACGCCAGTTGCTTGTGTTCCTTGCCGACGTCCTTGTCCACGGCGCCGCCGACGCTGTCCATCGCCTCGACGGCCTGGTGCGGCTTGAGGTTCGACGCGGCGGAAAGGCCCTCCTCAGGGGAGCCACCGGAGAGGTCCGGCGCCGCCTTGGACGCCTTCTTCCCCTTGGCCGCGGAGCCCTTGCCCCCACCCGTGGAGCCACCCTTCGAGGCGCCGCCACCGCCGCCCCCACCGCGCGCCGGCGCGGGCGCCGCCCGGGTGCCGGAGTCGTTCCCGCCCCCGGACTCGGCCCTGGTCTGCGCCCTGCTCTCCGGCTGCCGGGCCTGCTCCTTCGGCTTCTCCGTCCGCGGTTCCTGGGCCCTCGGGCTCGGCTTCTCCGTACGGGAGGAAGAGCGGGACTCCGTACGCGAGCCTGAACTCACCGTGTTCGAACCGGAGTTGTCGCTGCCCGCAGACTGGCTGGCAGTCGAGCCGGACGACGGTGTCGCGCCAGAATCGGCCGAGCTACCGGAGTCGGTCGTCCCGCCACCGGACGTGGACCCTTCCGAAGTGCCGCTCCCGCCCTGGTCCTTGGGCCCCTTCGACTCCTGCGGACCGGGGGACTCCTCGGCCTTCGCCGCGCCCGTGGCGCCCTCGTCGGAAGCCGCCTTCTCCCCCTCGGCTCCCTTCGTGGCCGTGTCCGACGGGGACGCGGCGGCCGAGGTGTCGGAGCGGGCCTGCGCCGAGCCCTTCTCGCCGCCGCCCGAGGACTTGTCACCGGGGCCGCCCGCGGCGGGCGTGCCCTTCTCCTCCTTGGCAGCCTTCTCTGCCGTATCGCCGCCCGTCTCCTTCGAACGGTCCTTGGCCTCCTGAACGTTGGCCTCGGCCGCGACCGGGCCCGCCTTGGGATCGTCGCCCTGTTTGGGGTCCTTGGAGGCGACGCCCGGGGCGGGCTTCGGCTCGTTCTTCTCCTCGGGGTCGAGCTCGCTCTCCGTACGACGCGACTGCTCCGCCGCCTCCTCCTCGGCGCCCGGCACGGGCGGGGAGTCGTCGGTGCCCGGGTCGTCCTTCTCCGCCGCCGCCTCGCGCTCGGCGTCCTCCTCGTCCTCCTGCTGACGCTGTGCCTGCACCTTTTCGGCCCTGGTCGGCGGCGGGGCTGAGAAGGAGGGGGTGGGCGGGGCGGAGTTCCCGGCGGACTCGTCGATCTGGTCGGAGGTCGGCACGTCGAGGTCCTGCTCGGGAAGGAAGTCCTCCGGCCTGAGTTTGATGTCCCAGGCGCTCTGCTCCCCGCCGCCGACCTCCACCTCGGAGTCGCCGCCCTGGCCGGGGGACTCCTCCCGCTCCTCCTCGCCCTCCTGGTCCTGGGCGCGGGCCCCGTCCAGCATGCCGGCACGGCCGGGGAACCCGTCGTCCTTCCCCGTGTCAGTGGGGGTGCCCTCGTCGCGGCCCGGCTCGTCCTTCTTGGCCGCCTCGGCCGCGGCGGCGCTCTCGCGGGCCTTGGCGGCCTCGTCCTCGGCGTCGGCGCGCGGGCCCGCCGCCTCCTCCTGGCCGGCTTCCTTCTTGCCCTTCTCCTCGGCCTGCTTCGCCCCGGCGCGGTCGCCGTCCTTCCCGCCGCCCTGCTTCCCCTTGTCCCCCTTGTCCTGCTGCTGCCCCTGCTGTCCGCTCTTCTCCGCGCCGGACTTCTCGCCCTGCTTCCCGGACGCCGGCGCTCCGGCCTTCTCGCCGGCCGCGGCATCCTGCTGCCCTTGCTGCTGCCCCGGCTTCTGCTCGGACTGCGCGGCGGGCGATGTGGGCTGCTCCCCGTCCCCCTTGGGGCTGGAGGCGTCCCCACCCGTCCGCGGGTCGGACTCCTTGTCGTCCTCGGCCTTCCCTGCGTCCGCGCCCGGAGTGCCGCCCTGCGGGATGGTGCCGCCCGCGTTCTCCGGCGTACTGCCCGCGGCGGGAGCGGTGTCCCCGGCCCCGTCCACGGACTGCTTCTCCGGGCCGGGAGCGGGCCCCGTCCGCTCGGTGCGCTGCTGCTCCTCCTGGGCGGCCTCCTGCTCCCTCTCCCGCTCCGCCTGTACGTCCTCGGCGGTGTCCTCCTCGACCTCCGGAGCGAGGAGGCCGCGCTGCCGGGCGGTGGCCTCGCTCTCCGCCTGGCCGTCCTCGTCGATCTCCGTGACCAGGTCCACCACGAAGTCGTGCTCGGAGGTGAGCAGCCGGTGCTCCAGGCGATCCAGTACGCGCTCCTGCAGTTCCTCCGAGAGCGGGGCCAGGGAGGCGCGGACGCGCTGCGTGCTGTCCGTCGGGTCGGTACGGAGCGAGCGGATGACCGTGTTGGCGAGGCGGTCGACCAGCGTGGCGGGGTCGAGGTGCTCCAGCCGATTGCGGTCGGCGTGGACGGTGGTGTAGCGCATCCACGCCGGGGTGCTGGCCTCCGGGGCGATCTCGGGTGCCTGCTCGCCGCGCGCCACGGCCTGGGCGGTGTCCTCGGCGGCGCGCTCGGCCGCCTCGTGGGGCGCGCTGACCTGGCCCAGGTCGCGGCCCGCCGCCAATGTGCCGCTGGCGAAGGGGTGTTGGATCGTGTGCAGCAGCTCGTGCGCGAGCAGGGCGCGGCCCTGCTGCGTGCCCGGCTGGTACTGGCCCTCGCCGAAGAAGATGTCCTGGCCCACCGCCACCGCGTCCGCACCCAGCATGCCGGTGAGAGCGCTCGCGTCGCGGTCGGTGTGCAGGCGTACGGAGCCCAGGTCGTGGCCGAGCTGCTCCTCCAGCTCCCGGCGCACACCGGCGTCCAGTGGCTGCCCGGCTCCGCTGACGATGTTCTTCGGCTCGGGCGCGCGGTTCTTCGCCGCGCGCTCCTTGCGTTTGCGGCGGCGCTCGGCGGCGGCCTGCTCGGCCGCCTGGGAGTCCTGGGAGGCGGAGGTCGTCATCGCGTCACCTCCCCACGGCCCGAAAGCCCCGCGTGCACCGCGCGGGCCAGCTCCTGACCGAGGCGGCGCGCGGACAACCCGGCGGGCATCGGGGGCAGTCCCGACACGCCGTCCACCGACACGGCGCCGTCCGCGGCCAGCGGCACGCCGTGTTCCCGTACGAGACGGGTCAACTCCCGCTCGAACGACGCCGATACGCGTCGCGGGTCCAGGGACGGGCCGAAGCCGTCCAGGACCAGCTCGCCGATGTCGACGCGGATCTCGCGCGGCTCGGGACGACCGGCCGCGCTCTGCCGATGGGGCCTGTTCACACCCATCCGCGGACCTCCCCCGGTGTCAAGGAGCGTTCCAGCTTGAGGTATTCGGTGCGGGCCGCGGCGAGCATGTGTCGCATCTGCAGCCGGTCGCCCTCCTCGGCGGCGAGGAACGCGCCGGACAGGGCGATGTTGCGGATCGAGCCGCCCGCGACGGTGAGTTGGGCGAGGAGTTCCGGATCGATGCCCTTCGTCGGGGTCTGCGGCGGCAGTACCCGGCGCCAGATCTCCGCCCGCTCGTGCTCCGCCGGGAAGGGGAAGTCGACGACGAAGCGGATGCGACGCATGAAAGCCGTGTCCAGGGCCTTCTTCATGTTGGTGGTGAGGATGGCGAGACCCCGGTAGGCCTCCATCCGCATCAGCAGGTAGCTGACTTCGAGGTTGGCGTACCGGTCGTGGCTGTCCTTGACCTCGCTGCGCTTGCCGAAGAGCGCATCGGCCTCGTCGAAGAGCAGGAGCGCGCCGCCTCGTTCGGCGGCGTCGAAGACCTTGCGGAGGTTCTTCTCCGTCTCGCCGATGTACTTGCTGACCACCTGCGACAAGTCGATGATGAAGAGATCCAGGCCCAGCTCCTTGGCCATGACCTCGGCGGCCAGGGTCTTGCCCGTGCCGGAGCCGCCCGCGAACAGGGCGGTGACGCCGAGGCCGCGCCGCAGCGTCGCCGCGAACCCCCACTCCTGGTGGACGGTGGCCCGCTGCCGCACATGCGCGACGATCTCCCGCAGCACGCTCGTCTGCCGGTCGTGCAGGACGAGATCGCCCCAGCCCGCCTCGGGCTCGATACGGCGGCCCAGTTCATCCATCCCGATCCGGGCCTCGTTCAGCCCGGCCCGCCAGGCGAGCCCAGCGGCGTCGAGTTCGTCCTCGCCGGGCAGATCACGGCGTACGGCGGCAGCGGCGGAGCGTACGACGTGCGGCGGCAGTTCGAACTGGGCGACCAGCGATCGCAGTTCGCTCTCGCCGATGTCGACGACGTCCCGGAACGCGCCTGCCCACAGACCGAGTTGCTCCTCGTCGTCCAGGCGCGGCACGGTCACCCGCTCGCCGTGCGGTCGGTCCGAGTGCCGGGGATCGCCGCTCGACACGACGACGGGAACAGCGGCCCCGGTCAGGAACGCGTCGGTGGCCGCGTGCTGGTCGCGGTCCAGCTCGCCGACCTCCACGAGCAGCACGGCGGGCAGCAGGATCGCCTCGCGCTGCCACAGACGGGCGAGCCGGTCGCGCTCCGCCGCGTCCGTGGGGATGTCCTCGGCGCTCATCGCGTACAGCCCGAGCCCGGACCGCGCGGCCGCCGCGGCGGCGATCTCGGCCCGGCTGCGCAGATCGCCGCCGACCACCTCGACGAGCAGCGGCGCGTCCGGGCGCGCGGCGGTGGTCCAGCCGGCGGCGACCCGGCTCGCGGCCAGGTCGTACGACGGTGGCAGTTCGTCAGGCACCGGAGTGCGGCGCAGCTGGCCGTGCAGCCGGGCGTCCAGGTAGGGCGAGCCGAGCAGGAAGTGCAGGATGCGTTCGTCGAGCCGCAGCCGGGACAGCGTCAGGCGCGACGCGTCGTCCAGCTCGACGATGCGCCAGCGCCGCAACGGTGCCACGGGGGTCAGAGCGCTCCAGTGCGGTTCGGCGAGGGCGGCCAGGGCGAGCGAGAAGGTGGGGTACGCCCGCTCCGGGTCACCGCTCGCGGCGGCGCAACGGGCGGCGGTCGTGGGGTCCAGCTCGTAGGCGGCGGTGAGGAGTACGAGGTCCCGTTCGAAGGCCGAGAGACCGAAGCAGTTGACGAGCGTGTCGAGGGGGGCGGTCGCGGGGGCCGCCGGGTCCTGTACGTGATCGACGGCTGTGTCACGACCGGGGGTGCCGTCGCCGGACTTCGATGCCGTGCCCGTTTCGGCCGTGCCAGGTCCGGCCGCGCGCGCCGCGTGGTTGTCGACACGGGCCAGGACGCGCCGGATCTCCGCGGTCAGCGTCGGGCTGCCGCCCGGTGCGCCCGCCATGCCCGTCCGGTGTGTCCCCATGTCCTCGCCTGCCCCCGTTGTCCCCATACCGCCTCAGCTCTCCGCGCCCTCGGAGCCCCTCGCCGAAGAGGAGCCCGGCGACGATTGCGACGAGGAGTCCGAAGAAGGCACGGCACCCGTGCTCTTGGCCGCGCCACGCGCGGGCCTGGCCGTCTGCGCCGCCTTGCTGGCCTGCACATCCTTTCGGGCGCGGGCAGGTGCCTTGGCCGAAGCCTTCGCGGGCGCCTTGGCCGCGGATTTCGCGGGCGCCTTGGCCGCAGCCTTCGCAGGCACCTTCGCGACCGACTTGGCGGGCGCCTTCTCACGCGCCTCCCGGACGTGCGCTTCTCCCGAAGTCCCGCTCTCCGCGGGAACGGGCTCGGGAGCCGGCGCGCCGCTCTCACTGTCCCGCGGCGCCTCCGCCCGGCTGCCCGGCGGCACCGGTGCCCCGGGCGCCCCGAACGGCAGCACCCGCGTCGTGAGCCGCTCCACCGGCTTCGCCGGCACCGGCGTCTCGCGGCCCTCGATGAAGACGAGGGCCGCCTGGTAGACCACCGACAGGGCGTACGGCGTCTGGTGAAGCATCCCCCACAGCTTCGACGTCTCGTCGATGTCCATCACCGTGGGCGTGAACCGCACCCGCTGCGCCGCCTCCGCGAGATCGCTGCCCGTCAGGTGCGGGAGTTGACCGGTCTCTTCGATGACGTCCTTCGGCAGAATCGGTGTCTCGTGCAGGGTTCGCACCACGGAGCCGATGAGCCGCTGCCCGACCAGGGTCGTCTCGTCGCCGTACGCACTGATGAGGTAGTGCAGGTCCAGCGCGGCGGCCGGCCGCTTCACCAGCGTGCCGTCGGACGCCCGGGTCGGCAGGTCGTTGTTGCGCATCGACGTGTTGGGCGTGACCTGGTAGAGGAACACGTTGAGGGTGGGGTAGTCCGGCGGCTCCGTCGGCGGCTTGTGCGGCTCCACCTTCACGGCCTCGTCGAACTCCGGTCCTACGTTGGACGCGAGCAGCAGGGCGAGGGCCTGGGTGACATGGGCGATGGCGAGTGCGTTGCTCATGAAGTCGGTTCCTCGGTTCCTCGATCCGTCATGTCACTCCCGCCCCCGCGCCAGATAGTCGGCCAGGCTCAAGGTCACGCCCGGCCGCTCCCTCGACGACGTACGCTGCCGGGCGCCGCCGGACGGCGACGGTCCGGCCGTCACCTCCAGCCGCCCGATCTGCACCTGGACCACCTGCTCGGGCGCCCGCGAGGGCCGCCGCGCCGCGGCCTGCCGTACGGCGTCCCGGGCTGCCGCTGTGTCCGCGGCACTGGGGCGCAGTGCCGCGGACACAGTGGCGGGGGAAGCGGCGTCCCTACCCGGGGGGATGGGTACGGACGCCGCAGTCCGGGGTGCGCCCCGCTCCGGACGCCCACGGCCCGCCGCCCGCTGCACGGCGTCGGGCATCGGCCGCGGCTCGGCGGCGAGAGGCGCGACGGGGCGCAGAAGCGGTGCCTCGGGCAGGGCCCTCGGGGCGGGAGGGGGTGCCGGGTCGGACGGGGCGCGTTCGGTGTGTACGACCGTCCGCTCCCGTTCCGTGTGCAGCCGGGCCGGGGACGTGGCCGGGCGTGGCGCGTCCCCCTGCCGTACGGCGGACGGCGTGGTGGAGGGCCACAGCAGGTCGGTGCCGTCGTCCGGTTCCGGTGCCGTGCTCCGTACCGCCTCGACCCGCTCGAACGGCCCGGGCAGCCGGGGCCGTACCCGCACCACACCCGGGCGTGGACCGGCGGCGGCCGGGGTGTGCCGGGCGATCAGCCGGTCGAGGAAGTCGGGAACCGGCGCCCCGTCGGCGTCAGACATCCGCACACAGCTCCAGGTAGTAGCGGCGCCGCAGCGGGCTGAGCGCCAGGATCTCCGGCTCGCTCCAGCCGTACGACGTGGCGAGCAGATGGACGTCGAGCAGCAAATCCCTTGCCCAGGCGTCCAGTTCGGTCCACAGGTAGGAGGCGATGTCCAGCTCGGCCCGGGTGGGCTCGCCGCACTCGGGGCAGGCGATGTTGAGCGTCACGTCGGCGCCCGGGTCGGCGGCCTCGACCGCCTCGGCGATCCGGCGCTGGACCGGGACCGGCAGCTCACCGGCGCCCACCGCCGCCCCGTCGCGCACCGCCGAGACGAGGCACCGCGCGAGCAGGGCGGCACGCGGGTCCGCCGCCCGGGCCGCCGCCGTGAGGTCGGCGACACCGGGCAGCCGGAACTCGACGTCCCAGCCGTCCTGCCGGACGCGCACCACGGAGTCGCCCGGGGCGCCTCGCCCGGCCAGTGACCGCGCGAGCTCCCCGGCGTCCAGGTCGAACTCCATGTCCTCCCCGCACGCCGAGCACGCCAGCCGTACCTGCATCCGCTCCCCGAACAGGGCCCGGCGCAGCGCGAACAGGTCGGCCTCGCGCTCCCCCACCGGCAGTACCGGCAGGCTCGCGGCGTCGGCGTCCGGGCGGGCCGTGCGGTGCAGCAGCAGGGCGCGCCCGTTCGGTGCCTCGGCGAGGCCCGCCTCCCAGGTGGCCAGCAGCTCGGCCGCCCCGGTGATCGCCATGTTCTCCCCCCGTTTACTCAACTGGCCCTATATCAGGCTGGGTTGAGGGACGACGGCTCCTCCGGCTCGGGCACCTCGTAGTCCCGCTCCCAGCCCTCGCACTCGAGCTTCAGCGACTGGATGGCCACCGCGTTGGCGTTGGCGTCCAGCTCGCCGAGGACCTGGTACTCGCTGGGCCAGGTCCGGTAGAGCTTGTGGGAGACGGCGACCTGGCCGGCCTCGTTGAGGACCTGGATGACTATGTCCTTGCGGAAGTCGGCGAGGGACACCTCGGAGCCGAGGCCCGCGCCGACCTGCCAGACCTTGTTGGCCCAGCGGTCGAACTCGGGGTCGTGGGTGACCCCGCGCTCCAGGGTGATGCCCTCGAACTCGGAGCGGCCCGGCGACTTGCGGGGAGACGACGGGTCGCCTCCGTGCCGGTGCTTGACGACTTCCGTCGTCCGCTTCAGGGGACTGATCTTGCTGATGCCGGCGACCGTACGACCGTCCCACAGGACCAGGAACTTGAAGTTCTTGTACGGGTCGAAGCGATGCGCGTTGACCGTGAACTCAGCCATCGGATTCCTTCAGTTCTCCACGATTCCCCGCGCCTAGAGCGCGAACTGCCCGGACGTCTGCTGGATTTTGACGATCACGAACTCCGCCGGCCGGACCGGTGCGATGCCGACGAGGACGTTGACGATGCCGTTCTCGATGTCCTCGTCGGTCGTGGTGTCGCTGTCGCACTTGACGAAGTAGGCGTCGCGCGGGGTGCCGCCCTTGAAGGCGCCCTGGCGGAAGAGGGTGTGCAGGTACGAGGAGGCGGCGAGCCGGATCTGCTGCCACAGGTTCTCGTCGTTGGGCTCGAACACCACCCACTGGAGGCCTCGCTGGAGGCTCTCCTCGACGTGCAGGGCGAGCCGCCGCACCGGCACGTACTTCCACTCGCTGTCGAGGGCGTCGGAGCCCTCCAGTGTGCGCGCTCCCCAGACCACCGGGCCGGTCACCGGGAAGGTGCGCAGGCAGTTGACGCCGAGCGGGTTGAGCAGGCCGGTCTCGCGGTCGGTCAGGTTGACCGTGAGGGAGTGCACGCCGGCGAGCCGCGCCTCGGTGCCGGCCGGGGCCTTCCACACGCCGCGTTCGGAGTCCGTACGGGCGATGACGCCCGCGACCGCGCCGGACGGCGGGAAGGAGCGCAGCCGACCCGTGAGGGGGTCTGTGAGCTGGAGGTGCGGGAAGTACAGGCCCGCGTGGTTGCCGCGCACGGCGTCGAAGGCGGCGAGCCCGGCCCGGGCGGTGTCGACGCTGACCCAGGTACTCGGCGCGTCGACCAGCAGGAAGATCCGCCTCTCCTGGCACAGCCGCTGGGCGGCCGAGACGACGGTGACGGCGTCCTCCGTCTTCTCGTACGCCGCGAGTTCGGGCAGCACGAGGAGGTTCACGTCGGCGACGCCGCGCAGCGCCTGGATGCCGGACTTGTCGGCCTCGGAGCCGATGAGGTCGCGCGGTCCGGGCGCCTCGCCGTCCTCGCCGCCCTCCAACGGGAAGACGGGCGGGTTGACCGAGGCCTCCAGGCCCAGGTCGTTGGCGCACTCGCCGAGGAAGCGGACGACGTCCTCGGGGTCGGTGGAGCCCGCGACGACCTGGATGCGCCGGCCGAAGGCGGTGACCTCGACGCCCGCGAAGGCGTGCTTGCCGGGCGCGTCGGGCAGGGCGCGCAGCTTGCGCTCCAGCAGCAGCGCCAGCTCGGCGACGGAGTGCGGGGCCTCGCCGTCGCAGTCGGGGTCGTAGAGCGTGAACTCCCGCTCGACGTCGCCGATCTTGACCGTGAGGTCCACGGCCAGGTCGGGCAGTTCGTGCCCGAACGGCTTGGAGACGGTGCCGGACGGGTCGGGCCGGCCCTCGCCGACGACCTCGACGCGAATCAGCCGGGAGCCGGCGTTGACGACGGTCTGCACGTACCGGCCGTGGGACGGGTCGGTGGACAGGCCGGTGAAGCTCTCGCGGGCCTCGCCCTTGGCGTCGTGGACGCGCAGGTTGAAGGTCTCGTCGGGGCGGGGCGTGTCGTAGTCGACGGCGACGCGCAGGCCGTTGCCCCACACGCCTGGCTCCTTGGCGTGCACCTTGAGGACGTCGCACTCGCTGTGGCCCTCGGTGGACTCCAGCGTGACGCAGGCCGCCTTGCCGCTGCCGGCCTTGGCGACACGGACGATCACGGCGACGGTGCCGCCGTTGCCGAAGAACTGGTGAACGGCGTAGCCGACGGCGCTCTGGGCGCTCAACCCCCCGAAGCGGCGCTCGAACTCAGTGAAGCTGGTGACGCGGACCGGCTCGTTCAGCGGACCGCGCCGGGTGTGGCCCACGAAGGCGGTCACCGAGGTGGTCAGGGTCGAGATGGTGCGGGTGCTGCTGGGAAGCTCTTCGACGTAGACACCGGGATACGTCGGCTTGGCGGCGCTCACTGCACTCATCGGCATTCCCCCTCCTATCCCTGTCTAGGGCACCGGATGAAGGCACCAAGAGAGGTGAGGGAGAGACGTTTCGGCCGTACGCGAGGACCTGGCCCCCGCCCGTGGACGGTGGACACACGCGCACCTCATCAGTTCCCCCGTCAGTACCCGTGCGGTTCGGTCACACGGGTCAAGCAGCGCGCTTGTGACTCCTGATGCTCAAGTGCTCAACCCACCCTGCTGCTTTCGGAGTTGACCGAACAAGACGGGTTCTGGCCAGCACAGTGGGAGGTTTCGTGAAGGCAGAATTCCGCGATCCACACATCACGCCCGCGCGCCCTCGTGGATCTGCCCACACCTCCTGCACGACGGCGGTGATCGCCGGGCGGAGGGCATGCCTGAAAGACCCCGCATTTCCGGCAACGGCGCCTCATCCGCCCGGCGCGCTCCCCGGGTCCTCCCCCAGTCGTCCACCCCTCGATGGCCGGTTTCAGCGGGGCGGCATGGACGCGCACGGAGTTGACCGAGGCCTTACGGGATCCATCTCCGCCTGCCCCCTTTCGACCGGGACATGCCCGACCCAAACGCCAGGCCGCGCCACCCCTTCCAGACCGTAGAAATATCTACGAGCATGGCTAGTGCCGGACCGGCACGCGGAGCCCGAGGCTCCGCGGGTCACCGGCCCGTGTCCAGCGTGCGCCCGTCGGGGCGCGACCGACTGTGCCTGGGGTGGCCATGCAGAGCGTGATGTGGAAGCAAGCCGTCGAGTGGCTCGCCGCGGCCGCCCGGGACCCTCAGGAGTGCAAGCGGGAGTGGGACTACGGCACGGGCATGGCGCTCGTGGAGGCGGGGCGGTATTGGGACGTGCTCAGCGTCCCGGACCGGCTCGGCCTGCTCGCCCTGGACTATCTGTGGCGCGACCCCTTGAAGGTGCCGCCCGGCCCCACCCTGGTGGACTGCGCGGCACGCAGAGTGGGCTTCTTCCTGCCACCCGACCCCGTCAGCGAGTGGGTCGGTTCCGGTGTCCGGCACGTCGGCCGGGGCTCCTGGGTCGCCGTGCCGCCACCGTACCGGCCCGCCGGGCGCCTGGAGTGGCTGGTCCCGCCGGACGGCACGGGCAGCCTGCACGCCCCGGGCACGCTGGAGTCGGCCCTGCGGGAGGCCACCGAGACCCTCGCCGTGCTGGCGCCGGTCAGCGCGGAGCACGCGGTGGCTGACTGCTGGTGAGGCGAGTGCCGTCGGGGGTGGCCGTCCCCGGGTGCCGGCCGGCGGTCCAAGTGGTGACGGCGGCCCAGGTCTCGCTCGCGGCCGGGGCCGCGAAGGAGACCCACTGGCCGTCACGGTGCTCCGGGACCGCGTGGCCCCTGGCCTGCCACTCGGCGACGAGCGCCGCGTAGATGGGCGGATGACCCCCGTATCCGCTGGTGAGTTCGGCAAACGACCGGGGAGCGGCGTCGTTCCCGAGAGGGCGCCGCACCGTCTCAGTGCTGTCCATGCCCAGGCAACGCGACGCGCCGCACCGGTGGTACGCGGGCCGGGCCCCGTCCGTCGGGTCGAGTGAACCCGTCACCCGTACGGCGGCACGCGGGCACCGGACAAACATCCAGTCAGGCGGTCGCCCGTTCAGGACGGGGTCGTTCCGGGCCGGGGCGGGGCTGTCTTCGGGCGGGTGGGGTCGTTCCCGGGCCGGGGCGGGGCTGTCTCCGGGGCGGGTGGGGTCGTTCCGGGCCGGGGCGGGGTCGTCCCCCGGGCCGGGGCCCGATCACTCCGGGGCCGGAGCAAGGTCGCGCCGATCCGCCGCACGCCGCTCCCGGGCCGGGGGAGGCTGTCTCCGGGGCGGGCGGGGTCGTCCCCGAGCCGGGCCAGGCCGTCCCCAGGCCGGGGCGAGATCGTCCCCAGGCCGGGGCAGGGCCGTCCCCGGGCCGGGGCCCGATCACTCCGGGGCCGGAGCAAGGTCACGCCGATCCGCCGCACGCCGCTCCCGGGCCGGGGCAAGGTCGTCCCCGGTCCGGGGCGGATCGCTCCCGGGCCGAGGCAAAGTCGCTCCCGAGCCCGGGCAGGCTGCCCCAGGCCGAGGGGCACGGCTGCCCCCGGACCGGGGCACGAACGCTCCCAGGCCAGGGCGAGGTCGACCCGGGCCGAGGGCAGGGGCGCCCCCGGGACAAGGCAAGGCCGAGGGCACGGCCGTCCCCGAGCCGGGCACGATCGCTCCCAGCCAGGGCGAGTTCGCCCCGGTCGAGGCAAGGCCGCCTCCAGGCCAAGGGCAAGGCCACCCCCGAGCCGGGGACACGACCGCCCCAGGCCAGGGCGAGGTCACCCCGGGCCGAGGGCACGCCCCCCACGAACCGGGGCACGACCGCCCCCGAACCCCGCCAACTTCCGCGCGGGGATGGCCGCGCGCCGAGCGGCTGCGCGACACCGGCGTGAACGCGCCCAAGCTCCCACGTGGCGGCCGCGGCAGTCGTCAGCGGACGGCGCATCCCCGGCCGCGTTTGCGCCCACGGGCGGTACCGCCTGGAGCAGCGGGATGAGCCAGGTGACGAGGTTGCGGTTGCCGCCGGTCAGCGTGGCGGCGGGCGAGATGCCGGCGGCGTCGGTGATCACGTGGTGTTTGCCTGCCACTTCTGCCCCGGTCGACAGAGCTTTGGACAGCCGAACCAGTCCCCCGGCCCATTGCGTCCGTCAACGCGGGCAGTTGTTCGACAGCCCGCGCCCCCCTCTCGTAGTGCGGCAGGGCCACGGTGGTCAGCCCGGGGTACATGCCGTCGCGTGGTACGCGCCCATCGCCATGCGGTCGGTGAAGCAGAACAGCGCGGTGGGTCGTTCCGTTCCCTGCAGCAGCCCGAGCGACGCCCGGTACCCGCCGACGGCGTCACTGGCCTGCTCACCACCAGCCGGGGGGGAGGGGACACCGGCCTCGGCAAGAGCCTGCCGGTATCCCGCGAGCCGTCCGTGAGTGGCCGGGACGTCGTCGACGTTGTTGAGGAACCCCATCCGGCGGTGGCCATGGCGGAGTCGTCCTTGGCGGCCTCCTCCTGCGCCCCGAGGTGTTCGACCGCTTCAGACGCAGCCAGCGTGCCAGGCCATTGGGCGCGTAGCCGAGCTCGCGGGCTGTGTCGAGAACGCGCTACCGGGTCTCGGCGTCGATCCGCTTGCCCTCGACCTCGTTGAGGATGTGGGAAACGGCCGTGGCCGAGACGCCGGCGGCCGCCGCCACGTCCTTGGTCCCGATCCGCCTGCCCATGCCGTGCCCCATCGTTTTGGCAAGTGAGTGCGGGATGACAGTGCGCCCCCCGCGGGGGCCCTTGTCAACGGCTCGTCACGGATTCGTGGCCAGCGGATCGAGGAACGTCAGCACGGAGGCGTCCTCCTCGATCAGCGGAGCGAGGGCGGTGTTGAAGGGGCCGCCGTACGGGGCGTTCAGATGCGCCTGGAAGGCGTTCTCGTCCCGGTACACCTCGAAGATCCAGAAGGCGCGGGGGTTCGCCGCCTTGGTGTAGACGTCGAAGGCCAGGTTGCCTTCCTCCTCGCGCACCTTCAGGGCGTACTCCCCGATCAGGCGGGCGACTTCGGCCTCCGCCCCCTCGCGGGCTGTGAACTCGGCGAGCAGGGTCTTCTTCACGGTCTGGTGTCCTTGTCGGTAGCGGGGATCATTTGTGGGCGGAGTCGAGGTGCCAGACGACGGCCTTGTCCAGCGTCACCGAGCCGTTCTCGGCGAAGACCTCGACGCCGGTGCTGGAAGGGTCGGGGAAGATCTGGTCGGTGATCACTGCCTCGCCGTTGCCGCCGAAGACCTCGACGGACGACCAGTCGACCAGGATCCGCAGCTTCACCTTGCCGTTCTGGGCCTTGAGCGGGCCGGTCTGGACGCCGGGGAAGGTGGCGTTGAAGCCCACGGCGCCGGAGCGGCTGCGGTCGACGTACAGCTCCTGCGTGGTGGTGTCGTAGCCGATGACGGTCTCCTCGCCGTCGGCACCCGCGCGCACCTTCAAGCCGAACCGTTCGGCGTCCTCGAGGGAGAAGGTCGCCTCGATGTCGAGCGCCTTGCCCTCGGCCGCACGGCCGATCAGGGGCTTGGACGTGCTCTTGACGGTAACCCCGGTCGCGGACGCCGGGTCCTGCCGCAGGGACCTCACGCTGTCGACCGGCTTGCTGGTCAGCCGGATCCGGCCGTCGATGGTGCGCAGGGCCATCTCCCGGGGGATGCTCTGCGCGCCGCGCCAGGGAGACGTGGGGATGGCGCCGCTGTAGTCCCAGTTGTTCATCCAGCCGATCATGTACCGCTTGCCGCCAGGTGCGTTCTCCCAGGAGACGGCCGCGTAGTAGTCCTTGCCGTAGTCGGCCCAGTCGGCGCGCTGCAGGCCGGACTTGGCGGGGGCGTCGGCGGCGGTGAACCGGTCGGCCAGGATGTGGCCCCAGCCGGCGGTGTTCATGTCGAGGATCTGGATCTGCGCCTTCTTGCCGACGTACGGGCGCATGTCGAAGGACGCCCAGTCCAGGGTCTCGCTGTCGGCGCCGGTCGCGCTCCGGACGACCTTGCCGTCGACGATCAGGTTGACGGACGTCTCCTGGGAGACGCGCTGGGCCTGGGCGTCGGACAGCACGATGTGGTCGACGTTGAGGTGGCCCCAGCCGCCGGTGTTGTCGTCGACGATCCTGATCTGCGCCTTCTTGCCGGCGAGGTCGCCGACGTCCCAGGAGGCCCAGTTGAGAGCCTCGCCGTCCTGTCCGGTGGCGCTGCGCACGACCTGGCCGTCCACGAGGAGCTCGACGGCGGTCGGGTGGTCGGAGCCGGCGGGGTGGTTGCCGCCGCCGATGAGGAAGTTGATGTGGTTCTTGTCGATGGTGAACTCGGGCGAGGTGAGGGTGCCCGTGGTGGAGTCGCCGTTCAGGTAACTGTTGACCAGGCCGTCACCGAGGAATCCGGAGACTTCCTGCTGGTTGGGCAGGGTGCCGGTGGCGGGTGCGGTGCCGAAGGCGTCCCCCGTCGTCGTCCAGTCGCCGTAGGTGCCGCCCTCGAAGTCGGCGAGGACCGTGCCCGCGGGCGGGGGCCCCTGTTCCATGACGGTTCCGGGTACGTGCGGATGCCGGCCACCGCCGACCTTGAAGTTCAGGTAGGAGCTGTCGACGGTGAATTCCGGTGAGGTGAGGGTGCCGGTGGTGCCGTCACCTGCGTGGAAGCTGTTGGCGAGGCCCTTGCCGTCGAAGCCCGTGACGGTTCCCTGCCCGGCCAGTGCCCCGGCCGCCGGTCCCTGGCCGAACGCGGTGCCGGTGGTCGTCCACGCACCGAAGTCGGTGCTCTCGAAGTCCTGCACGACCTGACCGGTGGGCGGGGTGTAGGTGCCCTTGTCCTCGGCGGTGAACTTCTTGCCGTCGAAGTCGCCGATGAAGTACTGGGCGGCCGAACCGCCTGCGATTCCACCGGGGTTGATGTTGACGACGAGGACCCACTTGATGTTGTTCTCGTCGCCGTCGACCGCGAGGGGGAACAGGTCGGGGCACTCCCACACGCCGCCCGTCGCGCCCTCGGGCCCGAACTCGCTGAGCAACTCCCAGTCCTTGAGGTTCTTCGACGAGTAGAACTGCACCTTGTGCTCGGCGGAGAGCGACACCGTCATCAACCAGCTCTTGGTCGGCTCGTACCACTGGACCTTGGGGTCGCGGAAGTCCTTCGAGCCGATGTCGATGACCGGATTGCCCTGGTACTTGGTCCAGGTGCGGCCGCGGTCGGTGCTGTAGGCGAGCGACTGCGCCTGCTTGCCGCCGTTCTTGTAGGCGCTGGTGTAGACCGCCACCATGGGCGGGTTCTTCTTCGTGCCGAAGCCGGTGGTGTTGTTCCAGTCGACGACCGCGCTGCCGGAGAACACCATCTCCTCGTCGTCGTGCGACAGGGCGAGCGGCAACTCCCCCCAGTGAACGAGGTCCCGGCTCACCGCGTGCCCCCAGGACATGTCGCCCCAGGAGTTGCCGTTCGGGTTGTACTGGTAGAAGAGGTGGTACTCGCCCTTGTAGTAGACGAGGCCGTTGGGGTCGTTCATCCAGTTCTTCTGCGGAGTGAAGTGGAACTGGGGCCTGTAGGTCTCGGCGTACGGCGGGGTGTCGGCGGCGACGGCCTGCGGGGCGAGCGGGGCTGCGGACAAGGCGCAGACGGTCGCCACCGCCGCCATCAACCGCATGCGGGCATGCCCGAATACACGTCCAGAGCTCATGATGTCTCCTGTGCCGTGGCCGTCCACTCGGCGGAGCCTGCGGCCCTGGCGATGGACCGGCCGGAAACTGACGCCCTGGCGGGCGGCGTCGTCCACGCCGCCGACCAGGAGTGTCATCGTTGACCTGTGTCATCGATGACATCGAGTGCCTGATGATGGGCGAAACTCCGTCGTCACGTCAATGGCCAGGGCGTGATTGCTCCGGCGCGTGCTGCCGGCGTGTCAGGCCCCGCCGGCCGTCGCGAGCTGTGCCACCTGGCTCTGCCACGGCGGATTGGGGCCGGCAACCGAGCAGGTCAGGGCCGCGACCTTCACGGCGAACAGGCAGGCTGCCTCGACATCGGCGAGACGCAGGTCCGTCAGCCTGCCGCCGAGGAGTCCCTGGGCGCCGAGGTGGTGCAGCAGTCCGGCGGTGAAGGAGTCCCCCGCACCGACCGTGTCGACGACCGGTGTCGCCACCGCGGGCATCTGCACCCGCTCCCCGTCGAGTGAGGCCACAGCGCCCTCGGCGCCGCGCGTGATCACGACGAGCCGCACCCCCGCCGCATGCCAGGTGTCGCACGCCTGCTCGGGGGGCGTCCCGGGCAGGAGGAGATCCAGGTCGTCCTCGCTCAGCCGCAGCACGTCCGCGAGGCCGCACCAGTGCGCCAGCCGGTCGCGGTAGACCTGGGGATTCACCAGGAGCGGCCGGACGTTGGGATCGATGCTGATGGTGGCCTGAGGCGAGGACGCCGCCAGGAATTCCTCCACCACCGCCGCGCCGGGCTCACGGACCAGCGCCAGTGACCCGGTGTGCACACAGGCAGCTTCGGAGAGCTCCACCTTCGCCAGTTCGCCGGGGGTCCACTGCCAGTCGGCCGTGTTCTGCGCATGGAACGAGTACGCCGCCTGCCCCGTGGCATCCAGTTCCGCCACGGCCAGCGTGCTGGGCTCGACGGCAGCGACGGCGCACGACAGGTCCACGCCGGACTCTTCCAGGTGGGCTCGGAACAGGCGCCCGAACACGTCGCCGGACAGGCGCGCGAGGAAGCGGGCCGGGGTGCCGAGGCGGGCCAGGGCCACCGCGGTATTCGCAGGTCCGCCGCCCGGCAGCACCCGCAGGGCGAGTTCGTTCGAGGCGCTGGCCGGTTCGGTGAAGGCGTCGGCGACACACTCTCCCAGAACGGTGATCTGACGCGGGCTCATGGGCTGCTCTCTCTCGAAAAGTGGGGCAAAGGGGCCGCGTCGCGACGCATCCGCTGATCCTGCGCGGGGACGCCGGGTACGGACGTTGCCGATTTGTGACGAGTGGAAGGCATTGACGTTGCCGGGATCCGGAGTCCATCATCCTCGCCATGCAGAGTCAACGATGACATAGGTCAACGATGACATCTTGGGCGGCATGCTCTCAATCCCGACCCCCGTGCCGCTCGCTATCCCACAGGAGTCGATCATGTCTCGCACCACTCGCCTGCCCTCCTCCCTCTTCAGAGCCGCCGCTGTCACGGGCATCGCGGCCCTGACCCTGACGGCCTGCGGGTCCGGCTCCGGTTCCGGATCGGGTTCGTCCAGCGCCGGTTCGGGTGAGGTCAAGGTCGGCCTGATCACCAAGACCGACACCAACCCGTTCTTCGTCAAGATGAAGGAGGGCGCGGAGAAGACCGCAAAGGCCGAGGGCGTCAAGCTCATGACCGCGGCCGGCAAGTTCGACGGCGACAACGCCGGGCAGGTCACCGCCATCGAGAACATGGTCGCCGCCGGGGTGAAGGGCATCCTGATCACCCCGAGCGACTCCAAGGCGATCGTGCCCGCGATCGAGAAGGCCAAGGCCAAGGGCGTTCTGGTCATCGCCCTGGACACCCCGACCGAACCGGAGAGCGCGGTCGACGCCCTCTTCGCCACCGACAACCTCAAGGCGGGCGAGCTGATCGGCGAGTACGCCAAGGCCGCCATGAAGGGCAAGGCCGCCAAGATAGCCGCCCTCGACCTCGCCCCGGGCGTCTCCGTCGGCATCCAGCGGCACAACGGCTTCCTGAAGGGCTTCGGCGCCACCGACAAGGACGTCGTGTGCGCCCAGGACACCAGTGGCGACCAGGCCAAGGGCCAGACCGCGATGGAGAACTGCCTGCAGAAGGCGCCCGACATCAACGTCGTCTACACCATCAACGAGCCGGCCGCGCTGGGCGCGTACACCGCGCTGAAGGCCAAGGGCCGGGAGAAGGACGTGCTGATCGTCTCGGTCGACGGCGGCTGCACGGGCACCCAGGCCGTCAAGGACGGCAAGATCGCCGCGACCTCGCAGCAGTACCCGCTGAAGATGGCCGCCGAGGGCGTCAAGGCCGTCGTGACGTACGCCAAGGACGGCAAGAAGGCCTCGGGTTACACCGACACCGGCGTCACGCTGATCACCGACAAGGCGCAGGACGGGGTCACGTCCAAGGACACCGCCTACGGCCTGGAGAACTGCTGGGGCTGAGCCGCCCCGCGGGCCTCCCGCACCGCCTTTCCCCTCAGTCGGCGGGCCGGCTCCCACCTTCCCGACCGGGAGTCGGCCGCCCTCTCATTCTCCGTCAAGGACTTCGCATGACTGCCACGTCCACGCCACCGTCCACATCCTCGCCGTACGCCGAACTCAAAACGCCCACCACGGTCCGCAGGCTGCTCACGCAACCGACCACCGGCCCGCTGGTCGCGCTCCTGCTGGCCTGTGTGTTCTTCTCCGTCTCGACCGACCAGTTCCTCACGGGTGGGAACTTTTCGCTGATCGTGCAGCAGGTCATGGTCGTCGGCACGCTGGCGATCGGCCAGACGCTGATCATCCTGACGGCGGGCATCGACCTGTCGTGCGGGGCCGTGATGGCGTTCGGCAGCATCGTGATCGCCAAGATGGCGGCCGAGGGCTCCCTGTCGCCGCTCGCCGCGATCGCCCTGGGCCTGGTCGTGTGCGGCGGTTTCGGTCTGCTCAACGGACTGCTGGTGCAGAAGATCCCGCTGCCGCCGTTCATCGTCACCCTCGGCATGCTCAACGTGGCGTTCGCTCTGACCCACATCTACTCCGAGGAGCAGACCGTCACCAGCCTGCCCGGACCGCTGACGGCCCTGGGGCAGACCTTCCCGCTCGGCAAGACCGACATCACCTACGGCTCGCTCGTCACCATCGCCCTGTTCCTCCTCCTCGCCTACGCGCTGAGCAGCACGGGCTGGGGCCGGCACGTCTACGCCCTGGGCAACAGCCAGGAAGCGGCTCGGCTGAACGGCATCCGCACCTCCCGGCTGACCATCGGCGTCTACACCACCGCAGGTGTGCTGTACGGCATCGCGGCCCTGCTGCTCATCTCCCGTACCGGAGTGGGCGATCCGCAGGCCGGACAGACCGACAACCTCGACAGCATCACCGCCGTGGTCCTCGGCGGCACCAGCCTCTTCGGCGGACGCGGCTCGGTCCTGGGCACCTTCATCGGCGTCCTCATCGTCGGCGTCTTCCGCAACGGCCTGCAACTGATGGGCGTCGCCTCCATCTACCAGACCCTGATCACCGGAGTCCTGGTGATCCTCGCGGTGACCGTCGACCAGATCTCCCGGAAGAAGGCACGATGACCGCCCTCTCCTCCCCCACCCCCGTCCTGCAGGCCCGCGGTCTGGTCAAGCGCTACGGCCACGTCACCGCCATCGACGGCGCCGACTTCGACCTGCTGCCCGGCGAGGTCCTCGCCGTCATCGGCGACAACGGTGCCGGCAAGACCAGCCTGATCAAAGCCCTCACCGGTGCTGTGGTCCCGGACGAGGGCGAGATACGCCTCAATGGCAAGCCGATCCAGTTCTCCGGTCCGCAAAGTGCTCGCGCCCATGGCATCGAGACCGTCTACCAGGACCTCGCGGTGGCGTCCTCCATGGACATCGCCTCCAACATGTTCCTCGGCCGCGAACTGCGCCGACCCGGCGTCCTCGGCAGTGTCTTCCGCATGCTGGACAAGAAGCGCATGCGCCAGGAGGCCGCCGAACACATGGCCGACCTCAAGATCGGGCTGCGTTCCCTGACGCAGGCGGTCGAGACCCTTTCCGGCGGACAGCGCCAGGCGGTTGCCGTGGCCCGTTCCGTCGCCTGGGCCCGCAGTGTCGTCGTCATGGACGAACCCACCGCCGCCCTCGGCGTCAAGGAGTCCGGACAGGTACTCGACCTCATCCGCCGCGTCCGCGACAAGGGCATGCCGGTCGTCCTGATCAGCCACAACATGCCGCACGTCTTCGAGATCGCCGACCGGATCCACGTCCACCGGCTGGGCCGGCGCGCCGCCGTGATCAAGCCTTCCGACTACTCCATGGCGGAGGTCGTCGCCATCATGACCGGCGCGCTCAGCGTCGACGAAGCCGGAGATACGGTCGTAGCGGATTCCGCAGCCGCGAAGGCCGCCGGAGTCCAGGCCACCTGACCACCCGCACTCACAGGTTTCCGGCCGAGGCCGCGGCCGGAACCGACGAGCACAGGAGACAGTCCCCCATGGCAGCGAACCGCCGCCCGACCCTTGCCGACGTCGCACGAGAAGTCGGTGTCAGCGCCAAGACCGTCTCCCGCGTCCTCAACGAGGACGGACCCGCCTCCGCGGAGACGAGGGAACAGGTCCTCGCCGCCGTGGCCAAACTCGGCTTCCAGCCGAACCTCATGGCACGCAACATCCGCGTCGGCGGGCCCGACACCACCATCGGACTGGTCATCCCCGACCTCGGCAACCCCTTCTTCGGAGCCGTGGCCCGAAGCATCGAGGACACCGTCCGCGAACGAGGACTGACCCTCCTCATGGGCTCCTCCGCGGACGACCCCGACCGCGAACGCGATCTGACCGACAAGTTCCTCGCCCGCCGCGTCAGCGTTCTGATGGTCGTGCCGTCCGTCGGCGCCGACCACTCCCACCTCAAGGCCCACCGCACCAGGGGCCTGCCCGTCGTCTTCCTCGACCGCCCGGGGGCGGGCTTGTCCACGGACAGCGTGGTCAGTTCCAACCGTACGGGCGCCCTCGACGGCGTCGCCCACCTCATCGCCCATGGCCACCGGCGCATCGGCTTCGTCGGCGACCTGCCCACCAAGCTCTACACCCGCCGTGAACGCCTCGCCGGTTACCGAGAGGCCCTCCAGGAAGCCGACATCCCCTACGACCGCTCTCTGGTCGCCAACGCTCACGACCAGCAAGGGGCCTGCGCCGTCACCTCCCAGTTGCTCGACTCGGCCGATCCCCCCACCGCTCTGTTCGCCGGCAACAACATCGTCGCCCTGGGCATCGTCACCGAACTCGCCCGCAGCAAGAGGAACGACGTCGCCGTCGTCGCTTTCGACGACGTGGAACTCGCTGAGGCCCTCGAACCGGCCCTGACGGTCGTCGCCCAGGACGCCGAGGAGATCGGCAGGACAGCTGCCACCACGGCACTGGCACGCCTCGACGGCGACCGCTCCCGCGCACGCACCATCAACGTGCCCACCCGGCTCATTGTCCGAGGCTCAGGGGAGCGCCCGGCTCCGGCGTAACGTCTGCCGGTGGGGAGTCCGGCGGGGGTGCCGAGCACGCGTTCACGTTCAGGGGGCCACGGCAGCTTCGGCCCGGGCCAGGGCGACTTCCAGTACGACCAGCAGAGCATCGCGGACCGAGCCCGTCTTCCGTGCGTCGAAGACGACCAGCGGAACGTGCTCGGCGATGTCCAGTGCCCACCGCACCTCGTCGAGGTCGTGCTCGACCTCCCCGTCGAAGGCGTTGACGGCGACCGCGAAGGGGACGTCCTTGTGCTCGAAGTAGTCCACCGCCGCGTAGCAGTCGTCCAGTCGGCGGGTGTCCACGATCACCAGACCGCCGAGGGCGCCCTCCACCAGGTCGTCCCACATGAAGCCGAACCGGTCCTGGCCCGGGGTACCGAACAGGTACAGCTTGAGCGTCGGGTCGATGGTGATGCAGCCGAAGTCCATGGCGACCGTGGTGGTGGTCTTGCCCGGAGTGTGCGTGAGATCGTCCACTCCTGCCGCGACCTCGGTGATCGCGGCCTCCGTGGTGAGCGGCCGTATCTCGGAGATCGAGCCCACGGTCGTGGTCTTGCCGACACCGAAGCCGCCGGCGATGACCAGTTTGACCGGCGTCGGCGGCTGTTCAACTGGTGTCACGGAGTGTCCCCCGTGAGTCGGGGACGGCACGAAGACCATCGATAACCCTTCGCAGTACGGAGAGATCCTGGGCGGTCCCGGCGTTCGGCCGGTGGACCGCCAGATGCCCTGCGGCACGCAGGTCCTCGGCCAGCACGCGGACCACGTTGAGGTGCAGTCGCAGCCCTGCGGCCAGTTCCGCCACCGACTGCGGCCGCCGGCAGGCCGCGATGATGTCGTGATGTTCGAAGGTGAGCGAGTGCAGGACGCAGAGCCCGGCCGAGGTCGACACGACCTGGGTCTCGACCGGGATGGGCAACGCCGCGCCGCCCCCCGACACCCGGCCTGCGGTCAGCAGGAACGGCCGGATCGCGGGGGCGCGGCCGGCGGCCGGATCCGGCGAACCCCCGGCGTGCCCCGCTGCGTCGTGTGGTGGTCCGCCGACGGCCATCACGATCCCTTTCCGAAGTGCCTGTATCCGTGCCCCGAGCGGGGGACGGTCAGCCGGCCGGGGCCGCGCCGACACTGTTCTTCAGCTCCAGCACCAGCTGGGGGGTGAGCGCGGCCCCGGCCCGGTTGGCGAAGAGAGTCATCTCGTAGGCGATGTTGCCCAGCTTCGCCTCCTTGGAGGTCACCACTCCCAGGACGGCGCCGCAGCCGATGGCCGACACCAGCACATGGCCGCCCTCCAGATCGATGATGACCTTGTTGAGGCTGCCGAGCCCGTAGTTGCCGGAGGCGCCCGCGGCGAGACTCGTCAGGCCGGACACGATCGCGGCGAGCCGCTCGGAGTCGGCGTGCTCACGCAGCTGGGAGACGGCGATCAGCAGGCCGTCGGACGACACGGCGATGGCGTCGACCACACCGGCGGTCTCCGTGGCGAACCGGTCGAGCAGCCAGGTGAAATCGGCCGCGGCGGCTCGCAGATCGGTGGGTTCCGGCCGCTCGGAACTGCTGTCAGCTGTCGACGTGGTCACTGCCGGACTCCTTCTGGGATTGCTGGTGGTGCGATGGTGCTGGTTTCGTCCGGGCGTGAGCACTGTCCTGCTCTGCCCTGCGTACGGCTGCCTCGAACTCGTCGAGCTCCGAGCGGACGGCCTCGGCGTCGGCGGGCTGCCGCACCGTCGACGCCCCCCGGTCCGCCCGCGAAGAGGTCATGGCGAGTGTCGCGCCCCGTACCCGCCGCCGCAGCGGCCGTGAGTCCTGTGCGGCACGCTGTTCGCCCGAGGCGGCCGTCCGCTCCCCGCCGGCGTCCTCGACGGTCCGTTCCGCGGTGGTCGGTCCCGCGCCGGTGCGCGTCGGCAGGCGCCGGGGAAGCGCGTCGTGCGACGAGGGGGCCGCCGACCGCTCGGTGACATCGGGGGCGGAGACCGGTAGGCGCGACGGCGCGGGCGCGGCGGTCTCCTGCCCGGTCCTCACCGGGAGCGCCGCCACGGCTCCGATCGGGCCCGTGTCCACGGGCTGCTCGGGGTCCTCGGGGTCCTCGGGGTCCTCGGGGTCCTCGGGGTCCTCGGGACTCATGGTCAGCAGGAGCGAGGCGGGGAGCCAGACTGTTGCGGTGACCCCGCCGCCCGGCGTACGGCTCAGCGACACGCGCACTCCCCACCGCCGGGCAAGACTGCCGACCGCGAAGAGGCCGAGCACCCTGGTCGGCACGAGGTCGAGCCGTTCCCGGCGCACGAGCCGGGCGTTCTCCTCGGCGAGGCGCTCCGTGCTCATGCCGAGGCCGTGGTCGATGACCTCGATCAGCGCCCCGCCGTCCTCGGTGACGTCGGTCCCGGGGCGGACGGCCACCTCGACGGGCGTGTGGGAGGGCGAGAACGCGACCGCGTTCTCCAGCAGTTCGGCGAGCATCAGCGTCAGGTCACCGACGATGTCGGGCGCGACGGTGGCCTCCGTCTCGGACCGCAGAGACACCCGCTGGTAGCCCTCGATCTGGCCGAGCGACGCCCTGATGACGTTTGCCAGGGGGGTCGGCCGGGCCTCGACGCCGGTCTCCCGGATTCCGGCGAGCAGCATCAGGCTGTCGGCGTTGCGCTGGAGGCGTACGGCGATGTGGTCGATGCTGTACAGCCGTTCGAGCAGTTCGGGGTCGGTCTCCTCGCGTTCGACGGCGTCGATCAGCATGAGCTGACGTGTCGTCAGATTGCTTACCCGTCGGCCGACGTTGCCGAACATCTCGGCGACGTTGCGCCGGCTGAGCACCTGCCGCTCCAGCAGCTGGGCGGCGGCGACCTGAACCTGGTTGAACGCCCCGGCCAGTTCGCCGATCTCGTCACGGACCGGGACCGGGATCGACCTCGGCCGCAGGGGGGTGCTGTCGGCGGACTCGTCGTCGGAGACCCGGGCGAGTTCCTCGCCCGCCACGTCGACCACCTCCTGGGCGGAGCGGGTCAGGGCCTCCAGGGGGCGCACGACCGAACGCCGGATCAGGACGCAGAAGGTCAGCCAGGCGGCGAAGCCGAGCAGGGTCAGACCAAGCAGGTAGATGGCGTTCCGCAGGGCATCCGCGGAGACGGCGTCGGCCCGGGCGGCGGTCTGCTCGATCAGCGACCTGGTGATGCCGAGTCGGGCTTCGGACTGCCGGGTCCCGTCGGCGATCGCCTTGCGGAGCTGCGTCGGCGTCTGGCCCTGCAGGGCCCCGGGATCGATCTGGAGCTCCGCGAACCGGGCTTCGACACCGTACTGTTCGGCGCCGCGCCGGATGCCGTCCATGCGCAGGACCTGCGCCGGTGTGGCGATGCCCTCGAACCGGTCCAACTGGTGGTCGTAGAGCTTGCGAGCGCCGACCGCCCGGCTGTACTCGGTGAGGGCGTTGGCGTCCCTGGTCTGGGCGGAGAACACGGCGCTCTCGAAGGCCGCGTGGGAGGCGTCGGCGCGCAGCACCGTGTCCAGGAGTGTCACGACCGAGGACGACGAGGTGCCCAAGTAGCGCCCCAGGCCGATGCCGTCGATCAGGTACTCGACCGCGGAGGCGTACGCGGGGTCGATGTTGGCGGCGGGGACATAGCCACGTTCGAGCTTCTCGCGCAGGACGCCGAGGCCGCGGATGTAGTCGAACGCCTGCGCCTCCTCAGGCGGCAGGCCGGAGGCGAACGCCGAACGCACGGCGGCGACCTGCGCGTCGGTGCTCCGCTGTGCCCGACGGTAGTCGGTGGTCGGCGGCAGCGGGACTCCGGGGCGGGCCGAGTCGTACTGCACGGAGAGCAGGAGCGCCTGCCGGTGTTCGGCCTGTATGTCGTTGATGAGCTGCGCGACCTGTTCACTGTCGCGCACCAGGTCCGCGATCCGGCCCGCGTCCCGGGCATGCTGCACCTGGCCGTAGGCGCCGACGCCGAGCAGTACGCCGACGACCGCGATGGGCGCGATCACCAGGACGTTGAGCTTACGCCGGAAGGGCCACCGGTCGAGATCGGTCGCCACCTTGCGGCGAAACCGCGGAGTCCGGCGGGCATGCCTGGGCGGGTCCGGTGCGTGCGGCGGGTTCCCTGTGGTGGCGGACACCCGGGCCTCCTTCGACGTGTTGCTGAGCGGTGACGGGGACGTCGTGTTCACGGACCGCCGACCGGCCGGCACCGGACGTGACACTTTCGCGGCCTTCATCGCTGATAGGAACGAAGAGATCGCGCCAGGTGTCTGGAACCAGCTGAGCGAGAGTATCGCCTTTACCATGACATGACAAAGTTTGGGTCATAAAGAGTCAATGACGGAATGTTTGCGAAGTATCTCCCGAGTGCAATGCTTCGCCCGATGAGGCGCTCGTCGTACTGCACACCGCTGATCGATCCACCGTGCTCAGGGCGGACGTTGACGCGGACCGACCAGTCGAACGCGCCCCTCGACTCGGGCACGCGCTGCCGCCCCGAGCCACCGCCGGGCATCACCGCCCGCCGGCCTCGCGTGCCTCTCCTCCCGTCGCCGGCCTGATCCTCACGACAGCGGCCACGCGCGGGAACCGTCGCCGACCCCACGCCCCGCCTCCCCACCCAGCCCTGCCCTCTCTTCGCACCGTGTTGGAGACCCCGTGCACCCCACCCGCAAGGCGGCCGTGACGGCCACCGCTCTCCTGGCCTCGGCCGCCATCACCCTCGCCACCGGCTGCGAGAGCGGTTCCACCACCGGCGGATCCGTCGCCGCCTCCCCCAGCGGCTCGTCCAGAGCCGGCTGCCCCACCGCCCTCGCCGAGGCCAAGCGGGCCGTCAATACGGCCGAGGACGTCAACGCCCCCTGGTCCGGGCCGACCAGCGGGCCCCGAGCCGTCCCCGACAAGACCATCGTCTACATCGCCCAGACCCTGACCAATCCCGGCGTGGCGGGCGTCGCCAAGGGCGTCCGGGAAGCCGCCGGCGTCATCGACTGGCGTGTCCGCACCCTCAACGGCCAGGGCACGCCCGCCGGAATCAAGGCCGCCTTCGCCGAGGCCCTGGCCCTCAAGCCCGACGGCATCGTCATCGGCGGCTTCGATCCCACCTCCACCGCCGCACAGGTCGAGCAGGCGACCGCGGACGGCATCCCGCTGATCGGCTGGCACGCCGTCGCGGCTCCCGGCCCCAGTGAGAATCCGAAGCTGTTCAGCAACATCACCACCAGGGTCGAGGAGGTCGCGAAGATCAGCGCCGATTGGATCATCGCCCGGTCCAACGGTCGCGCGGGCGTCGTCCTGTTCACCGACGCCTCGATCCCCTTCGCCAAGCGCAAGTCGGATCTGATCAAGAAGGAACTCGCCACCTGCTCCGGCGTCGAGCTGCTGAGCTACGAGAACGTCCCCATCCCGCAGGCGGGCAGCCTCACCACCAAGAGGGTCTCCTCCCTGGCCTCCCGCTTCGGCGACAGGTGGACCCATTCCGCCGCCATCAACGACCTGTACTTCGACCACGCGGGCCACGCCCTGCGTGCCGCAGGCAGGCAGGGCGACGGCGCCCCGTTCAACATCGGGGCCGGTGACGGCGACCCCTCGGCCTTCCAGCGCATCAACGGCAAGGAGTTCCAGGCCGCCACCGTGCCCGAACCGCTGTCCGAACAGGGTTGGCAGATCATCGACGAGTTCAACCGTTCCTTCGCCGGCAAGTCGGCCAGCGGATACGTCGCCCCCGTCCACGTCACCACCGCCGCCACCAGCGGCGGCGCACTGTCCTGGGACTCCGAGGGCTACCGCGAGGCTTACCGCAGGATCTGGGAGAAGTAGACACGTAGCACACCGACGACCGGCTGGACCCGTTCACCAGTGGGGCCGGCCGCGGTGGCACTGCCCGGGGCACTGGGCCAAAGGCCGGACCTGTCGTTCCTGTCGGAGGTCCGCCCGCGCTGCGGCGGGCGTCTCCAGGCGCCGACCTGCGGGCCGATCGACGAAGTGGGCCACCGCAGTGGGCATCCACCTGGCCGACGTACGATCCTGCGGCAGGGCACCAAGTCCCCCTCGCAGTACGACCTGGGCACCCACAAGCTGAGCAACGGCCGCAACGACATGGGCATGGACCCCGGAAGCTCGTACATGGGCCTCAACTACGACCGGCCCGGCACCGGCACCGGCACCGAGCCCCTTGTGGGCAATTCCCGCGGCACGTACGCCTGCCCGGCCAACCGCTGACAGCCACTTCCGGAGATGATCACCGCATGACCGCACCAGACCGCAACGCCCCGGACCCCAGCCGCGTCCTGCGCAGGGCCGGGCTGCTCGGCTCGCTGCTGGTCGCCGCGCTGGCCGGCGTGCTGTGGCTCGGCGCCGATGTCGTCGGGACCCGTGAGTGCATGGACCATGCGTACGGCCTCGGGGTCGAGGGCGGCGGCTCCACCATGACGGAGAGGGGGTGCGAGGTCACCGTACCGACCACCACCATGGGTCCGGTGACTGCTGCGCTGCCCACCCTCGACGAGCCGCTCGCGGCCACCGCCCTGATCGTGGGCATCGGCAGCGCCGTCCCGCCCATGGTCTGCCTCTGGCTGGCAACGCACCGCCCACGCTGAGGGGAGTACCAGCACGTCGTAGTACGGGCCATCTCGAGGGCGCCTGCGTGGTGGCGGCGGGGGCAGGTTCTGAACCTGGGGCCTGGGTGTGAGCCCAGCGAGCTACCGAGGGTGCTCCTGCCCGCGCCGGTACCCACCAGCGTTCTTCGAGTGCGCGTCAGCCCACGTCAGTCCCTCTGTGCGCCCGTCGGCAGGGTGCGCAGCCGCATGGTGCTCGCCGAGCTGGTGCCGAAGGCGTAGTCCAGCAACTTGGCGGCGTCCGTGTAGCGGTACTGGTCGTTGAGGAGCACGCCGATGACCGTCTTCTCGTTGCGGGTCGCGGCGAAGACGAGGCAGGGGCCGGACGGCGTGTTGGTGCCCGTCTTCACCCCGATCGCGCCGCTGTATGAGCCCAGCAGCTGGTTGGTGTTGTACCAGGTGTACGTGCGGGTGCCGCCGGTGCTCGTCGTCGCGTACTGCACGGTCTTCGGCTTCTTCACGATGCCCGCGAACGTCGAGTACTTCATCGCGCTGCGCGCGAGCTTGGCGAGGTCGCGCGGCGTCGTGTAGTTCGTGTTCTGCGTCGAGTTGCCGTCGAACGAGTCGAAGTGCGTGTTGGTCAGGCCCAGGGTGTCCGCCTTGGCGTTCATCTTGCTGATGAACGACTTGGTCCGCGCCGAGATGGTCGTACCGGTGCCGAAGGTGTCCGCGAGGGCCATCGCGGCGTCGCAGCCGGACGGCAGCAGCATCGCATGGAGCAACTGGCGGATGGTGACCTTGTCGCCGGTCTTGAGATCCGCGGTGCTCGCGCCCTTGGCAGTGACGTAGTCCCGGTAAGCCTGCTTGATGGTGACCTTCCGGTCGAGGTTCAGGTCGGGGGTGCTCAGCACGACGCGAGCCGTCATGATCTTGGTGGTGCTCGCCATGGGCCGCTTGGTGTCGGCGTACTTGCTGTAGAGCGTGGAGCCCGTCGCGCTGTTGAGCATGAACGCGCCCTTGGCGCTGACCGAGGGCGCGGTCGCCGCCTGCGCGGGCGCGGTCAGGGCGCCGCCCGCGAGCAGCGCGCCGGTGGCGCCGGCGACAGCTGCGGCTCTGCGGATACGTACGCCCTTGATGCCGGTTATCACTATGAACGCTCCGAGTGTGCCAAATGTCAGATGGCATGTGCGAAATGAAGCGGGGGGAGGCCCTAAGGAGACTCGCGGGGGACACCGAGGGTTGTACGGCGGGCGGAAGTAATTCCGGGAGGTCTGCGAGCGGCCGCTGCGGCGGAGGCCACCCGGACCTGACAGGTCCGAACCCTGTAGACCGGGGCAAGTACAGATCAAAGATCCATTTGATTACGGAGCGGACCGGCCTGTCCCGCATCGCCCGCAGGGGCATCGAGACCTCGCAGTGACTCGGCCGTTTCGTCCGAGGGTTCGTTCTTGCGGCTGTCGGCGCGGTGGGCCAGGCCCTGCCCGACGGAAGTCGCGCCCAGCCGGACAAGCATCACCGTTTGAAGTCTGGCGGATGCCCAAGTGGCGCAAAGCGCCATCGACGTGCGGGCGGATCCTGTGGGCTCAGGACCGAGCACCCGGTGCCGGTGCTCGCGGGGCTGGGCCGACGGCACATGTATGCGCCGTCGGCCCAGCCACACTCCTTACCTGCTGCCTTCTTGATCAGAGGTTCAGCAGGTGCGCCGCGTTGCGGTGTGCGATGCGTTCGAGGTCGGCACGGGAGAACGGCGCTGAGCGGAGGAACTCGACCGCCTCGGCCGTTGATTCGTAGGGGTAGTCGACGGCGAACAGCAGCCGGTCGGCGCCGATGGCGTGGACGGCTCCGAGGAGGGCCGCGTGGGAGAAGACGCCGCTGGTGGTCGCGTAGAGGTTGTGCCGCAGGTAGTGGGAGGGCAGTTGCCGTGGCCTGCTCTTGGGATCGGCCTGGTGGTAGCGGCTGTCGAGCCGGGCCAGCTGGAAAGGAAGCAGTTCTCCCATGTGCCCCAGCGTCACCGAGGCCCCGGGGAACTCGTCGAACACTCCACCGTAGATCAGGCGAAGTGCGTGGGCGCCGACCTGCGCTGTCCATCCCCAGGACGGCCCGCTCAGCACGGGATGCCCCTGGAACACCCGCCACTGATCGGCGGGGAAGAGCGCGGGATGGATGTAGAGCGTCACGCCGAGCCGTTCAAGTTCGGCCCACACCGGCCGGAACTGCGGCTCGTCGAGGTAGTGGCCTAGAACGTGGTCGTTGTGCAGGACTCCCTTGAGGCCGAGTTGCTCCACCGCCCGGCGCAGTTCGACCACGGCGGCCTGCGGGTCCTGCAACGGCAGGGTGGCGAAGCCGGCGAACCGTGTCGGGTGGGCGGCGACCACTTCGGCCAGGCGGTCGTTGACCCGGCGGGCCGTGGCCACGGCCTCGGAGGGGTCCTCGATGGCCTCCACGCCGGGTGAGGTGAGCGACAGGACCTGCATGTCCACCCCATGCTCATCCATGTCCGCCAGCCGCAACTCCGTGAAGTCGGCGAGCCGACGCCCCCACTCCTGCCCCCAGCCGGCAGGCATACGGGCCTCGCCCGGCCACGGGATCAACTCCGGAACGGAGAACGCCTCTTCGACCGCGATCACCTTCATGCCGCGCCCCGGGCGGCCGGCGGCGGTCCCGGCCGACGCGGAGGTGGCGGCCTGGGCGGCGGCGGGCGGGGCCGTGAGGGCTGCCGTGCCGGCGGTGGCGCCGGCTGCGGCGGCCAGCAGACGCCGCCGCGAGGTGGCCGCGACGAGGGGGGATTCAGACGATCCTGTCGTCATCGTCATGCCTTTCCATCGGTTTACGGGAATCAGGGGCATGGGTCGGGCGGTGGAGATGCCTCAACCATTAGGTAACCTACTCGTAGGCTACCTAATGAAGGGTTGTCCCGGAAGCTCCGGTGATGTTGGGCACCAGACCTGACCGGCTTACGATCGGCAGACCGCGCCAAACCGACCGCCCCACCGTGAAAGCAGAACCACATGCCCTCCTCCCCGCCTGAACCCGAGCCGCTCATCCGGCTGCTGTGGCGCGCACACAACTGGTTCCGAGCCGCCCTGACCACTGCGTTCGAGGCACAGGGAGACGGGTCGGCCATCAGTGCGGCACACGTGACCCTGCTGAGTCAGCTCCCGTCGGAGGGGGCGAGCATCGCCGAGCTGGCTCGGCGTCTGGGCGTCAGCGCCCCGACTGCGCACCAGTGGGTCCATGAACTTGTCGCCATGGGCGTGGTGACCGTCGAGAGCGATCCGCACTCCGCCCGGTCGAAGCTGGTGCTCCTCTCGGCGGCCGGCGTCCGGCGCCGCGCTGAGACGATGCAGATGCTGGCCGGGCTCGAAGCCGCGCTCGCCGGGCGCGTCGGTGCGGATACCGTCACCGCACTTCGGGCCGCACTGGAGGAACCATGGGGATCTCCGGAATCGGCGGTAACGGAACTCCCCGGCCCTTCCACCACGTAACGCTGTTGGCTCCCGGGCGCAGTGGCCAGCTCCTCCCAAGGCAGCAGGCGCAGGGCCACTGCACGCGGACCGCATGACTGGTCCGGCACGAACGAGCACGACAGCCAGGCCATGGAACGTCTGCGGAATCCCTGCCGCCCCGCTCCCGCCGCGGTCCGCGCCGACGCCGGCCGGCCAAGCTCCACGCCGACAAGGGTTACGACTACGACCACCCGCGTCGTTGGCCCCGCAAACCCGGCGTCACCCGCAAGGACATGGAGTCCTCGAGCCGCCTGGGCCGCCACCGCTGGACGATCGAACGCACCGCCTCCTGGCCGGCCGGATGCCGCCGCCTGCACCCTCGTCTGCTTCCGCTGGCTCACCAAATGACATGGCCAGCCCCCTGGCCCGGAAGATCAAGGACCATGTGGCGTTCTGGCGGGGCCTACGCGTGGAGGGCACGCCGGAGCCGGACGCGCCGGAGGACGGCGGGAAGTGACCAAGGCGGTCAGCGGCGGGTGAGGTGCCGGAGGGCGACGACGGCCTAAAGGGCGGCGGCCGGCCGCAGCAGGACGGGGCGGGGCCGTTCGGGCATGGCGCCGCGGCGCAGTGCGAGGCCGGTGACGGTGACGACAGGGAGCGCCCAGGAGGCGACCGCCGCCATCCGCACGGCGCGGCTGGGTTCGTGGCGCAGAGTGAGCCACGTCCAGTAGGCGGCATCGGCGAAGGTGTCGGCGTACTCCCCGAAGGGGGAGGTCGTGCCCTGCCGGCGGGCGAGGCGTCCGTCGGCGAGATCCAGGCCGATCGCCAGCACTCCGGAGGCACGGCCGGCCCCGCCGGGCAGGGCGGGGAGGTTGGCGCGCATCAGCGTCAGCAAGTCTGCCGTGGCAAGGCGGGTGCGGTGCTCCAGCAGCCCCAGGTGCAGGACGGCCAGGACCCAGCCAGCGGCCACCCAGCGCCGTCCGGGCCGCCTGCCCGCCGCCAGCAGGTACATGGCGCCGTGCAGGGCGGTGAGCTCGGCCAGGGCCCGCGGGCGCCGGACGGCCTGGATCAGCGACCGGCGTGCGGCGTGCCCGAGGAAGCGCACGACGGCGGCCGGGGCGAGGTTGTGTTCACGCAGACCGGCCAGCAGTGCGTTCGTGGCGGCGCGGCTGTCGGCCATGTCGGATACGGGCTCCACGCTCCTCCGTTCTCCACCGGGTGATGGCGCTCAGGGTAGGGGCCGACGCGCCGGGAGGAAGGTGAGCGCGCTCACTGATCGGCGGGGATGACCGGCCTAGGGTCTGTCGTTTGGATCAGGTCGCAGGGAAGCGACTGTTCTGCTCGGTGCCGGCGAGCGGGGTCTGGTGCGTGCCTCTGCAAGGCGGAGGAGGGCGTCGACGCGATGGGGGTCCCCCCTTGCTCGAGCGAAGTCGAGAGCTTGGGGGAGTCGGCAACCGACGACAACGCCGCAGAGGTGCGTGCCAGACCCCGCGTCTGCGGCATGATCCAAACGACAGGCCCTAGCGTCGGACGGGAGACAGGGACGGACGTGTGGAGAGGTCGGGGCGATGGTGCGGATCGGTGCTCTGGCGGCGGTGACCGCGGCCGGCACGGGCGTGGCGGCCGGGTATCTGGGGCTGGTGACCGGAGCGGTGCCGCTCGATCTCGGGGTGGGCCGGCGCACGCGCCCGCTCGGCCCGCGAAGCGTCGACATCGCCGCACCGCGCGAGGCGGTCTTCGAGGTGATCGCTCAGCCCTATCTCGGCCGAGCGACCCGGGCCATGCGCGAGAAGGTCACGGTGCTGGAGCAGGGCAGCGACATGGTGCTCGCCGCACACCGCACCCCCGTCCTGGGCGGGCGGCTGACGGCGACGACGGTGGAGACCGTGCGGTTCGCCCGGCCGGAGCGTGTCGATTTCCGCTTGGTGCGCGGGCCCGTCCCGGCGGTCACCGAGACGTTTGAACTCACCGAGGAGCAGGGGGGTACACGGCTGGTGTACCGCGGCGAGCTGGGCACCGACCTGTGGGCGCTGGGCCGATGGTGGGGCGATGCGGTCGCCCCGCGCTGGGAGGCGGCCGTCGCGGCCACACTGGAGGCGGTCAAGCAGGAGGCGGAGCGGCGCGCGGCCCCCGGCTGAGCGGCAGACCGGCGGGCCGGGCCCTGCGGCTCCTGCGGGGCGGAGCGCGTCAGGTTCCGGCCGTGCCGGTCGCTGCCGCGATCGCCGCCGTGACGGTTTCCGCAGTTCTTGTGCGTCCGTCCGGGTCGTACCACACCAGCACCTGCTGCGGGTACGCCCTCACCTCGCCCCGATACCGCAGGCCGAACACCGGCTCGTCCTCCGAGAGGAAGTCGGCGTCGGCTGGGACGAAGCGGGGCTTGTCGATGGCGGGGATCCCGCTGCCGCCGTGGCGGGCGGTGGGCTTGCTGACTGTTCACCTGCCACCTCCCGATTCCTCGGGACGCGGGCTCGCGCGGTGGCGAACACCGCTTCGCACCTTCGATCGCCGGAGGCGAGAGGGTGGTTCGGTGAGCGCGCTTACAGTTCTCGCCCTCCCCAGCGGCCTACGGTCGGATCATGGTGCTGAGGATCGTGCTCGGGACGGTGTACACGGCGATGGCCCTGGGCCAGATCGCCTCCTTCGGGCACATGTCGCAGATTCTGTCCGCATACGGGCTGGTGATCGGGGGCGCCGCGACGATGCTGGCCGTGGCGCTGATCGCGGGCGAGCTGGTGTGCGGGATCTGGTTTCTGGCCCGGCCGCGGTCGAAGGCCCTGGCGCCGGTGTGGGTGTACACGGGCGTGTCGGTGGTGTGGTCGCTGCTGGCGGTGCAGGCGTACGCCCGGGGCCTGGCAGTGGACAACTGCGGCTGCTTCGGGATCTACCTGTCCCAGCGGCTGAGCTGGTTCGTGCTGCTCCAGGACGCCCTGATCCTGCTCTACGCCGCCTTGCTGGTCCGCTCCGCCCGCACGGCGTCGGCCCCCTCGCACGGCGACCGGGAGGAGGCGAGCCGCCGTGTCGTCATCCCGTGAGCGTTCCGGTCTCGGTGGCCTGGCGGCGGCCGTGGGTGCCGCGCTGCTGGTGATGGTGTGCTGTGCGGGCCCCCTGCTCGTCGCCGGCGGAGCACTCAGCGCCCTCGGCGGGGTCCTGGCCAATGGGTGGCTGATCTCCGTCGGCGCGGTCATCCTTTTCGCCGGCGCCGGCTACACCCTGCACTGCCGGGCCCTTCGCCGCCGGGGCGCCGGGCCAGACGACTGCTGCCCGACGATCCCGGCCTCACCTGCGTGGCACTCGGGCGACATCGCAGACCGTGACGTTGCCCGGTGAGTGAAGGAAGCCGATCTATGGAGGTGTTCCGCGTGACCCAGACACCCGCGCCCCGGCGCAAGGTGGACCGCGACGAGGTGTTCGTGGAGTTCACCAAGTCGATCTGCCCGATGTGCAAGACGCCCGTTGACGCGCAGGTCAACATCCATGACAGCAAGGTGTACTTGCGTAAACGCTGCCGTGAGCACGGTGAGTTCGAGGCGCTGGTGTACGGGGACGCCGAGGAGTACCTGTCCTCGGCCCGGTTCAACAAGCCCGGCACGATCCCGCTCACCTTCCAGACCGAGGTGAAGGACGGCTGTCCGTCGGACTGCGGGCTGTGCCCGGAGCACAAGCAGCACGCCTGCCTGGGGATCATCGAGGTCAACACCGGCTGCAACCTGGACTGCCCGATCTGCTTCGCCGACTCCGGCCACCAGAGCGACGGTTATGCGATCACCCACGAGCAGTGCGAGCGGATGCTCGACGCCTTCGTCGCCTCGGAGGGGGAGGCGGAGGTGGTGATGTTCTCCGGCGGCGAGCCCACCATCCACAAGCACATCCTCGACTTCATCGACCTCGCTCAGGCCCGCCCCGTCAAGAACGTCAACCTCAACACCAACGGCATCCGCCTGGCCACCGACAAGACCTTCGTCGCCGAGCTCGGCAAACGCAACCGGGTGGCGGGCCGGTCGGTGAACGTCTACCTGCAGTTCGACGGCTTCGACGAACGTACCCACCTTGAGATCAGGGGCCGGGACCTGCGGACGCTCAAGCAGCGGGCCCTGGACAACTGCGCGGAGGCCGGTCTGACCGTCACCCTCGTCGCGGCGGTCGAACGCGGCCTGAACGAGCACGAACTCGGCGCGATCATCGAGTACGGCATCGACCACCCCGCCGTACGGTCCGTGGCGTTCCAGCCGGTCACCCACTCCGGCCGACATGTGGAGTTCGACCCTCTGAACCGAAGCGAGCATCAAGACCCATCTGCAACACATCTACGACAAACTCGGCGTTCGTGATCGAGCCTCGGCGGTGGCCGAGGGCTACCGCCGTCGCCTGCTCACGTGACGCCAGGAGTCCCGCCGGGAACAGCACACCGAAGATGACGGTGGCAGGGTCTCGAAGGAAGAGATTCGTCTCGACCTTGACCATCTTCAGAAGAGCACGCATCAGTCACCCCTCCTCTCGGAGGGTTCCGGGGACTCCGGGGCGCGTCCCAATCCTCCGCCACGACCTGCGCTCTGGCGAGAGCCCCTGCGACGCTGCTCAGAAGCTGTCCCCTGCCGGTGACCAGCCAGCGGCCCTCGGTGATCTCGACATGGGTCACGTCGGGAAGCTCGGTCAGGACACTCTTGTCCAGCGGTTGACTCACGCGGAACCGGACCTGCTGCACCGCGCTCGACCGCGTAATCAGCCCTGCGGGCGTATCCACCGCAGCAACCCGGCCACCGTCGATGACGGCGATCCGGTCGCTGAGACGCTCCGCCTCATCCATGAAGTGCGTGACAAGGAGGATCGTGACGCCCGTGTCACGAACCCGCTCAACGAGGCTCCAGGTGTCGCGCCTCGCCTGCGGGTCCAGTCCCGTCGTGAGCTCGTCGAGAATCGCGACCTTCGGATTGCCGACCAGAGCGAGTGCGATCGAAAGCCGCTGCTTCTGCCCGCCCGAGAGAGCCTTGTACTGCGTGTTGCGCTTCTCAGCGAGACCAAGGAGCTCCATGAGCCCGCGCCGGTCGGCGGGGTTCCGGTAGAAGGAGCTGTAGAGCTCGAGGGCTTCGGCGACCTTGATCGCGTCCGGGAAGCTGCTCTCCTGCAGTTGCACGCCGAGTCGCTCACGCACCTCCGCCCGGTCCTTGATCGGGTCGAGTCCCAGCAAAGAGATCGAGCCCGAGTCGGGCGTTCGCAGGCCGGCGATGCTCTCGACGGTTGTAGTCTTGCCGGCGCCGTTGGGCCCGATGATGCCGAAGATCTCCCCCTCTTCAACGGTGAAGGAGACGTCGTCGACGGCAACGTGCCGCCCGTAGCGCTTGTGCAGATGGCGCACTTCCAATGCGGTCATACCGCGAAGTTACGGGCGCCCCGCACGCCGCCACATCGACCGTAGCGTCTGAGCTTGGGTTGATTCGCGCCTCCACCGTTCGGTGGATCTACAGCACCTTGCGGAGCGCCCGAAGCCCTGTTGGTTGTCGCGCTATCTGTCACCGCGGCACGCGGCTGGCCTGGGGGACGGAGGTGGAACCGACATGCTCGACCTCCCACGCCGGACCCAGTGCTCGGATCGACTCAACCACCCAGCGAGCGACGCGCCAGCAATACACCCCCGTCTGCGAAGAGCCTCAAAAACCGCGCCGCTGACCAGCACGAACGCATCAACGATCAAGAACTACAGCCGCCAAGGTGGTTTACGACTGCACGGCCGGAAAAGCCAAACATTGACACCCGCCGCATTTCTCCAGGACTTGACAGAGGTCAACCTCGGACGATTATATGACTGCCATCACGGGGACGGGATGGCAAACGGGGGCCGGTGAGACCACACCCGCCAGAAAACGGATCGCGGTATTCCGCAGCAAACGGATCGCGGTATTCCCTCGAGGAGCAGGGGCCGAGGGTCCAACGCTGCAGACGCGTTGCATTTACCTGGTTGCCATCTCCAGTTTGGGGGAGATGTCATGAATAGGATCATGCGCACGTTGCCGATCGCTGCCACGGCCGTTTTGCTGACGGCTGGGAGCCTCGTCGGCCCCACCTTCATCCTCCAGGCCGAGACGACGAATGCGTCGCCGGCCGCGAGCAACTCAACTGCCACCACGACCTCCGCGGATATCAGCGGTGCGCGGGCCGCCGCCAAGACCCCCGCCCAGTTGCTGGAGTTCCTGGGCGAGCGGATCAAGGCCAAGGACGTGGACGGAATCATCGCTCTCCATGAGCCCGAAGCGGCGATTGTCGATTACGACGGATCGATTGTCAGGGGCCACAAGGAAATACGGGAGTTCTACGTCGAGTGGTTCAAGTCGGATCCGGTGCTCACGGTCAACCCTCGCCAAACTGTGCTGGCGGGAGGCAAGCGCACAGGTGAGAAAGTACGTGGCCGTACGGCAGCCATAATGGGCGACTATTCCCTGGAGCAGACCGGGCCGGATGGTACCCGCGAGAGCTTCACCGGGAGTTTCTGCGACACCGTACAAGAGCAGCCGAATGGTACGTGGCTGTACGTCCAGGATAATCCCTACCCGCCCCACGGCAGCGGAACATCGGCCCACCACTGATCGGGCCACCTCGGCGGTCTCGTCTTCTTCAAGCTCAGCGACTGGTCGGCGAGCCGACTGCACAGACGGGAGTCACTCCGCCACCGGCCATCGGTGGCCGGTCATCGGTTGATGCGCGAATAGCGAGTTGCCGACATGTCCGAGGTTTGGAGAGAACTTGAACGTCACCTCGCTGGAAGTTTCGCGGGCCCCGGTGGCGCGGCAGCAGCCTCAGTGGGAGGACCCGGCACAGGTCGAGCAGGTCCGGGATGTGCTGGCGGCCCTTCCCCCGCTCGTGGAGGCCGAATCGCTGAGCAGGCTCCGGGAGTTGCTCGCCGGGGTTGCCGCCGGGCAGGCGCAGGTGGTGCAGGGGGGTGACTGCGCGGAGGATCCCGCGGAATGCACCGCGGGTGACGTGGAGCGGAAGGCGGGACTCCTCAACGTGCTCGCCGGCGTCATGAACGCGATTACTCATCAGCCGGTGGTGCGGGTGGGCCGGATCGGAGGCCAGTACGCCAAGCCACGGTCGGCGCACACCGAGTGGGTCGACGGCGTCGAGATCCCGGTGTACCGGGGGCACATGGTGAACGGTCCGGAGCCGGACCCGGAAGCGCGGCGGGCCGATCCCCGGCGCCTCTTGGCGGGCTACCGGGCGGCGAGCCAGCTCATGGCCAACCTCACCCCGACGCCGCGGGCGCGCATCGAGCCGGCCGTGTGGACCAGCCACGAGGCTCTGCTGCTCGACTACGAGATCCCCATGCTGCGTCGGGACCGGGAGGGTCGCCTCGCGCTCACTTCCACTCATTGGCCGTGGATCGGCGAGCGAACCCGCCAGCTCGAGGGGGCCCACGTCGCGCTGTTGGCAGATGTGGTCAACCCGGTTGCTTGCAAGGTCGGGCCGCGAATGACCGTCCCCGATCTGCTCGGGCTGTGCGCGCGGCTCGACCCTGGACGGGAGCCGGGCCGACTTACCTTGATCGCTCGGATGGGTGCTGAGGCGACCATGGATCTGCTGCCGCCGTTGGTCCGGGCCGTGCGCGCCGCCGGACACCCGGTGATCTGGCTGGTCGACCCCATGCACGCCAACACGGTGACCACCGCCGAGGGACGCAAGACCCGAGTCGTGGAGACGATCATCCGGGAGGTCACCGCGTTCCAGGTCGCGGTTCGCACAGCCGGCGGAATACCGGGCGGGATACATCTGGAGACCACCCCCGATGCGGTGACCGAATGCGTCGACGCCCACTACGGCACCGACCGGATCGGTGAGAAGTACACGACGTTGTGCGACCCGCGACTCAACCCCCGCCAGGCGGTATCGGTGGTCTCGGCCTGGCAGGCGCAGATGATGACGAACCGGGCCGAGGGAGAACCGTGCCGGGCATAGCGCCGATCCCAGGCTACCCACTGCCGACGAAGGGCGAACTGCCCGTCAACACCGCGCAGTGGACCCTCGACTCGCGCCGGGCGGTGCTGCTCGTGCACGACATGCAGCGCTATTTCCTCGCACCGTTTCCCTCGTCGGTGCGTGACCCGCTGGTACGTCACTGTGCGCTGCTGCGGGAGCGCTGCGCCGCGCTCGAGGTCCCGGTGTTCTACACCGCGCAACCCGGTGGCATGACGGAGCAGGAACGCGGCCTGCTGAAGGACTTCTGGGGTCCGGGCATGAGGGTGGACCCCCTCGATCGTCTGGTCGTCGAGGAGCTCGCACCCCGGCCGGCGGACCGGGTGCTCACCAAGTGGCGCTACAGCGCGTTCTTCCGCTCGGAACTGCTGGCGCGGATGCGCGACCAGGACCGCGACCAGCTGATCATCTGCGGCGTGTACGCGCACGTCGGCGTACTGGTGACGGCCATCGAGGCGTTCACCAACGACATCCAGCCGTTCCTGGTCGCCGACGCCGTTGGCGACTTCTCCGCCGAGTACCACCGGCTGGCCCTGGACTACGCGGCCGCTCGCTGCTCGGTGGTCACCACCACCGAGGAGGTCTTCCGATGAACTCCCCTCACTTACTCGATCACGTGCTGGGACCCAACCCCGGCGCCTTCGCCCTCTTGCACCGCCCCGAGACCCTCGGCCCGGACCGAATGGAGATCCTGCTGGGCCAGGTCAGCACCCCGGCCCGGCTCGCCGACATCCCGCTGGCCGACCGGACCGGGCGGCCCGGCGAGGCCCGGCAGGAAGCGCTGGTCCTGGTGCCGCACCAGCAGATCACCGAGCGCGGCTTCGCCGCCGCCGAGGACGGTTCACCGCTGCTCGCGATGTCGGTGACCGACCAGGGTCGCATCGCCACGTCCGAGGCGCTGAGATGCCTGCCGGACGAGCCGATCGCCCTGACCGGTGGGCGTTTCGACACCGAGGACGACGCCTACGCCGACACGGTTCGCGCGGTGCTCGACAACGAGATAGGCACCGGAGAGGGCTCGAACTTCGTCATCAAGCGCTCGTTCGTCGCCACCATCACCGGATATTCCACGCGCAGCGCACTGAGCCTGTTCCGCCGGTTGCTCACCCGGGAGACCGGCGCCTACTGGACCTTCCTCGTGCACACCGGCACTCGGACCTTCGTCGGCGCCACACCGGAGCGCCACGTCAGCCTGCGAGACGGCGTCGCGGCGATGACCCCGATCAGCGGCACCTACCGCTACCCGCCGACAGGACCGGTGCTGTCGGAGGTCATGGACTTCCTCACCGACGGCAAAGAGACCGACGAGTTGTACATGGTCTTGGACGAGGAACTGAAAATGATGGCCCGGGTCTGCCAGGGCGGAGGCCGAGTGGTGGGCCCGTTCCTGCGGGAAATGGCCTGGCTTGCGCACACCGAGTACATCATCGAGGGGCGCAGCGACCTCGATCCCCGGGACATCCTGCGGGAAACGATGTTCGCCCCCACAGTGACCGGCAGCCCGCTGGAGAACGCCTGCCGGGTGATCGCCCGCTACGAGCCGCGCGGCCGCGGCTACTACGGGGGCGTCGCGGCCCTCATCGGCCGGGACGCCGGCGGCGCGCGCACCCTGGACTCCGCCATCCTCATCCGCACCGCCGACATCAGTACCTCGGACCTCGACGACAGCGGTCACGTCGAGGTGGGGGTGGGCGCAACGCTGGTCCGGCACTCCGACCCCGACGCCGAGGTCGCCGAGACCCGCACCAAGGCCGCGGGCCTGCTTTCGGCGCTGGGCGCCGACGAGCGGCTCGACGAGCACCCGGTGGTCCAGGAAGCCCTGGGGAGGCGCAACGCGACGATCGCGCGCTTCTGGCTCAGCGACGCCGACTCGCGAGCACAACCGCAGCCGGTGCTGGCCGGCCGCCGGGCGCTGATCATTGATGCCGAGGACACCTTCAGCGCGATGCTGGCCCACCAACTGCGCGCCATCGGGCTGACGGTGGAGCTCACCCGCTTCGACGCGGTCCACCGCTTCGACGACCACGATCTCGTCGTTCTGGGCCCCGGTCCCGGTGACCCGCGAGAGGCCGACCATCCCAGGATGGCGCACCTCACCTCGGCGATCGAGCACTTGCTGTCCCGGCGCACCCCCTTTCTGGCCGTGTGCCTGAGCCATCAGTTGCTGTGCCGGCACCTCGGGCTCGGGCTGAGGCGCCGGGAGGTCCCGAACCAGGGCACCCAGCGCGAGATCGACCTGTTCGGCTCGCGGGAACGGGTGGGCTTCTACAACTCTTACGTGGCCTGCGGGCGAGCCGAGCAGTTGGAGGTGCCTGGCGTCGGCGAGGTGAAGGTCAGCCTGGACGCCGACACGGGCGAGGTACATGCCCTGCGCGGGCCGCACTTCAGCTCGGTGCAGTTCCACCTCGAATCGGTGCTCACCCAGGACGGGGAGCGCCTCCTGGGAGAGCTGCTGGCGCCGCTGACGGAGACCGAGGAGGTACTGAACGCATGAAAGCCACCATCTCCTGGTGGGACCTTGCCGGGTCCGACCAGACCATCGACTCCCTACGCGTCTACCTGCGAGAAGAAGGCGTGGAGCCGTGGGCGCAGATTCAGGGGCTGCGGTTGAAGTTCTGGATCTCCGACCGGGAGACCAACCGCTGGGGCGCGGTGATGCTGTGGGAGTCCACAGCCGACCTGACGGCACCGATGCCGCCGAACCGGGCCACCGAGCTCATCGGATACCCGCCGACTCACCGAATGGCGACCGACGTCGAGGCCATCGTCGAAGGCGTCCACTCCGGCCAACTGGCCGATCGCGGCCTGGCCTTCGAACCGGTCAGGAAGTCGTCGTGAGCGCATCGACCCAACCGCCGGGTGCCGACGAGTTCTCCACCCCGCCCGCCGAACCGATGGGCCTGCTCAAGGCCTGGTTCGACAGCGCGGTCGCGAACGCCGTCCGCGAGCCGGGCGCGCTGGCACTGGCCTCCGCCGATGCCCGCGGTCATGCCTCCAACCGGATCGTGCAGGTGCTCGCGGTTCGCGATACCGGTTTGGTGTTCGCCAGCCACGCCAACAGCCGCAAGGGCCGAGAACTGGCCGAGACGGGCTGGGCATCAGGCGTCCTCTACTGGCGCGAGGCCGGCCGCCAGGTGATCGTGTCCGGCCCGACCCATCCGTTGCCCGACGAGGAATCCGATGCCCTGTGGGCCGCCCGGCCGGTCGGCACGCACCCGATGTCGGTGGCTTCGCATCAGAGCGCGCCACTGCCGGACGAGGACGCGTTACGGAAGCAGGCCCGGGAACTGGGCCGCGACGGCTTGGCGCTGCCTCGCCCGGCCGTCTGGCTGGGCTATCTGCTTCAGCCCGCGTCGGTCGAGTTCTGGCAGGCCGACCCGGACCGGTTGCACCAGAGGCTGCGGTACGAGCGTGACGGCCCCGGCTGGCGTGCCGGCCGGCTCCAACCGTGACCGCGCCCTGGACCGTGCACGCGAGAGGAAGAAGGCGAATCGATGTGTGGAATTGCGGGATGGGTCTCGTTCGATCGGGATCTGACTCAGCACCGCGCGGACCTGGACGCGATGACAGCGACCATGGCCTGCCGGGGACCGGACGCCGAGGGCACCCGGCTTGACCGGCACGCGGCGCTCGGCCATCGAAGGCTGGCCGTCATCGACATCGAAGGCGGCAACCAGCCCATGTGGGTGGACACCGACGACGGTGCGGTGACGATCACCTACAGCGGTGAGGTCTACAACTTCCCTGAGCTCCGCAGCGAGTTACTCCGTCGAGGCCATCGGTTCCGGACCCGCAGCGATACCGAGGTGGTGCTTCATGGCTACCTGGAGTGGGGGGAAGCAGTCGCCGAACGGCTCAACGGCATGTACGCCTTCGCCGTCTGGGATGCCAGGACCGACAAGCTCGTGATGATCCGCGACCGGTTGGGCGTCAAGCCGCTCTATTTCTCCAGTACCGATGACGGGGTGCTGTTCGGCTCCGAGCCGAAGGCGATCCTCGCCAACCCGCTGGCGGACCGGGCGGTCGACCTCGACGGACTGCGTGAGCTGGTCAGCTTCACCCAGACGCCAGGGGCTGCGGTGTGGTGCGGGATGCGCGAGGTGGTACCGGGTGGCGTGGTCACCGTCGACCGCGCCGGCCTGCGTGAACGCCGTTACTGGACCCTGCCGACCCGCCCTCACACCGATGACCGGCAGACCACCATCGCCACCGTGCGCACGCTGCTCGAGGACATCGTGGGCCGTCAGTTGGTCTCCGACGTGCCGCGCTGCACACTGCTTTCCGGTGGGCTGGACTCCAGCGTGATCACCGCACTGGCTGCCGCCAAGCTCGGCAGGCCCGGCGAGCACGGCGAGCCCGGCGAGAAGGTGCGCAGCTTCGCAGTGGATTTCGTCGGGCGGGAGGACGATTTCGTCGCCGACGACCTGCGCCCCACCACGGACGCCCCCTACGCGCGTGAGGTGGCCACGCACGTCGGCTCGCAGCATGAGGCCATCGTGCTCAACCATGCCGCGATTGCCGACCCGGGGGTGCGCCGTGCGGTCATCACCGCGCGGGACAGTCCGCTCAGCCTCGGTGACATGGATGCCTCGCTGTACTTGCTGTTTCAAGCCATTCGTGAGCATTCCACGGTCGCCCTGTCCGGGGAGTCCGCCGACGAGGTCTTCGGCGGATACAGGTGGTTCCACCAGCCGGAGGCACAGGCGGCGGACACCTTTCCCTGGATGGCCGTCTTTGTCAGCGGCGCGCGGGCCCAAGTGTCCGATCGGTTCAATGCCGATATCACGGCTGCACTGGACCTGCCCACGTATATTCGCGACCGCTACGCCGACGCGGTTGCCGAGGTCGAGCGGGCCGACGGTGAGAGCGACCACGAGATGCGGATGCGGGTGATGTGTTACCTGCACCTGACCCGTTTCGTCCGCATGCTCCTGGAGCGCAAGGACCGGATAAGCATGGCCGTCGGACTGGAGGTCCGGGTCCCCTTCTGCGACCACCGGCTCGTGGAGTATGTCTACAACACGCCGTGGTCATTGAAGACCTTCGACGGCAGGGAGAAGAGCCTGCTCCGCGCCGCGACTGCCGACCTGTTGCCGCAGTCGGTGCTGAATCGAGCCAAGGCTCCCTATCCGGCCACTCTCGATCCGCTGTACACCGGTGCTCTGCTACAACAGTGCAAGGAACTACTCTCGACCGATGATCCGGTGTTCGATCTGGTCGACCGTAGCTGGCTGGAAGAAATTGCGCGGCGAGACTCGGACGCGATGCCCATCGATGTCCGCAACGGCATGGAGCGAGTACTCGATCTGAGCACCTGGTTGGACATTTACCGCCCCGAGCTCCGTCTGCACTGAGTGCCAGTTACAAGAAACACGCATCTCACAGAAGAGGTAATCCACGTGTCACACACGATCGTCAATCCAGACGGTTTGCACGACCCCAGCCCGTTCGGCTACAGCCACACCGCCTCCGTCCCGGCCGGCGCGGAGCTGGTGTTCGTCTCGGGTCAGTACGGATCGGGCCCGGACGGCATGGTCGTCTCGAACGACTTCAACGAGCAGGTGCAGCAAGCGTTCAGCAACCTCGGCACGGCCCTTGCGGCCCACGGGCTTGACCTCACCGACGTCGTCCAGCTCAGGACGTATGTGGTGAACCCCGACTTCGACAAGCTCAAGGCAATCGGCCAGGCCGTGGCGAGCGGCGGCGCGGAGAAGCCGCCCACGCAAACCGTCATCGGGGTCGCCGGCTTGGCCATGCCCGACATCCTGTTCGAGGTAGAAGCGGTCGCCACGCGGTCCTGAAACTCTGCCGCCGCCCGTGTTCCGGGGGCTTCATCCGACCAAGGGCGGCGGCGCAGGGCCGTGCGACAAGCACCGAAAACAGGCCACGACCGGGCGGTCACATCATTGGAGTAGGGGGATTCAAGATGGCAGACACCACCGCGCAGCCCGAGGGATTCGACACCGACGCCGAACTCCGCCGCCGGCACCGTGAGGTCGTCGCGGATTACATGAGCCGAAAGGGCGAGAACCGCTTGACACGGTATCTCCTCTTCACCGAGGACGGCAGCGCCGGCCTGTACACCACTGACACCGGCGAACCTGTCGTCTCGCAGGGTCACGAAAAGCTCAAGGCGCACGGCGAGTGGTCGTTGCGCATGTTCCCCGACTGGGAATGGGTCAACGTCGAGATCTTCGAGACACAAGACCCCAACAGGTTCTGGGTCGAGTGTGACGGAAAGGGCGAGATCCGGTACCCGGACTACCCGCCCGGCTACTACCAGAACCACTTCATACACTCGTTCCTGCTCGAGAACGGGAAAATCAAGCAGAACCGCGAGTTCATGAACCCGTTCCAGCAGTTGCGCGCGTTGGGTATCGAGGTGCCGCAGATCAAGCGCGGCGGGATCCCCACGTAGGGACTTCCTCCCAGGGCTCGGACGGTTTGTCAGTGCCCGTTGCTAGGTTCAAGTTGTCCGCACTCTCAGCAAGGAGCATCAGATGGGATCTCAGCTCAACCCGTACATCGCCTTCAACGGCAACGCACGGCAGGCCATGGAGTTCTACCAGGAAGTCCTCGGCGGCAAGCTGGAGATGGGCACGGTCGGCGAGTTCGGTTCACCGGACGCGCCCAACGCCGACAAGATCATGCACGCCATGCTCAGCACCCCGGACGGCTACACGGTGATGGCGTGGGACGTCCCGCAGGAGGTGCCCTTCAACCCGGGCAACAACGTCGCGCTTTACCTCGGCGGCGACGACGCCAAACTCCGCGACTACTTCGAGAAGCTGTCCGCCGGCGGCATCGTGACGATGCCTCTGGAGAAGCAGGCGTGGGGTGACGAGGCCGGCTCGCTCGTGGACCAGTTCGGGATCACCTGGATGGTCAACATCAGCCAGCAGCGGTCCTGATCGACCACGGGCTACCGCGTTCGAACCAGCCCAGAACCGATGACGGACGAGTTGGATGACAGGTTGGACCGGATCGGGCGGCACCCCTTCCGCGCGAAGTTTCGGCTGCGCGGAAGGGACCGTGCGGTGGTCGACTTGCGCGGGATCATGACCGTCCGCAGGCACGCCGAGGATCTGATCGGTCGCAGGTTGGCCCCTGCAGAACCGCGCAACGACGGCCGTCAGACGCCCTACCGCGGACATCCCGTCTTCGTCGCCCAGCACGCCACCGCGACGTGCTGCCGCACCTGCCTCGCGCGCTGGCACGGCATCCCCGCCGGGCACGCACTCGACGACGCCGAGCGGGCCTACGTCGTGGAGGTGATCTGCCGGTGGATCGTGAAGCAGTACGCCCCCCACCACCCGCCGCCGTGACCTGTCGAGGCGCCACGGCCGGCTGACGGGTGAAGGGTGGGGATCTCCCGGTGTGTGGTGGGGCTGTCCGATGGTTCCGCTTCACACCGGGAGGTCCTCGGGGGCCCGGGTGCTCATGCGAAGGATGGGGAGGACTCAATGACAGTCGACGTGCAGGCCACTCGAGAGGTGGTCGACATCATCACCGGCGGGTGGAGGGCGCAGGCCCTGTACACCGCGGTCAAACTCAGACTGCCGGACCATATAGAGGCCGGCCGGACCACCTGCGGCGAACTCGCCAAATCGACGGGGGCCAATGAGAAGGGCCTTCACCGCCTGATGCGCCTCCTGGTGGCCATGGGCATATTCGAGGGCAGCGAGTCGACCGGCTACCGGAGTACCCAGGTGAGCGCAGCGCTGCTCGACGGCCCTCAGTCGCTGCGCGACATGTGCCTGCTCTACGGCGAGGAGTTCTACTCCGCCTGGGGTCACGCCCACCACGCCATCAGTACGGCAAGCTCGGGTTTCGAAGTCGCCTACGGCCAGTCGTTTTACGACTATCTCAGTCAGGACGCGGCCACCGCCAGGCGGTTCCAGCACACCATGAACGCCGGAAGCATGTTCTTCCACCAGGTACCGGAGATCTTCGACTTCTCCGGCGGCAAGATGGTCGTGGACGTGGGCGGAGGGGGCGGGCACCTCCTCGCCACGATCCTCGGCGCTGCACCAGATGCCAGAGGCACGCTCTTCGACCGCGAACACATGATGCCCAAGGCGCGTGAGCACCTGGCCGCCACCGTCGGACTGGACCGCGTCCACCTGGTGGGGGGCGACATGTTCGAAGACGTCCCGACGGGCGGGGACGTCTATATCCTCTGCCGAGTGCTGGCCGGCTGGGACGACGACGCGGTCGTCAAGGTCTTCGAGAACTGCCGCCGCGCCATGGCGGACTCCTCGTCGCGACTGCTGATCCTCGATCGTTTCGTCGAGGACGAGGACTCCACCGTGCTGCCTGCCCTCTGGGATCTGCACCTGTTGATGACAACGGGCGGCGAGCACCGCACCCTCGACCGGGTCACAGCGCTGCTGAACCGAGCCGGTCTGGACATTGCACGGATCGCCGAGTTGCCCATGGAGACGACCGCCCTGATCGCTGCCGCCGTGTGACGCGCCAGCGAACCGAATCAGCGGCAAGCAATCGAGCGGACGGGAGATCTGTGGTGCTCAAGGTGGCAACAATCGGCGTCTATGGCTTCGACGGCGAGTCCTACCTGCAACGACTGCAGCAGGCGAATGTCCGCCTGCTGCTCGACGTACGCCAGCGCCGCGGCGTGCGCGGACCCGAGTACGCCTGGGCGAACTCACGCCGGCTGCAGGCGGCCCTCGCCGCTGCCGGGATCGCCTACGAGCACCACCGGGAACTCGCCCCGACAACCGAGTTACGTCAGCTCCAGTACGCCGAGGACGACCGCCGCGGGGTCGGCAAACGCTCGCGCCGCGAGCTCGCCGCCGAGTACACCCGCCGCTACACGAGCGAGATCCTCGACCGCGCCGACCTCGCGCCGATCGTGTCGGCGCTGCCGAGCAGCGGGACCGCAGCGCTGTTCTGTGTCGAGCGCGACCCTGAGGCCTGCCATCGATCGTTGGTCGCCCAGCGGCTGACCGAGCGGCACGGCGTCGCGATCGAGCACCTGCGCCCGTTGTGATGCGTGAAATTCTTCCGGGCGGCGCACCGCGACCGCGGATCGCGGTGTTCGCCGGGCCGACGGCGACGATTCTCAACACACCGGACCTGATCACATCGAACAAGGCACGTACACGTCACGGTCTTCCGCCGCGCCCCGCGCACTTCGACGTCCTGCGCCCTCAGCGGCTCGCGGCACCCGTGACGGTCTACATCGAGGCGTTCAGCGCGCACCCACTCGAACGAGACGCAGCCCGCTTGTACGCTCCCCCGGACGGCTGGCTCGACAAGGACGGCACATTCCACCAGGAGCAGCCTCACGACCACGCCACACCGGTGTATGCCGTCGAACTCCATCCCGACGACGGTCTCTATCCCCTCCCCTACATGGCCAGACAAGCGGATGGGTCCGCTTGGGAGGAGACCGCGACCACACCGTTCGCACCACCGGAAGCAGCTCGACAAACGTTCTACCCCGATGCCCGCCGCCTCTACGAGGAGATCGAGCGGTTCGGCCTTGCCGACCACGGAACTCCCGTCGAGCTGTGGTCGATCGCCGACTTTGACTTCTTCCGCGCCGCTCCGTCGGGCGGATACACCGCAGACCCCGATTCCGAACGCCTCGGGCAGGACTTCTTCGTCTACTACCCGTACCACCTGCAGCGCGAACCCGGCCTGACGAACCTCGCCCAGGCGACCAATCAGGTCCAGGCTGTCCTCGCTACCGGAGAGTACGCCGGCGCTCAATGGCTCGAGGGAAGTCCGACCGTCGAGGAGACCTTGTACTGGCTCGGACTGATGGTCGATACGACGGTGCCACTCATCGGACACGCCGCTCAACGCCGTCACCAATCGTTGAGCGCCGACGGCGACCGCAACGTGGTGGACGGCGTGAAGTACATCGCGTCAGGCGTCGCCCTGGACGAACGGGGCGAAGACCGCGTGGGTGCCTGCGTGATCGTCGATGAACTCGTCTACGCGGCCCGGGACGTGACCAAGGTCGACGCCCGACCGGGGGGTTACGAAGTCACCGGTGGTCATGGTGGAGTCGTTGCCGACCTGGGTGGCTATGGCCCGCCTCAGCTCACGTACCTCCCCGCCCGTCGTCACACACATTGCTCGGATCTACGCCTCACCGTGCTCCCCAAGCAGGTGACTGGCGTCGCCGGCACATTGGACACGGGCGTGTCCTTGGTCGACGTTTCGATCAGGGACACCGACGGGCTCGTCCCCACCGCCATGCCGCACGTCACGATCACCAAGTACGGCCGGTACGCGGCGACGCGGATCGACACCGACAGTCCGTCCACGGCTGACGAGGAAGTGGAGATCCTCGCACGGATCAAAGCCAATCTCGCCACGGCGCCACTGGCCGGTTTCGTATGTGAAGGCATGTCACCGTTCGGGATGGCCGACCCGACGAGGAATGCGGCATTGAGCGTCGCCATCTTCGCCGGTATGCCGGTGGTCCGCACCGGCCGCGGCAACACCGGAGGCATGGCCTACCGGACCGACCCGACGTTCATCTCGGGCAACAACCTCACAGCTTCCAAGGCGCGCATGCTTCTCATGGCCGCGCTACTCAAACTTGGTGCACTTCCCCCTGCGGCCGATCCGTTCGACCCGACCTCTGACGAGTGTGCAGCAACAGAACAGGCAGTCGCTCGATACCAGACCCTGTTCGACACCCACTGACCTGGACTTCAGCGGATGAGCCGCGATGACCCGATGTCGAGGACGGAAACCGATGGGTACATATGAGTACGTGGTAGCCGACGTCTTCACCGACGTCCCGCTGGAAGGCAACCCGACTGCGGTCTTCGTGGATTCCGTCGGTATTTCTCCCGAGCGCATGCAGCAGATCGCGCAGGAGATGCACCTGTCGGAGACCGTTTTCGTCCTCCCCGCGGAAGACGACGGTGACGTACGGGTCCGGATCTTCACCCCGGTGAACGAGTTGCCGTTCGCCGGGCATCCGACCCTTGGTACCGCCATCGTGCTCGGCGAGTCGAACGCGGCGGAGACGATCCGGATGGAGACCGCCATGGGCACTGTGGCGTTCCGTCTTGAGCGGGCCGGCGACGGCCGGGTCGGCGCGGCCCGCATGACGCAACCCATCCCCACGTGGGAGCTCTACGACCATGCGGACGAGTTGCTCGCCGGTCTCGGTCTGGCGGCGTCCACCTGCACCCTGCCGGTCGAGGTCTACTGCAACGGACCGCGGCACGTGTTCGTCGGCCTGGACAGCGTGGCTGCGCTCTCCGCTGTGGAGCCGGACCAGAGGATTCTCGCCAGGCTTCCCGATATGGCCGCCAACTGCTTCGCGGGTTCGGGTTCGCGATGGAGGCTGCGGATGTTCTCGCCCGCCTATGGCGTGGTGGAGGACGCGGCCACCGGCTCGGCCGCTGGCTCTCTCGCGGTACACCTCGCCCGGCACGGTCTGATCCCGTTCGGGGAGTGGATCGAGATCCGCCAGGGTGTCGAGATCGGCCGTCCTTCGACGATGCAGGCTCGGGCCATGGGGACGTCGGAACGGATCGAGTCGGTCCAGGTGGCGGGGTCCGCCGTCGTCGTCGCCCGGGGAACGCTGTACGCGTAGGTGTGACGGCGGACATAGCGTCCGTTCATGAGACGTAGGGTCCGTTCATGAGTGACCACCCCACACAGGAAGGGCCACCACGCGTGTCCAGCAGAGCATCTTCCACCGATCGTCTCGGGGCGCGGCTGATCATTCAGACCGCGGTGGACCGAGGCGACCGAAGTCCTCGGACTCGCGGCCGACTCCGACACCAAGGTGTGCTCTGTACCGATGGCGGGGTGCAGTGATGACTGCCGAGGAGCAGGGGCTGTTCGAGTTACCGATGTCCGACACCCTGTCCGACACCCCGCCCGCCGAGCCCGTGCGGGCCACCGCGCCGTTGGCGGTGCGGATGCGGCCGCGCACGCTCGATGAGGTCGTCGGCCAGACGCACTTGCTGCGACCCGGCGCCCCTCTGCGACGGCTGGTCGAGGGCGGGGAGGCGGCGTCGGTGTTGCTCTACGGCCCGCCCGGCACCGGGAAGACCACGATTGCGCGCCTGCTCGCCACCGTCGATACCCGGCACTTCGTCGCCCTCTCGGCGCTGTCCAGCGGAGTCAAGGAACTGCGCGAGGTGATCAACGACGCGCGCCGTCGCCACCGTCACAACCGGCAAACCGTGCTGTTCATCGACGAGGTGCACCGCTTCTCCAAGACGCAGCAGGATGCGTTGCTCGGGGCTGTCGAGGACAGGCTTGTGTTGCTCGTTGCCGCCACCACGGAGAACCCGTCGTTCTCGGTGGTGTCGCCGCTGCTCTCGCGGTTGCTGGTGTTGCAGCTCCAGTCGCTGAGCGAGGACGAGGTCCACGAGCTGTTGCGGCGGGCTGTGACGGATCAGCGCGGCCTCGGCGGTTCGGTCTCGCTGTCGGCCGAGGCCGAGGACGCCCTGGTGCGCCTTGCCGCCGGCGATGCCCGTAGCGCGCTGACCGCGCTGGAGGCGAGTGCCGACGGGGTGGCTGACACGGGCGGCCTGGTGATTGACGTGCCGGCCGTGGAGCGGGCCATCGCCGAGACCACTGTGCGCTACGACCGGCAGGGCGACCAGCACTACGACGTCATCAGCGCGTTCATCAAGTCGATCCGCGGCTCGGACCCCGACGCCGCGCTGCACTACCTGGCCCGCATGCTCGTGGCCGGGGAGGACCCGCGGTTCGTCGCGCGGCGGCTGTTGGTGCACGCCAGTGAGGACGTCGGGCTGGCCGACCCGACAGCGCTGCAGGCGGCCGTCGCCGCGGCGCAGACGGTCCAGCTGATCGGGATGCCCGAGGCCCGTCTCGCCCTGGCGCAGGCCACCGTGCATCTGGCCCTGGCGCCGAAGTCGAACACGGTGATCGTCGGGATCGACGAGGCCATGGCGGACGTCCGAGCGGGCGCCGTCGGTGAGGTGCCCGCTCACCTGCGGTACGGCCGCTACACAGGCGCCGCGGAGCTGGGCAACGCGGTCGGCTACCGCTATCCCCACGCCACGTCCGACGGAGTCCTGGAGCAGCAGTACCCGCCGGACGCACTGGTGGGCAAGGACTACTACCGCCCCACGCAGCACGGCGGGGAACGCACCCTGCGCGAGCGCCTCACTAAGCTCCGCCGTGCGGTCCGCGGCGGGTAGAGGCATTGCCACACGCTCCATGGGCGTGGCTGCCGGCCCCGGCGCGGCGTGCGCGCCGGGGCCGGGTCCGGTCAGCCGATGCGGTCGGTCCATCCGACCTTGAGGTAGGTCGTGCGGACGAGGGAGGTGGCGCCGAGTTCGCTGGTCTGCTCCAGTACGCGGCTGGTTCCCGGGTCGATGAAGTAGTAGGGGCCGTCCACGTAGGTGCGGGAAGCGGCGGAGGGCTCCGCCCCCATCTTCTCCTTGCGATTCTCCACCTCGCGGCGGAGGTTGATCACGGTGCCCGGACGGCCCTGGCTGTCCTTGACGTTCTGGGTCATGGTCACCCCAGGGGTCTCCGCGACGATCTGGAACAGCGCGGAGCGCAGCCGGGGGCTCGCCGGGGACTCCGCGAGCAGCGCCATGGCCTGGTCGAACCGCTGTGCGGCGTCCTTGGAGAAGTGGGCGTTCAGCGCTTCCGGGTCGGTGGGCAGCCGGTCGAAGTCGGTCCAGGACAGCCGTCGGTCGCCCACGGGCCAGTCGGCGATGTTGTGGCCCGACCTGGTCACCTTGCCGCTGGGGTGCCGAATCCAGGTGGCGCCCGACCGGTCGCTGTAGACGGTCACCGTGGCCGTCGCCCGGCCGTCCTTCGCCCGGTAGTGGGACATCCAGTACTTCCCCTGGGGCGTCGGGGCCTGTGTCGAGACCTCCGCCATCTCGTTCAGGAACCGGGTGGCCGCCGAGGCCGTGGACGCGGGCTTGCCTCCCACGTCCAGCACCGGATACGCGACTGTGCCCGCGGCGAGCACCGCCACCGCCGCACCCGCGACCAGCAACCGGCGGCGGCGCGGGCCCCGGCTTCGCCGGACCCCGGTCCCCGACGGTTCCTCCCCGTCCGGGCCGTGCGCCGCGCGGCCGACGACCCGTGGTGTCCGCGGAGGGGCCAGGTATGCCGTCGGACCGTCCCGTCGCGCCACGGCGGGCGGCAGCACGGCGTCATGCGCCAGGGCGGCGCGCGTGTTCGTGGTCTCGCGCTCCGCGAGGCGTGCCACCAGGTCGCGTGCGGCGGTGAGTTGGTCCGCCCGGGGCGGAGCCACGGCTCCGGCCGCTATCAGTTCGTCGGCGCCCGGGAAGTCGAGAATGTCGTCGCGTTCGTTCATCCTGCCCATCCCGTGATTTCCGTTCCTGCTGTTCATGCCGTTCACTCCTTCTGTGTCCGTCACGTGGGGCCGCCTGTCAGGTCGCAGGAGGCGCCGGAGCGCATGCGGTTGCGGGCGCGGTGCAGTCGGGTGCGAGCCGTCGCGGCGGGTATGCCGACCACGGCCGCGGCCTCGCTCGGCGTCAGCTGTTCCCAGGCGACCAGGAGCAGCAACTCACGTTCGTCCGGATGCAGTTCAGCGAGGGACGCGCGCAGTCGCGGGGCCATCGCGGCGGCGACGAGCCGGTCGTCGACCGCCTCCCAGGGATCGTCGGTCCCGCTCGATCCCGCCGGGCCCGGCGGCCGGGATGCCGCGAGCCGCCGCCAGTGCGCGGACAGGACGTTTCTGGCCACACCGAACAGCCAGGCTCGTACGGACCCCCGGTCGGGATCGAAACCGTGTCGCGTCGCGTACGCCTGGAGCCACAGCTCGGCGAGCAGGTCGTCGGCGGCTGACGGCGCGCGGCGCGCGAAGTAGCCGTGCAGGCCCACCGAATGTCGCTCCACCAGCGGCTCGAAGGCTGCCGGGTCCAGCACTGTAGGGGTCGGCGCATGCTTGTCGTTCAGGTCCTTGGTCACCGGACCTCCGTCTCAGGACCTCTGCCGGCGGACCGCCGGTCGGCGGTCTCACCCTCTACTTGGCGCAAACCGGCTCGAGCGTTCGCGAGGCCGGTGGTGCCGTTGCCGTCGGCGACGAGGCGGGCGTGTGGGTCGGGTTGCGAGGTTCATGGTCCGTCACCGGTCCTGGGACAGGGAGACGAGTTCCGCGAACAGACCTCCGGCGTTTGCCAGTTCCTCGTACGTGCCCTGTTCGATGACGCGGCCCTGGTCCATGACGACGATGCGGTCGGCGAGCTTGGTGTTCTCGAGCTGGTGGGTGACGACGATCGTCATGCGCTCGGCGGCGATCCGCTTGATCTCCAGGAAGATGGCGTGCTCGCCGCGGGCGTCCATCTGCGAGGTCGGTTCGTCCAGGATCAGGAGCGGAGTCTGCCTGTAGAGGGCGCGGCCGCACGCGAGGCGTTGCCACTGCCCGCCTGACAACTCGGCGCCGCCCCACAGCTCTTTGGCGAGGAGGGTGTCGAGCTGCTGGGGCAGTTTCTCGATCGCCTCGCGCATGCCGACGGCGTCGACGACGTCCCACACCGGCCCGTCGTCGATCGTCCGTGGCTGGCCGAGGGTGATGTTCTCGCGGGCGCGCAGGGGCCAGGCGGCGAAGTTCTGCGGGACGAGCGCGGTGCGTTTCCACACGGCGTCGGGGTCGGCGTGGGCGAGGTCGGTGTCGTCCCACACGACGCGGCCCTTGTCGGCGAGCAGGATGCCGGTGATGAGTTTGGTCAGGGTCGACTTGCCCGAGCCGTTCTCGCCGACGACGGCCAGGATCTCGCCGCGCCGCAGCGTGAGCGATACGCCCGCGACGGCGGGTTCCTCCTTGCCGGGGTACTGGTAGACGACCTCGTCGAGGCGGATCTCGTCCACTCGTTCCGGGATGGCCAGGTCCCCGCGCCTGGGCGCGCGCTCACTCGCCATGTCGAGGAAGGACCGCATGTCGGCGAGGTAGAGCGAGGTGTGGAACATCGCGGCGCCGTGGATGACGAACTGGGAGAGCGCGGCCAGTGTGGTCTGGACGGCGACCACGGCCGTGGCCGCGACGGGCAGGGCGATGCGGCCGGTGGCGGCCAGCCAGGCCAGCGTGGCCCAGGTGCACAGCAGGAAGACCCCGCCCAGGGCGCTGGTGCCGAGGGTGATGCGCAGCATGCGCGGGGCAGCGGTCAGGGTGCGCTCGTCGATCCGGTCGGACAGGGCGCGGTACCAGTAGGTGAGGTAGCCGGTCATGCCGTTGGCGCGGACCTCGTCGCCGAAGCGGGAGTAGGTGGCCCACCAGCGCATCATGGAGCGCACGTTGCGGTCGCCGAGGTTGAGGTAGTGGGTCTCGTAGTCGACGCGTGCCGACAGGACGGCTCCGGCGCCGGCCGGGAGGACGGCCAGCAGGAGCAGGGGCAGCAGCAGCGGGTGCAGCGTCGTGACGACCCCGCTCGCGGCGATCATGCGGATGAGGGCGGACATGAACCGCTGGGCGTCCTGCACCATCAGCCGGGTCCGGGTGACGCCGATTTCGGCGGCCTCCTGCCGGTCGGCGAATCCGTCCTCGCCGTAGGCGCTCGACTCCACGCGGCACACGGCGGTCACCAGTGCGATGTCCGCTTCGGTCGTCAGCAGCGGGGTGATGCGTCCGTCGGCGTACGAGGACAGGGCGCCGCTGATTCGGCCGATGGCCGCGGCCGTCGTCACGACGATCAGGGCGGGCAGCGCGGCGTGCAGGCGTTCGGACACGGTGCCGGTGCCGAGGATGTGGGTCATCGCCTGTGCGGTGAACGCGAGGACGACGGCGGCCGCGCCGCCGGTCAGCAACTGGCAGGCGAGGAGCAGCACGACGCCGGTCCTGTCGACGGCCCACGCCATCCGGGCCGTGTGCCCGAGCACGGCGGGCAGACGTCGGCACATCGCGGTGAAGCCGGCGTCTGCCAGCGGGTTCTTGCCGAACTTGCCCTCGAAGGTGATGGTGGCCGGGGGTGGAGGGGGCGGCGTCTTCGCGTTGTCGGTCGAGGCGTCGGTGACCGTCATCCGCATCGCTCCTCGGGTCGTGCCGCACCTGGATGGCTCGGCGGTGCACGGCATAACGACGCAGCGCGGGAATCGAACGCGATCGATTCCGGACGCGTGCGCCCCCAGGTGCGGCAAGGGCGCGAACGGGTGGACGCGGTACTGAAGCCGCCCCGGGGCGGCTTCGGTTGGCCGAAACGCCGAGGCCTGAAACAGGAGTGACGGATGAGGTTCGCGGACCCGGAGCCCGGCTGTCAGAGCTTGAAGACGAGCTCCGCCTGATCGCGCTTGGTGGTGTGCAGTTCCCAGTAGAGGGGGGAGATCTGCTCGGGCTCGGCCGCCTCCAGCCCGGGGACGACGGAGACGCCGATCGACGCGTCGATACCGACATGGGCGGCCTGGATGCCGGTGCCTGCGTCGGCCAGTTCCTTGTGCAGGTTCATCGCCCAGTTGCGCAGGGCCGCGGCGGCGGCGTTGACGTTGGCGACCCTCGGGTCGGGCCGGATGGATCCGGCGCCGGTGGTGTAGAGCAGGGTGCCCGCGCCGGCCTCCCGCATCGCGGGCAGCACGGCCTGGGTGGCGGTGATGGCGCCGTACAACTGGAAGTGGCTTCGTAGGTGGGAACGGACACCACTTGTCGACGAGTTTGGGCAGCACTTGTCGATCGCCGAGCCGTGAAATGTCGATGAGAACTGACACCGCTCGGTGGCCGAGTCGACGTCTTTTCTCTGCTATTCGGTGATGTTGGGGTTGCTGCGCAGGATGTCCTCTGTGGTCTGCCAGAGCCGGGGCAGGAACCGGGTCACCTCTTCGGCCCGGTGGATGAGGTCACGGGTGGAGCTGATGCCGAGATCGGTGACGGCCGCCTGGAAGGCTGGGGCGAGGGGTTCGTGCAGCTGGGGGGCATCGGCGGCCAGGATGATGTGGCAGCGGGCGAAGGTCGCGATGATCCAGAAGACAGCCTCGTGGTGGTCGCCTGAGTCGATGAGCCTCTGGCTTCCGTCAATCGCGATCGGCCGTGCGGTGGGCGTGATGTCGCTGCTGAAAAAGAACGGGGTCTTCGCCACTTGGACGGTGGCGTCGAACGTCGCGGCGAGTTCACGCAGATGGTGCTGGACACGCTGCGCGGGCAGGTGTGAGCAGCCGAGAAGGTTCAGAAGTTCCGGGTAGAGGCTGAGGTGGCCGTAGTCGGTGAGGACCTCGCGAGCGGCCAGATAGCGCAAGCGGACGGTGGGGTTGCGCAGGGCGGCGACGAGAAGGACGTGGCTGGTCACGCCGGTGGGGAATAGCCAAGAGATCACCTGCTCGTGGAACGGCGCCGAGGTGTCGATCGCAGCGAGGCGGGTTTCGATCCGGTGGCGGGCATCCTGGCATCTGCGGCGGACCCAGGGTCGGGCGCCGAAGTGGCGCGAGATGTGTGCGTGCAGTTTGTGCAGATCGCCGGTGGGGTCATCGATGATCGCGTCAGTGCGGAAGCTGCCGGCCAGGTGGTAGGACGCCAGGACGTCGTCGGCGGAGGCGAGCTCGGTCCAGGGCAAGTAGCTGACTTCCAGCAGGGCGTCTTGGAAGCGAAGTTTCCCTGGCTTGGCCGGTGGGTCCTCCTGGGCGGTGACGACGAAGATGTCGATGTCCGAAGAGGGCGACAGCTCCGCGTCGTCCGGCAGCCCGACGGTTGAGCCGCTGAAGTACGCACCCCGGAAGCCAGCATCGGGTTGGGCATGCTGGGCAACCCACTGGATCGCGGCGGAACGTGCCAGTCCGACCTTCACAGTCGAATCTCCCCTCTCCCCATGTGACGTCTGCAAGATCTTTCATTGTTCCAGTTACTGAGGTTGAGGGGTGCGACGCCTCCTGGTGAAGAGAGTCCCAGGGCGGTTAGCCTGCCTTGCCGTCCTGGGCGGCGGCCCGGGCTTGGGTGATGGCGAGTCGGTAGGATTCGGTGCCGGTCTGAATAAGGTTGCCGCCGAAGGTGAGCCGGTCGACGATGGCCGCGCAGAGCCGGGGATCGGTGAAGGTCTTGGTCCAGCCGCTGAAACTCTCGTTCGAGGCGATGGCGACGCTGTTCTTCTCCTCCCGCTCCGTCAGCACCTGGAACAGCAGCTCAGCACCCCTGCGGTCCAGCTCCATATAGCCCAGCTCATCGATGCACAAAAGATCAACGCGGCCATAGCGGGCGATGGTCTTGGTCAGCACCTTCTCGTCCGCGGCCTCGACCAGCTCGTTGACGAGCTTGGTCGCGAGCGTGTAGCGGACCCGGTAGCCGGCCATCGCTGCCTCGGTGCCCAGCGCGATCAGCAAATGCGACTTGCCGGTGCCCGAGTCGCCGATCAGGCAGAGCGGCAGGCCCCTCTTGACCCACTCGCAGGTCGCCAGGGTGTGAATGACCGCCGGGTCCACGCTGGGGTTCGCGTCGAAGTCGAAGGCTCGCAGCGATTTCTCATGAGGGAAGGCGGCGGCCTTGATCCGCCGTTCCGAACGGCGGCGAGCCCGGTCGTCGCACTCGGCCATCAGCAGTTCGGCGAGGAACCCGCGATACGACATCTGGTCACGGGCGGCTGCTTCGGCCAGCTCGGGGAACTGGGCCCGGATGGTGGGCAGCCGCAGCATGCGGCATGCCTGGTCGACCGCGGCGTCGGCGGCCTGTTCGGTCAGTCCGCGGTGGCGTTTGAACGTCGTCATGGCCTGTCTCCCTCGACGGCGGAACGGTCCGGCCGCTGCCGCGGTCGCAGCAGCTGGTCGTAGGCCGCGACGGACGGCAGCGGCCGGTTGTCGGGCGGCAGGTGAGCCAGCCGCCGTTCGGTCAGGAACGTCACCCTCGCCCGGTCCGGCTCCGGTTGAGTCGTGGCGGCCGGTGCCTCGTCGGCTTCGGCGGCCTTGCGTGCCTCCAGGGCGACCGCGTCTGCGGTCAGGGCGCCGGCCCGCAGGGCGGCGGCGAGCCCGGTCACCAGGTACTCGTGGTGAAGATGCCGGCCCAGCAGCAGGACCTCGATCAGAGCGCGGGTGCCGTCCCGGTCGCCGTGGGCCTTGCAGGCCGCCGCCCACCACGCGTCATGGACAGGGGTGAACTTGCCTGCGGAGCGGGCCTGTTCCAGCGCGGTCGCGCCGGGGAAAGCCCCGGGTTTGCGGACCATAGCCTCCAGGTAGTGGTCGAGCTCCAGGCGGGCCTGGCCCTTGGCGATCAAACGCTCGTGCCGGGCGACTTCCCTGCGCCCGTCGTAGACGACGACCTCGGAAGCGTGCAGCATCACCCGAACCGTGCGGCCGATCAGTCCACCGGTACCGAGTAGCGGTTCGTGCGAACGCTGACCTGTGCGTATCGGTCCACCCGTAGGCTGAACAGCCGGCCGGTCTCGAACGGCTCGTCCGGCAGCGGCTGCAGCAGCGGCCGTTCGACGGTGAAGTACTCGCCGATCGTCCTGGGCCGCGACCGGATGCGGCGGTCGTCGTCCTCGGAGTCCCACCGCTCCACCATCGCGTTGAGTTCGGCGAGGGAGTCGACTTCCGGCACGGGGACCAGGTGGTTTCGCCTGAACCAGCCGATCTGGCCTTCCACCCCGCCCTTCTCATGGGCGCCTTCGAGTCCCGGGCGGCAGTACATGCTTTCGATGCCGTAGTGCGAACGGAACGCGGTCCACCGCTCGTTCTCCACTCTCGCTCTCGACAGGCCCAGCACCCGGGCGACCGCGGCCCGCAGGTTGTCGTAGCGCACCTTGCCGCAGGGGACGCCGCCCAGCACGCTGAGAGCGTGGACGTGGCCCTCGAAGAACGCCTCCTGGCCGCAGGAAGCGAAGATGCGGTGCACCGCCTTGCCGGAATACGAAAGGCGCATCGCGAACAGGAACACCTTGACCTGCTCACCGGCCAGACGGATCGTCACGTCCCCGAAGTCGACCTCCGCCTCGGCCCCCGGCAGGTGGGTCTGCGGGATGAACGCGTTCAGCGGCCCGCGTCCCGCCTCGATCCGTATCTGCGGCCGACGGACAGCGACATAGGCCCGCACCATCGGATAGGTCACCTCCACCGCACCGTGTTCGTCCAGCAGCCGGTCGAAGATCCGCTTGACGGTGTGCCGCTGCTTGCGCGGCGCGTCCAGATCCGCCCGCAGCATCTGGTCGATCACCGGCTTGAACACGTCCAGCCGCGTCTTGCGGGGCGGCAGCTGTTTGCGCGGCTCCGGCCAGACGGACTCCATGGCCGCCTTCACCGTCCGGAAGCCCACCCCGTACTTGCGCTGCAAGGCCCGGTTCGACATCCCCGCCCGGACATCACGGCGTATCGCCGCGTACAGATCGACCTTGGACTTCGGTGGCACCGGCGCCCCCTCACCATGCAGAGCACTCCCAGCCTCCCACCGCAAGCACCCAAGTGGTGTCAAAACTTGGCGATATCACTCTCCGCCAACACCGGGCGGTGTCGTCGCCGATCGACAACCGGTGTCAGGACTCACTGATAAAGCCAACCTGGTGTCAGTGCGACTCACGGGTCACCTCGGAGCCGCTGGAGCCGACGAGGAAGTCGAGGTCGGCTCCGGTGTCGGCCTGCAGGACGTGGTCGACGTAGAGGCGTTCCCAGCCGCGCCGGGGCTTGGCGAAGCCGGTGACGGTGGCCTTGTCGGGGGTTCTGCGGGCGAGTTCGCCGTCCGGCACGTCGACGTCGATACGGCGGGCCTCGACGTCGAGGGTGATGAAGTCCCCGGTCCGTACGAGGGCGAGGGGGCCGCCGGCCGCGGCCTCGGGGGCCACGTGCAGGACGACCGTGCCGTACGCGGTACCGCTCATCCGGCCGTCGCAGACCCGGACCATGTCCCGCACGCCCTGGGCGAGGAGTTTCTTCGGCAGAGGCATGTTGGCGACCTCGGGCATGCCCGGGTAGCCCTTGGGTCCGCAGCCGCGCAGCACGAGGACGGAGTCGGCGTCGACGTCGAGATCGGGGTCGTCGATACGGGCGCGGAAGTCCTCGATGCTGTCGAAGACGACGGCCCGGCCCCGGTGCCGGAGCAGGTGCGCGGAGGCGGCGGCCGGTTTGACGAGCGCGCCGTCGGGTGCGAGGTTGCCGCGCAGGACGGCGATGCCGCCCTCGGCGACCAGCGGCCGGGCGCGGGTGCGGATGACCTCGCCGTCCCAGATCTCGGCGCCGTCGAGGTAGTGGGCGAGCGGCCTGCCGGTGACGGTCAGCGCGTCGGGGTCGAGCAGGTCGCGCACCTCACGCAGGACGGCGAGCAGGCCGCCGGCGCGGTGGAAGTCCTCCATGAGGAAGCGGCCGGCCGGCTGGAGGTCCACCAGGACCGGCACACGGGAGCCGATGCGGTCGAAGTCGTCGAGCGACAGGTCGATGCCCAGCCGGCCCGCGACGGCCAGGAGATGGACGACGGCGTTGGTCGAGCCGCCGATGGCGGCCAGCGCGACGATCGCGTTGCGGAAGGACGCCTCGGTCAGGAACGTCCCGGGCCGCCGGTCGGCGCCCACCATGTCCACCGCCAGCCGGCCGGTGTGGTGCGCGGCCTCCAGCAGCCGGCTGTCGGGGGCGGGGATCCCGGCCGTACCGGGGACGACCGTGCCGAGCGCCTCCGCCACCAGCGCCATCGTCGAGGCCGTGCCCATCGTGTTGCAGTGGCCGCGGCTGCGGATCATCGCCGACTCGGAGCGGGTGAACTGTTCCTGGGAGAGCGTGCCCGCGCGGACCTCCTCCGACAGCTGCCACACACCGGTGCCGCAGCCCAGCAGTCCGCCGCGGAAGGTGCCGTTGAGCATCGGGCCGCCGGGGACCACGACCGCGGGCAGGTCCACCGAGGACGCGGCCATGAGCAGCGACGGGATCGTCTTGTCGCAACCGCCGAGCAGGACGACGCCGTCGACGGGGTTGGCCCGCAGCATCTCCTCCGTGGCCATCGCGGCCATGTTCCGCCACAGCATGGCGGTGGGCCGCACCTGGGTCTCGCCGAGCGACACCACCGGGAGGTCCAGCGGGATGCCGCCCGCCTCGTACACGCCGTTGCGTACCGAGGCCGCGACCTCGTTCAGATGCGCGTTGCAAGGGGTCAGGTCCGAGGCGGTGTTGGCGATGGCGATCTGCGGCCGGCCGGTGAAGGCGTCGCCGGGCACGCCGCGTCGCATCCATGCCCGGTGGATGTAGGCGTTGCGGTCCCGTCCCTCGTACCACTGCGCGCTGCGGAGTCTCTCCATGGAGCCCTTCCGATAGACGGTACAGCGGTCTAGATTCCGGAACGTCATGAAGCATAAACAGATGGTCGAGCAAGAGACATGCCCGAGCTGATGGAACCGCCCCGCCTCCTGGGCGAGCCCCACCCGTGGTGAGCCGTCGCGTGATGCGCGCGTTCGTCCTGACCGGTCCCGGCGCGTACGAGGTCCAGGAGCTTCCGGTGCCGGTGGCCGGCCCCGGTGAGGTCGTCGTCGACGTCGAGCGGGTCGGTGTGTGCGGCACGGACGTGGAGTTCTTCACCGGTGCGATGGCCTACCTCCACCAGGGCCACTCCGCCTACCCGATGCGGCCGGGCCACGAGTGGGCCGGGCGGGTGACGGCGGTCGGTGGCGGTGTCGATCCCGGCTGGCTCGGCCGCCGTGTCACGGGCGACACCATGCTCGGCTGCGGCACCTGCCGCCGCTGTCTGCGCGGCCGTCAGCATGTGTGCGAGCAGCGGCGGGAGGTCGGCATACGCGGGGACCTGCCCGGGGCGCTGGCTGAGCAACTCGCCGTACCCGCCTCCTCGTTGCACGCCCTGCCCGACTCCGTCGACGCCGTGCTCGGCGCTCTGGTGGAGCCCGGCGGCAACGCCCTGCGCGCCGCTCGGGCCGCCGCGCCGGCGCGCGGGGACCGCGCCCTCGTGCTGGGCCCGGGGACGATCGGGCTGCTGGTGGCGATGTTCCTGCGCGCGTCCGGCGCCGAGGTGCACCTCATGGGCACCACCGAGAGCTCCCTCGCCTTCGCCCGCTCCCTGGGCTTCGAGCACGTGTGGACGGAGGACTCCGTGCCGGACATGCCCTTCGACGCGGTCGTCGACGCCACGAACGCCGCCCGGCTGCCGGACCTGGCCCTGGAACGGGTCGAACCCGGGGGCCGCCTGGTGTACATCGGGCTGGCCGGCGAGCCCAGCGGGATCGACACGCGCACGCTCGTCCTCAAGGACGTGACCGCGACAGGTGTCCTGTCCGCCTCCCCCGGCCTCGACGCCACCATCCGGGCGTACGCCGCCGGGGCGGTCGACCCCAGGCCGCTCGTCGCCGCCACCGTGGGCCTGGACGAGGTGGGCCCCCTCCTCGTCGGCGAGCGCCCGGCCGACTCCGGGCCCGGCCCCAAGATCCATGTCGAACCCTGAGGATCCGTCGCCGGGTCACCGGCCGTCCGCTCGTGCCGTGGCCGAAGGTGTGCGCAGGGCCAGGAGGGCACCATCTGGAGGCCCGGAACCCCCGGCATCTGGGGCAGCAGATGGTTCTGCATGGTCTCGGCGACCTTGCGCCGGCGCTGGTACAGGCGGGCGTTGTCCAGGGCGAGACCGGCCCGGCGTGCGATGTCCTCGACCAGCGGGAGATCGGCGGCAGTGTAGGCGACCGGGTCCGCGGCCCGGCCGAGGGGCAAGCCCCCAGGACCGCGCGTGTGCTGCGGAGGGGAGCCATGGCCGCCGAGTGCATCCCCGTGGTGTCGAACAGCCGGCGTTGCTCGACCGCGATGCCGGAGTCCGGTTCCCGCTGGTAGGTGTCGGGCCCGGCCATCGTGGAGGCCACGCCGCGCGGGGCTCTGTACGCCGGACCTCGTCGTCTTCGGTGATCAGGTCGACGATCACCCAGTCCGCCAGCCGGGGCACGACCAGGCTCACCAGGCGTTCCAGCACCTCGTCGACGTCGAGCGTGGAGGCCAGCCGCGTGGTGACGTCGGCCGGCAGGGCCAGCCGTTCCAGCTCGGGCAGCGGTCTGCCGCTCGACGGTGCGGCAGAGCACCAGCGTGCCGGCTCCGTCGTCGCCGATGTCGTACGGGGTGATCAGCCGGGCGATGGGCAGCGGGGAACGGAGCAGGTCCTCGGCGGACCGGGCCCCTCCTCGTACACGGCGTAGGCGCCGGTTCCGATGGCGTCCGCCCCTCGGGTCAGCGAGGTGCCGAGTACGGCCACGGACTGCTGCGCGGCGGTCTGAGTACGCTCCGGCTCGCATCCTTATGTGCCCGTGGCACCGAAACCAGCTCCCGCGTGGCTGCCGCCGATCGGAGCGGCTTGCTGGGATCGCCGGAGATCGTCCTGGTATGCGCGGCCCACGCCCGGGTAAACGCAGGGTGACAGAGCGGCCCCGGCAGGGGTGAACACAACGAAAGAGCATCCGTATGGTCCTCCCGCTTGGGAAGCAGGCGGCAGATCGACCGGGCGCGGACGAGCAGGCCACAGTGCGTTTCGGCGCGGCCTGGGACGACGGCGCGGCAAGCGCCGTCGACGCACGCCTGGCCCTGCGCGCCTTCCTCGCCCACGGCCCTCACACCGCCCCCGCCCGGATTACGGCCTCTTTGGCCGTGGACGCCGAACTCGTCGTCAGCGAACTGGTCACCAACGCCATCCGGCATGCTCCCGGACCCTGCGAGCTGATCCTGCGCCTGTTCCGGGGACAGTTGGCCATCACCGTGTGGGACACCTCGGCGGAGCAGCCCACGGTGCGCAAGGGGGACCGGTTCCGTGTCGGCGGCCACGGACTGCGCCTGGTGCACACGGTCAGCGAGCGGGTCGCCGTGGCACCCCGGGCCAGGGGAAAGCAGATCACCGCCTACCTGCGGCTGTCCCCGCACGACCACGCGAGCGCCGCTGCGGGTGCCGGTGCCGGTGGGGGGAGGGCCGTGCTGGCCGCCGGCTGATCCCGGTCCCCCTGCTCGGCCGGCGGCTCCGGTAGTCGGTGGCGCGCCGCGGGATCAGTGCTGCCGGGCGTGTATGGGGCTGTTGGCGACATCGTCCGGGCACTTCCCGTGCTGCTGCCTCCGCCGGTCGCGCCTCCAGTCGGACGTCGCGAGGGCCAGGGAGGCCAGCATGCCGAGGAGGCCGGCGCCCAGTGCGGTGGCGAGGGCGCCGCGGTAGCCGTCGCCGCTGCCGAGCACCAGGTAGAAGAGGCCGGGCAGGGCGGCGGTGCCCACCGCGGCGCCGAGCCGCTGCCCGGTCTGCAGGGCGCCGCCCGCCGCGCCCGCCATGTGCACGGGCACGTCGCGCAGCGTCATGGTGATGTTCGGCGAGATCACGCACCCGCTGCCGAGGCCGCCGAGGAACAACACAGGGGCGGCGGCCCAGGGTGCGATGTCGAGGGGCGCGAAGCGGAGCAGCAGCGCGGTGCCGCCCAGCCCGGCGATCACGGCCGTGAGGCCGCCCACGGTGAGCTTGCGGCCGAGCCGGTCCACCAGCCGACCGGCGACCGCGGCCGCGCAGGCCGAGCCGAGGGCGAAGGGAGTCACGGCGAGGCCGGACCGGAGCGGGGAGAAGCCCAGGCCGTCCTGGTAGAAGAGCGCGAAGACCAGCCAGACGCCGCTGAAGCCGATGAAGTAGAGCGTGCCGACGCCGGCGCCGACGGCATAGCCGCGCACGGTCGTGAACAGGCGCGGATCGAGCAGCGGCTGGCTGTCCCGCTCGACGAGGCGACGCTGCCACCGGGTGAAGCCGAAGAGGATCGCGGCACCGGCGAGGAACATCCACCACAGCCCGCCGAAGCCGCCGGAGCCTGCCTGGACCAGCGGATACATCAGCGCGAGGACGCCGAGGCCGAGGAGCAGGACACCGGGCAGATCCACGTGCTGCCGGCCGGACCGCCGGGTGCGCGGCAGCAGGCGGCGGCCGAGGAGGACGGCGAGGATCCCGATGGGGACGTTGACGTAGAAGATCCACCGCCAGCCCTGGCCGCCGGAGGCCAGCGCGAGGATCAGGCCGCCGGCGAGAGGGCCGATGGCGGACGAGATGCCGACGGTGGCGCCGAAGAAGCCGAAGGCACGGCCGCGTTCGGCACCGCGGAACATCTGCTGGATGAGCGCGGAGTTCTGGGGAGCCATGAAGCCGGCCGCCAGGCCCTGGGCGAGGCGGGCCACCACCAGCAGCGTGATGCTGGGGGCCGCCCCGCAGGCCGCGCTGCAGACCACGAAGCCGCTGAGGGCCAGCAGGAAGATGCGGCGCCGGTCCAGCGCGTCTCCCAGACGGCCGGCGGTGACGAGCGCGAGAGCGAAGGTGAGGGCGTATCCGGACACCACCCACTGCACCTGCGCGGGAGAGGCGTCCAGGCCGCGCTGGACGGAGGGCAGGGCGACCGCCACGATCGAGACGTCCAGCAGGCTCATGAAGCCGGCCACCAGGGTGACCCACAGGGCCCGCCACCGGCGCGGGTCCGGCTCGTATCCGGCCTCCTGCGCGCCCTGGTTCCGGTCGCCCGACGCCGACGCTGTCACATGGGCTCCTCTCAACCAGGTGGGTGCCCCAGGTGGGCACCGGCGAACCAAGTTCCCCCTCCGGGACACGCACACACCACTGTCGGCAGGCAGCGCGGGTCTCACCTGTAGCATCCGGCCGTTACTCTCGGTAGTCGTCCGGGCGCCGCGCGAAGGGGTTCGTTTGAGCGCGCGAGTTCTGTGCAGGCGTGGTGGTTGGGATAGACGACCGGCGAAAGGAACGACGTAATGGCGGCGCCCGACAACGACGAGTCGGTGGATCCCGCAGCCGTGAGACGACACCGGGTGCTGTTCCGGGCGATCGAGAAACGACGCCACCCGAAGCTGCGCCGCAGCGACATCACCGTGACCGACGAGGCGGCGGTCAAGCGCGCCACGAAGGCCGCCGCCCTCGGCAACGCGATGGAGTGGTACGACTTCGGCATCTACAGCTATCTGGCCTCGACCATCGGGAAGGTGTTCTTCCCCTCGGGGAACGACACCGCCCAACTGCTCAGCTCCTTCGCGACGTTCGCGGTGGCCTTCCTGGTGCGTCCCCTCGGCGGAATGGTGTTCGGGCCGCTCGGCGACAAGGTCGGCCGCAAGCGCATCCTCTCCCTCACCATGATCATGATGGCGGTGGGGACCTTCGCCATCGGCCTCGTCCCCTCGCACGCCGTCATCGGTCTCTGGGCCCCGGCCCTGCTGATCTTCTTCCGGCTGGTGCAGGGCTTCTCGACCGGCGGGGAGTACGGGGGCGCCTCGACGTTCATCGCGGAGTACGCGCCCGACAAGCGGCGCGGCTTCTTCGGCAGCTTCCTGGAGCTCGGCACGCTCGCCGGCTACGTCGGGGCCTCCGGCCTCGTCGTCGTCCTCCAGACCCTCCTCAGCGACGACCAGATGCTGGCGTGGGGCTGGCGCATCCCCTTCCTGGTCGCGGCCCCGCTCGGCTTCATCGGCCTCTATCTGCGGCTGAAGCTGGACGAGACACCCGCCTTCCAGAAGCTGGAGGGCGGCCAGGTCACGGCGAGCGAGGCGGCCGAGGCCGTGGAGACCTCGGCCGCCGCCGACCTCGGCAAGATCTTCACCCGGTACTGGCGGCCGCTGCTGCTGTGCCTCGCGCTGGTCGCGGCGTACAACATCACGGACTACATGCTGCTGTCGTACATGCCGACGTACCTGTCCGACGAACTGGGCTACGAGACCAACCACGGGCTGCTGATCCTGCTGCTCGTGATGGTGCTTCAGATGTGCGTCATCAACCAGGTCGGGCGGCTGTCGGACCGCTTCGGGCGCAGGCCGCTGCTGATGGCGGGGATGCTCGGGTTCCTCTTCCTGTCCGTGCCGTCCTTCCTGCTCATCCGGCAGGGCAGTGTCGTCCTGATCGCCCTGGGGCTGCTGCTGTTGGGGCTCTCCCTGGTGACGATGCTGGGCACGATGTCGGCGGCGCTCCCGGCGATCTTTCCCACCCACGTGCGGTACGGCTCCCTCTCGGTCGCCTACAACCTGGCCACGTCGATCTTCGGCGGTACGACTCCCCTGGTGATCACCGCCCTGATCAGCGCCTTCGACTCGACCCTCATGCCGGCCTACTACTCCACGGGTGCCGCGGTCATCGGCGTCATCGCCGTCCTGTGCATGAAGGAGACAGCCAACAAGCCCCTGGCCGGCTCCCCGCCGTCCGTGGAGACGCAGGCCGAGGCCGCGGAGATCGTCGAGGCCCGGGCCCCTCGGCCCAGGTTCTGACTCTCCGTCCGCAGGGCTTCGCAGGCCCGAGGTCCTCCGCGTCGGAAGCCGGGGGTACCGGCGGGCGGTCCTCCCGGCCCGCCGGGGCCCCGGGACTAGGGTCTGTCGTTTGGATCAGGTCGCAGGGAAGCGACTGTTCTGCTCGGCCCCGCGTCTGCGGCGTGATCCAAACGACAGGCCCTAGGTGTATTGATCACGAGCGTTGTTAACACTGGCCGGGCTTGATCATGGCGAAGGCCCCCGTGTGTGGTGGAGGTGTCGAATCTTCACCGCA
>NZ_JBITJK010000037.1:0-105426 GCF_044459945.1 Streptomyces sp. NPDC050164
ACCACTGATCGTCCGAAAGGTCCCCACGCCCCACACCGAGATCATCACGGCCTGAGGCGTGTTCAGGAGCTCAGTTCAAAAACACGCCCTAGGGGCGCGGGGAACTGCGCGCCAAGCCCCCACACACCCGCGCCCGAAATCGCTCAGACACGCATCGGCTGCGGCGACTCGCGACGCTCCGGGTCCGGCCCCTCATACTCCCGGATGATCTCGTACCGCGTGTTCCGCTCCACCGGCCGGAACCCGGCATCGCGGATGAGATCCAGCAAGTCCTCACGGGTCAGCTTGTTCGGCGTCCCGAAGTTGTCCGCGTCATGCGTGATCTTGTACTCGACGACAGACCCGTCCATGTCGTCCGCCCCGTGCAGCAACGCCAGCTGCGCGGTCTGCACACCGTGCATGACCCAGAAGACCTTCACATGCGGCACGTTGTCGAACAGCAGCCGCGACACGGCAAAGGTCTTCAGCGCCTCCGCCCCCGTCGCCATCTGCGTCCGCGCCTGAAGGCGATTGCGCACCTTGCCGTCCTGCACGTCGACGAAGTCGTGCTGGTACCGCAGCGGAATGAAGACCTGGAAACCCCCGGTCTCGTCCTGGAGCTCACGCAGCCGCAGCACATGGTCCACCCGGTGCCGCGGCTCCTCGATGTGGCCGTACAGCATCGTGCACGGGGTCTTCAAACCCTTCTCGTGCGCGAGCCGGTGGATACGGGACCAGTCCTCCCAGTGGGTGCGGTGGTCCACGATGTGCTGCCGGACCTCCCAGTCGAAGATCTCCGCACCGCCGCCGGTCAGCGACTCCAGCCCCGCGTCGATCAGCTCGTCCAGGATCTCGGACGCGCTCATCCCGGAGATGGTCTCGAAGTGGTGGATCTCGGTCGCCGTGAAGGCCTTCAGCGAGACGTTCGGCAGCGCGGCCTTCAACTCCCGCAGCGAGCGCGGGTAGTAGCGCCACGGCAGGTTCGGGTGCAGCCCGTTGACGATGTGCAGCTCGGTGAGGTTCTCGCCCTCCATCGCCTTCGCGAGCTTGACGGCCTCCTCGATGCGCATCGTGTACGCGTCCTTCTCTCCCGGCTTGCGCTGGAAGGAGCAGTAGGCGCAGGAGGCCGTGCACACGTTGGTCATGTTGAGGTGACGGTTGACGTTGAAGTGCACGACGTCGCCGTTCTTGCGCGTGCGCACCTCGTGTGCCAGGCCGCCGAGCCAGGCCAGGTCGTCCGACTCGTACAGCGCGATGCCGTCCTCACGAGTCAGCCGCTCACCGGAGCGGACCTTCTCCTCCAGCTCGCGCTTGAGCCCGACGTCCATTGCCACACCTTTCTCCGACAGCCCGACCAACCGTACTCCCCCACCCTTCGGGCGGGGGGACCCCCATTCGGCGCTACGCGCCTACGCCTCTTCCGGCAGATCTCCGACCCGGTTCTCCCACTTCGTGGAGAGCACGATGGTCGTACGCGTCCGGGAGACGCCCTTCGTGCCGCTGAGCCGCCGGATGATCTTCTCCAGGCCGTCCACGTTCTCCGCCCGCACCTTGAGCATGTACGAGTCGTCGCCCGCGATGAACCAGCAGTCCTCGATCTCCGAGAGGTCCCGCAGCCGCTGCGCCACGTCCTCGTGGTCGGTGGCGTCGGAGAGCGAGATGCCGATCAGGGCGGTGACACCGAGGCCGAGCGAGGCGGCGTCGACGGTGGCCCGGTAGCCGGTGATGACACCGGCCGCCTCCAGCCGGTTGATGCGGTCGGTGACGCTGGGTCCCGACAGTCCGACGAGGCGTCCCAGCTCCGCGTAGGAGGCCCGGCCGTTCTCCCTCAGGGCCTGGATGAGCTGCCTGTCCACCGCGTCCATTGCGATCGAAGCCTTCCGCTGAAGTTGTCTGAAAAGTCTGTGGTTGTGATGACGTACAGATGCCGTGCAAGGGGTGTGGCTCAGTCGGCGCGGTGTGATCCGCCGCCGAGCTCACCTTGCCAACGGCGGTAGAGCCGGTGCGGCACGCCCGCCGCGTCGAGTACGCGTCCGGCGACGAAGTCCACCAGGTCCTGGATGTGCGTCGCGCCCGCGTAGAAGGCGGGTGAGGCGGGCACGACGGTCGCGCCCGCGTCGTCGAGGGTGACCAGATGCCGCAGGGTCTGGCCGTTCAGCGGGGTCTCGCGTACGGCCACGATCAGCTTGCGTCCCTCCTTCAGGGTCACGCTCGCCGCCCGCTGCAACAGGTCCTTCGACAGCCCGAGCGCGACCCCGGCCACGCTCGCGGTCGAGGCGGGCACGATCAGCATGCCCTTGGTGGGGTACGACCCCGAGGAGGGCCCGGCGGCCAGGTCGCCGGCGCTCCAGTGCCGTATGGCGTCGATGTCCACGGAGAACGTGCCGGGCTTGCCGTCGGCGCCCCGGGACAGCCATTCCCGCAGGTCGTCCTGCCAGTGGGCGTCCCGGAAGGAGATCCCGGTCTCGTCGAGCAGGGTGAGGCGGGAGGCCCGGGACACCACGAGGTCGACGCTCTCGCCGGCGGCGAGGAGCGCCCGCAGCACGGCAGCGGCATACGGGGTGCCGGAGGCGCCGGACACCCCTACGATCCAAGGCGTACGCGGTGTCTCGCCTGGCTTGACTGGGTTCACAACACGAGCCTATCCGGCGTCGCAGGGTGGGAACCGGCCAAGGGGGGCCGGGCGTTCCCCGGAGGGGACGAGCGAGCACTGGGGGTCGCCATGTCGGGTGCGGGAGCCGGGTGGTCACGCGGCGGCCGTGCGATGGCCGCGGGCAAGCTGATGCTGGCCTGGATCGCGCTGCTGTGGCTGCTGGAAGTGGTGGACGTGGTGAGCGGCCACGCGCTGGACGGCCTCGGCGTCACCCCGCGCACCCCGTCCGAGCTGGTCGACGTCGTCCCCTCGGCGTTCATCCACTTCGGCTTCGCCCATCTGGCCGCGAACACGGTGCCGTTGCTGGTCCTCGGCTTCCTCGCCGCGCTGGCGGGGCTGCGCCGTTTCCTGCTGGTCTGCGCGCTGATCGTGATCGTCGACGGCCTGGGCGTATGGCTCATAGCCCCGCCACACACCAACACCGCGGGCGCCTCCGGCCTGATCTTCGGCCTCTTCGGCTTCCTCCTGATCAGCGGCTTCGTCGAGCGCCGCCCCTGGGGAGTCCTGGTCGGCATACTGATCGCCGCGATCTGGGGCGGCTCGATCCTGGCGGGCCTCGCCCCCACCCAGACGGGCGTCAGCTGGCAGGGTCACTTGCTGGGCCTGCTGGCGGGCGTGGCTGCGGCGTTCGTCTTCCGCCGCCCGGCAGCGAACCGAGCGCTCGCGTCTTAGGAACGCGCCTTCGGGTCCACCGGGAGCCGGGCGGTGGGGATCGTCAGCTTGCCGAGCGGGGAGTCGACGGTGAGTAGTCACGGCGGACACTTTCCGGGGACACCACCTCGGCGACGAGCTCGATCAGGTCGGCGGGGTACGCGCTGCGGTTCTCGGCCACCGCCCCTGCCGGGATGACGGCAAGGTCGGGACAGAACTCATAGGCGTCGTCGAAGGGGAACAGGACATCGCTGACGACGTCCCACCCTGGCGGCAGCTGCCGTTCGACGATCGCACACAGCCGCTGGACGGTCTCCCCGTCGGACGGCCTCACCGGGCTGGCCACGACACTGCCTTCGACGATCTCCGTGCGAAACCCCGGGAACGCGTCCTCGAAGCGGGCGAGCTGGGCACGCAGGCGGTCCATGGACCGCACCGTAATCAGACGGTCAGACCACGCACCAGAAGATCCAGCAGCGCACACACGAACAGGGCAATCCCGATGAAGCCGTTGACGCTGAAGAACGCCCTGTTCACTCGGGACAGGTCGTGGGGGCGGACGATGCTGTGCTCGTAGAGGAACGCGCCGGCGACGATCAGCAGGCCCAGCCAGAAGAAGGCGCCGGCGTCGGTGGCCAGGGCGTACCAGACGAACAGGGCCGTAGTGAGGGTGTGGCAGACCCGCGCGCCCCAGATCGCCGCCGGGATGCCGAAGCGGGCCGGGACGGACATGACGCCGATCTCGCGGTCGGTCTCGACGTCCTGGCAGGCGTAGATCAGGTCGAAGCCGCCGATCCAGATACCGACGGCGAGACCGAGGATCACCGCGTCCCAGGACCAGGAACCCGTGACGGCCAGCCAGCCGCCGACCGGTCCCATCGCCTGCGCGAGGCCGAGGATGGCCTGCGGGAAATTCGTGAACCGCTTGCCGTACGGGTAGACCACCATCGGGATCACCGCGATGGGGGCGAGCGCCAGGCACAGCGGGTTCAGCAGGGCCGCCGCGCCGAGGAAGACGACCAGGGCGATCAGAGCCCCCGTCCACGCGTGCCGTACCGACATCGCGCCCGTCACCAGTTCGCGGTGCGCCGTGCGCGGGTTACGGGCGTCGATCTCCCGGTCGATGATCCGGTTGACCGCCATCGCGAAGGTCCGCAGCCCCACCATGCAGATGGTGACCAGCAGCAGCCGCCCCCAGTGGACGTTCTTGTCCCACTGGTACATCGCCGTCAGGGCGGCGATGTAGGCGAAGGGCAGCGCGAAGACCGAGTGCTCGATCATCACCAGCCGGAGGAAGGCCTTCGTGCGTCCCGGCTGCGGGATCGCGGCGGAAGCGGAGGTCACAGGCCGTACTCCTTCCAGCGGCGGTCCACCTTCGCCGCGGTCTCCGGATCGGACTCCACCATGTCGGGCCAGCCGCCGTCGCGCGTGTAGCCCTCCTCGGGCCACTTCTTCGTCGCGTCGATACCGGCCTTGCCGCCCCAGAACTGCTGGTACGAGGCGTGGTCGAGGTGGTCGACCGGCCCCTCGACGATGCTCAGGTCGCGGGCGTAGTCCGTGTTGCCGAGCGCCCGCCAGGCGACCTCGTGCAGGTCGTGCACATCGCAGTCGGAGTCGACGACCACGATCAGCTTGGTCAGCGACATCATGTGCGCGCCCCAGATGGCGTGCATGACCTTCTGCGCGTGCTTCGGGTACTTCTTGTCGATCGAGACGATCGCGCAGTTGTGGAAACCGCCCGCCTCCGGCAGGTGGTAGTCCACGATGTCCGGCACGATGATCTTCAGCAGCGGCAGGAAGAAGCGTTCCGTCGCCCGGCCCAGCGGCCCGTCCTCCGTCGGGGGCCTGCCCACGACGATCGACTGGAGCAGGGGCCGCTTCCGCATCGTCACGCAGTCGATCTTCAGGGCGGGGAAGGGCTCCTGCGGGGTGTAGAAGCCGGTGTGGTCGCCGAACGGCCCCTCGGGCAGCATCTCGCCCGGCTCCAACCAGCCCTCGATCACGACCTCCGCCTGCGCCGGCACCTGGAGCGGCACGGTCTTGCAGTCGACCATCTCGATCCGCTTGCCCGCGAGGAACCCGGCGAACAGGTACTCGTCGATGTCCCCGGGCAGCGGGGCCGTGGAGGCGTACGTCACGGCGGGCGGACACCCGAAGGCGATCGCGACGGGCAGCCGCTCCCCGCGCCTGGCCGCCACCTGGTAGTGGTTGCGGCTGTCCTTGTGGATCTGCCAGTGCATGCCGATCGTGCGCTTGTCGTGGCGCTGGAGGCGGTACAGCCCGAGGTTGCGGATGCCCGTCTCCGGGTCCTTGGTGTGGGTGAGCCCCAGGTTGAAGAAGGAGCCGCCGTCCTTCGGCCACGTGAACAGGGCGGGCAGCTGCTCCAGGTCCACGTCGTCCCCGGTCAGGACGACCTCCTGCACCGGCCCGTCCTTCACCTTCTTCGGCGGTACGTGCGTCATCGCGCCGAGCTTCCCGAAGGCCTCGCGCACGCCGACGAACCCGTGCGGCAGCTCGGGCTTCAGCAGCCCGCCGATCCGCTCCGAGATCTCGGCGTACGACTTCAGGCCCAGCGCCTTCAGCAGGCGCCGGTCCGTGCCGAACACGTTCATCGCGAGCGGCATGCTCGACCCGCGCACGTTCTCGAAGAGCAGCGCGGGACCGCCGGACTTCTGCACCCGGTCGACGATCTCTCCGACCTCCAGATACGGGTCCACCTCGGCCTTGATGCGCTTGAGGTCGCCCTCGCGCTCCAGAGCCCTGAGCAGGGAGCGAAGATCGTCGTAAGCCATGCGGTCCAGTATCCCCGAGCGGCTACCCTGGCCCTGAACCGCCCACCCGCTTTCGCTGAGAGGCCGCGCATGCTCCGGGTACTGATGTTGCTCGTGCCGCTGGCGCTGAGCGTGTACGCGTTCATCGACTGCATCAGCACGAAGGACGACGACATCCGTCACATGCCCAAGCCGCTGTGGGCGATCCTCGTGCTGCTGTTTCCGCTCGTCGGCTCGATCTCCTGGCTCATCGCCGGCAAGAAGCGGAGTGGTGTGGCGGGAGGCCGTCCGCGTCCCCGGCAGTGGGTGGCGCCCGACGACAACCCCGACTTCCTGAAGTCCCTCGACGAGGAGAAGCGGGACGACGACCCCAAGCGGGACGAGCCCTGACGGACCGCGACACCGCGATCTGAACGTCCCGCTCGCCGCCGTCAGTCGGACGCGGACGCGGGCCTCGCCCCGGGACCCGGGGCCGCCGCCACCTGGCCTGGCGCGGTGATCTCGTGCCCTGACGCGCAGGTCACCACCGTCCTAACCGGGCTGCCGCAGTCGCGGTGGAGCAGGGAGACCGTGGAGGCGCCGGCCGGGACGATCCACTGCTCGGCCCAGTCGTTCAGGGCGATCAGGATGGGCAGCAGGCCGCGGCCCTTGTCGGTGAGGCGGTACTCGTCGCGTCCGCGCGCACCGGGAGCCCGGTAGCGGGTCTTCTCCAGGATGCCGTTGGCGACGAGGTCCCTCAGGCGGGCGGACAGCACGCTCGGGCTGATGCCGCAGTGGCGCTCGAAGTCGTCGAAGCGGCGTGTGCCGTAGAAGGCCTCCCTGATGATCACGCCCGTGGTCCGCGGGCTCAGGGACTCCAGGGCGAGATTGATCGAGTCGGGTTCGATGTCCCACGCGTCCCGCTGCCACCGTTCCGGGTGGCCCCCAGTCGCTGCTTCGGCTGCGTCGCTCACGTCTCCCTCTCCTGTGTGTTGCCCGAGTCTATCCGTCCCTCTAGGCTGACTACGGTTTTGCGAAGCTAGACGAAAGGGCACCACGTGAACATCGGTGAGAGCTACCACCGCAGTACGGCCGGCCAGACATGGGACGCGATCGTCATCGGATCGGGGATCGGCGGTCTGACCACAGCCGCCTTCCTGGCCCGGACCGGACAACGGGTCCTCGTGCTGGAGAAGCACTCGACGGCGGGCGGCGCCACCCAGACGTTCCGGCGCGCCGGATACGAGTGGGACGCCGGGCTCCACTACATGGGCGACGTCCACCGGCCCAACAGCCAACTGCGCCGGATCTTCGACCACATCAGCGGCGGCAAGCTGGAGTGGGCTCCCATGCCGGACGTGTACAGCCGGGTCTTCATCGGGGACCGGGAGTACGAGTACCGGTCCGGCGTCCAGCGGTTCAAGGACCGGATGAAGGAATACTTCCGCCACGAGTCCGGGGCCATCGACCAGTACGTCGACCTGGTCTTCGCGGCGAACCGTGCGGCTCGCCCCTACCTCGCCCACCGCAGCCTGCCGCACTCCGCGGGAGACGCCCTCTACGACGACCTGGCCGCGCCCTTCCGCTCGTACGCGGACCGGACGGTCACCGAGGTGCTCACCGACCTCACCGACGACGCGGAGCTGCGTGCGGTGCTCAGCGGCCACTACGGCGACTACTCGCTCGCCCCCGGCCGCGCCTCGTTCGGCATGCACGCCATGCTCATCCGCCACTACATCAACGGCGCGAACTTCCCCGTCGGAGGCTCCGCACGACTTGCGGAGACGGCGACCGACGTCATCACCGGAGCGGGTGGAGCCGTCCTGATCTCCGCGGACGTGGCAACCGTCGAGCTGGACGACAAGGGCTCGGCCCGCGGCGTCGTCATGACGGACGGGAAGACTTTCCGGGCGCCGTTGGTCATCAGCGACGCCGGTGCGCTCAACACCCTGACCCGGCTGCTGCCGGAGCGGACTCCCGCCGCCACCGGGCTCGTCGACTCCCTGCGCGCGATCGGCCCTTCACAGACGTACGTCATGCTCAACATCGGGATCCGGGAGTCCGGCGACCGGCTCGACCTGGACCCGGCCAACATCTGGGCGCACGCCGGACCCGACATCGACGGCGACATCGCCGCGTTCGAGGCCGACCCCGAGCACCGCGCCATGCCGACGTACTTCCTCACCTTCCCGTCCCTGAAGGACCCGACGTGGGAGAGCCGGTACCCGGGACGCACCACCATCGACATCGCGGGGCTGACCAGCTGGTCGCTGTTCGAGCCGTACGCGGGCAGCGCGTGGATGCGCCGGGGCGCCGACTACGAGCGCCTCAAGGACAGGCTGACCGAGGAACTGCTGGGCCAGGTCTTCCGCTTCTGTCCCCAGCTGGAGGGCCGCATCGACCACACCGAGCTGGCGACGCCGCTCAGCTTCAACCACTTCCTCGGCAGGGAGAAGGGTGACTTCATGTCCCTCGCCCACACCCCGCAGCGGTTCGCCCTGCGCGACCTCGGCGCCCACACCCACGTCCCCGGTCTCCTGCTCACCGGCCAGGACGTGGCGTCGGCCGGCGTCAGCGGCGCGATCATGGGCGGCGTCGTCGCGGCCTCCGCCGCGCTGGAGCGCGACGCCCTGGAAGACCTCGCGACCGGGTGAGCACCCTCAGCAGACGCCGGCGAGGAAAGCGGACCAGGCGGATCGGGTGACGAGCAGGATCGGGCCGTCAGGGGTTTTGCTGTCGCGGATGGGGACGATGTCGGGGGTATCGGGGGCTATTTCGATGCAGTTGCCGCCGTTGCCATCGCTGTAGCTGCTCTTGATCCAGGTCACTGCGCCGAGCTCGTTCCGGTCCATAGTGCTCGTACCTCTCCATCGCCTCGTGGATCAGAGCGGCGGACTGGGGAGCTGACAGGGCGTCCGCCCTGAGCACATCATAGAACTGGTTATAGCGCTCGTAGAGGGCCGGATCGTTGGTGAAGTGGCCACGGTTGAGGGACTCCGAGTAGAGCCACTGGCGCCCTTCGGGCAGCGTGATCAGCGACATGGAGCCGCTGGGGCGGACGATTTCGAGAGGGCCTGCGGGCGCGACCTGGATACGGATGTTGGGGCGCTGCGCGACGCTGAGCAAGTGCGCGCACTGGTCCCGCATGACGGCTGGACCATCGACCACGTTGCGCAGGCAGCTCTCGTCGAGGACGACGATGTACAGCGGACCGCCATCGGCAAGGAAGCGCTGCTGTCGGCTCATCCGGGCTCGGACGCGCTCCTCCAGCTCCACTCCGCTCACGTAGCGCGAGGACAACGCCCGGGCGTAGTCCGGCGTCTGCAACAAGCCCGGGATGACACGCTCCTGGTACTCCCGCAAAGTGACGGCCACCTCATCCATCTCAGCCCGCCGCCGGAACCAGTCAGGATGCTCCACCTGCGGGTACCAGTCGATCCGCCCCCACAACCGCAGCAACACCCCACCCGTATCAAGAAGTTCGTCGCACTTCTTCGCGAAACTCTCCTGCGGAACCCTCGTTCCCGCCTCCACCCGCGCCACGTGCGAGCGGTCGCACGGGATCTGCCTCGCCAGACCCTCCTGCGTGAGCAGCGCCGCCTCGCGGAAATGCCGCAGCACCTCCCCGAACACGGCGGCCGTGCTCGCCCCCGACTCCGCCCCGCCGTTCCGTCGACTCACGGCCTCCCCCTCCGTGACAGTGCACCGGTGTCACACGCCAAGCATTGAACCGGCCCATTCCCCTGAGCAACGCTCGATACACCCAGAGTTACGGAGGTGCAGGGAATGGAACCGGGAACGCTCGTCTACGACCCTGAAACGCGCAAGGTCGGCGAGTATCAGGACAAGACCGGCCCGTACGTGATGCTGCGCCCGGTCGGCGGCGGTCGGGAGTGGCAGGCCGACCCGGCGCGGATCCGGGTCGCAACGCTGGAGGAGCGGCTCAGGGCGGGCGTACGCGCGGCCAACGACCGTTCCAGGGAAGGGTTGTCGGCCGATCCCACCCGGCCTCCCGCACCGGTACCCGGGTGTGCGGCATGCGAGGAACTCGCCGCCCGGCGCGACAAGGCGCGTGCCGCGTTCGACGCGAGCGCGGTGACCGACGCGAACGTCCTGCTCCGCCAGCACCAGCGAGAGGTGCACGGCGGGGAACCGGCAGGGCGCCGGATCTTCCGGTACGTCCCCTACTCGATCGTGCAGGACGCCTCGGCCCTGCCCGAGTACCAGGCGTACTGCGTCTCCGGCGACGACGCGGACTGCGGGGCGACCTCCGGGCCGTGTCAGGCGCCCGGCGAGGTCGAGGAGTGGCAGCGCAGGCACACCCAGGAGACCCGGCACCTGCGCTACCGCCGCAGCTTCGCCGACTACGCGGTGTTGGAGAAGCGAGGCTGAGGCCCGGTCGGGCGTCAGGAACGGTCGGTCAGCTTCTTCAGCTCGGGCGGGAGTTCCTCGACGGTGTCGGTGACGACGAGACGGTAGTGGTCGGTGTCCTCCGCCACCGCGATGGCGACGCCGGGGTCCACCCCCCGCACGGCGAACGCGGTCATCAGGGCCGGGCCCTCCCCGTCGTCGCCGTCGCCGTCGCCCGGAGTGTCGTCGCACGCCGGGCGGGTGGCATGGCCGAGCGACTTCCCCACGGGGACGTCGGTCTCGTCCCTGCCCAGGTACCTGCGGCCGTCGTACTCGACGACGTACGCGCAGGACGGCGCGGGCCGCGCGCCGTCGCCGTCGTCCGACGACGACTCCGACGTGCAGCCCACGGACAGCGAGGCGACGGTCGCCGCCAGCAGCCCCCACGCGGGTGCGCGTCTGCCGCGCTGGAGTGGCGTCTTCATCGGTACGCCTCCTTCTGGAGCCTGGGCTCCGGCTCATTGGATACGGAACGAAGACGTGCGGGGGTCGGGAAAGGTTCAGGTCCCGGGTGCTCCTTCCACCATCAACTGTCCCCCGGCCGCACCGCCTTCGGGCCCCAGTTCGATCAGCCAGTCGGAGGCCCGCACGACATCCAGGTTGTGCTCGATGGTCACGACCGAGTGGCCCGCGTCGACGAGGCGCTGGAGGACGTCGAGGAGGCGGGCGGTGTCGGCGGCGTGCAGGCCGGTCGTCGGCTCGTCCAGCAGGTACAGCGCGCGTCCGGTCGTTCGCCGTCCCAGCTCCCGGGCGAGTTTGAGGCGTTGGGCCTCGCCACCGGAGAGGGTGGTGGCGGGCTGGCCCAGGGGGAGGTAGCCGAGGCCGACGTCCGCCATGCGCTTCAGCCGGGTGGCCACCGGTGGGACGTCCTTGAACACCGTCAGCGCCTCGTCCACCGTCGCCTGGAGCACCTCGGCTATGTCGTGTCCCTCGTGGCGGACGGAGAGAACCTCCGGCCGGAAGCGGCGGCCCCGGCACGCCGGGCAGCGCACCTCCACCGCCGGGAGGAAGTGCATCTGGACGGTGAGCACGCCCGCGCCCTCGCAGCGTTCGCAGCGTCCGCCCGGCACGTTGAAGGAGAAGTGCCCCGCTGTCAGGCGGCCTTCGCTGCGGGCCGCGAAGACCTCCCGGATGGGGGTGAAGACGTCCGAGTACGTCGCCGCGTTGGAGCGCGGGACGCGGCTGATCGGCTGTTGGTCGATGAGGACGGCCTTGGACAGGTGCTCCCAGCCGTCGATGCCGTCGTGCTCGGCCGGGAGGTCCCCCGCCCCGTGGAAGTGGCGGCGGGCGGCCCGGCCCAGGATGTCCAGCAGCAGCGTCGACTTGCCGGAGCCGGAAGGGCCCGTGACCGTCACCAGGCGGTTCAGCGGGATCCGTACGGTCACGTCCTTGAGGTTGTGGGCGCGGGCCCCGCGGATCACGACGGCCGAGTCGCTGTCGCCGCGTCCACGGGACTCGGGCGCGGGCAGCCGGCCCGACAGATACGCGCCGGTCACCGAGGCCTCGGCCCGGGCCACCTCCTGCGGCGTCCCGGCCGCCACGATCCGGCCGCCGTCCCGGCCCGCCCCCGGGCCGACGTCCACCACGTGGTCCGCCGCCCGCAGCACGTCCAGGTCGTGCTCGACGACCAGCACGGTGTTGCCCAGGTCGCGCAGGCGGCGCAGGACACCGATCAGGCGGGCGGTGTCCGAGGGATGCAGGCCGATGGTCGGCTCGTCGAGGACGTACAGCACACCGGTCAGGCCGGAGCCGAGCAGGGCGGCCAGCCGCAGCCGCTGGGTCTCCCCGGCGGAGAGGCTCGGCGTGGACTGCTCCAGGCTGAGGTAGCCGACTCCGACGTCCACCAGGCGCCGTACCCGCTCCTCCAGGTCGGCGACGACCGGCTCCACCAGCAGCCACTCGTCCCCGGCCGACCGCGCCTTCAGGCCGGCCAGCCAGCCGTCGAGTTCGGTGAGCGGCAGTCGTGCCGCCTCGACGATCGTCAGTCCGCGCACGGTCACCGCCCGGCTCTCCGGCCGCAGCCGGGTGCCCTCGCACTGACCGCAGGGCTGCTTCACCAGGCCCTGTTTCTCGGCCCGTTCGCGGTACTCGGGGTCGTCGGCGCGCTCGGTGTAGCGCCGCAGCAGTGCCGTCGCGACCCCTTCGAAGCGGCCGGACGACACGGAAGTCGGCGAGTCGGTCTGCGGGAAGTGCCGCCGGAACTCGGGGCTTTCGACGCCGTGGATCAGCAAGTCCTGCTGCGGTTCGTCCAGTTCGCCGAAGGGGCGGTCCGCGTCGAAGGTGAAGCCGTAGTGGCGGGCGGCGGCCCGCAGCGCGGTGAGGTTCCACTCGGTGAGCTTCGGGTTCCAGCCCCGTACCGCGCCCTGGGCGAGCGAGCGGGAGCCGTCGACCAGGCGCCGTACGTCGGGCCGGATCACCTCGCCGAGGCCGGTGCAGGACGGGCAGGCGCCCGCGGGCTTGTTGAAGGAGAAGGAGCCCATCACCAGCTCGGGCACGAGGGTGCCGCAGTGCGGGCAGGGGGTCTGCTCGCCCTCGGCGTCCTCGTCGGCCTCCGCCTCGTTCACGTACGACGGCGGGATGCTCTTGCCGCAGCCGGGGCAGGGGCGGGTGCCGATCCGCGACCACAGCAGCCGCAGGTAGGTGAACACCTCGGTGACCGTGCCGACCGTGGATCGCGGACTGCGGTTGGTGAGGTGCTGGTCGACGCTGATGGACGGGGACAGGCCGCTGATCGAGTCGACGGCGGGTTTGCTGACGAAGCCGGTGACCATGCCCAGCGACTCCAGGTACTGCCGCTGGCCCTCGCGGTGGAGGGTGTCGAAGGCGAGCGTGGACTTGCCGGACCCTGACAGGCCGGTCAGGACGACCAGCTTGTTCTTCGGGAGGGAGAAGGAGACGTTCCTGAGGTTGTGGAGGCGGGCGCCGGTGACCCGGATGCTGTTGTCCATTCCTTCAAGTCTTCCATTGAAGTGCGATGTTGAGACTTTCCAGGCATCAACGGTGCCTCTCCTGCTGAAACCTTCAAATCGATGACCAACGAACACCATCTCCGTCCCGTCGACTTCGCCCGGCCGGCCGGTGTCTCGACGCAGCAGATCCGCAACTACGAGGAGGCCGGTGTCCTGCCGCCGGCCACACGCGCCGCGTCCGGCTACCGGGCCTTCGAGGACGTGCGCCGCCGTGCGTTGCTCACCTGCCGGACGCTGCTGCGGGGCTACGGGCCGGTGATGCATACGGCTCCTGAGACGGAGACGCTGGCGGGGCGAGCCTTCAGCAGGTACCTTGTTAAGCATGGTACTGCCGGGTGGGGCACGTTCTGGAGTGAGTCAACTACGCCGGGGGATCCTGCAGTTCTGCGTCTTGGCGCTGCTGCGTGACGGCGAGAGGTACGCCTTTGAACTGGTGCGGGAACTGTGCGACGCCCACGGACTCGTGACCAGTGAAGGCACCATTTATCCGCTGCTCTCACGGCTTCGGAAGGAGGGGTGGGTCAACACGGTCTGGAAGGAATCTGACTCAGGTCCTCCCCGCCGGTACTACACGCTGACCGCGACGGGGCGACGAGCGCTGGATGAGTTCGCTGGTGAGTGGGGGCCTTTCAAAACCGCCGTTGACAACCTCCTGGACAGCGAGGGGAGCCACGAGTGACCTCGAGGCGCAATCAGCTCATAGACGAGTACCTGCACCGCTTCGACACCGCATCTGTATTCCTCCCCGCTGATCGACGCGAGGAGCTCAAGCAGGAGATCGTTGAGCACATAGATGCCGGCCTGGAAGAAGCAGACGCCCGGCACGCCGAGGCAGTCCGCATCGTCCTGGAACGACTGGGGCCTCCTGCGGACATCGTGGCTGCTGAGGTGAGTGGCCCAACGTCCACTGGTTCCACGCCGGTAGTCAAACCAATCGCTCTTGCCGCCGATGTGGCGCATGGTCACAAGGCCAACCGTCAAGAACAGCCAGGACAGGAGGTCGTCGCTGCGCCTTCAGCCTCTTCACCGCCTTCGCGAAGAAGGACGATGCTCCTGATCGGGGCAGCAACGACAGCACTCGTCGTCGGCGCGCTGGCCTTCGGCATCAACACATCCAACGACGGTCAAGGGCAGCCACCCGCCTACGAGGGACCGGCCATCACTCCCACCGAAAGCGAAGGGCCCGGCAGCACGTCGCCAAGCGAGTGGCCCACGGATGCCGGCTACGAGCCCACCACGCCGCCCTCCGAGGTCCCGGACGATCCCACGGCCTCGGCTTCCTGACGATCACGAGAGGGGCGACGTTCCGGAGGTTGTGGAGACGGGCGCCGGTGCCCCGGATGAAGTTGTCCTTTCCTTCAAGTCCTCCATTGAAAAGCGGTGTTGAGTCTTTCCAGGTCTCAGCGGTGGATCTTCTGCCGTAACCTTCAAATCGATGACCAACGAAGGCCGTCTCCGTCCCGTCGACCTCGCCCGGCTGGCCGGTGTCTCGACGCAGCAGATCCGCAACTACGAGGACGCCGGCGTGCTGCCGCCCGCCGCGCGGACCGCGTCCGGCTACCGCGTTTTCGGGGACGTGCACCGCAGCGCGCTGCTGGCGTACCGGGCCCTGATGCGGGGGTACGGGCCGGTGACGGCGACGCGGATCATGCGCGCCCTGCACGACGGGGACGTCCCGGGCGCGCTCGCGCTGGTCGACGCCGCGCATGCCGCCCTGCACGAGGAGCGGGTCTCCCTGGGGGCCGCGAGCGAGGCCCTGGAGCTGCTGGCGGCACAGCCGCCCGCCCCACTGCCGCGGTCCGGCGGGCTGCGCATCGGGGAGGTGGCCGCGCTGCTGGGCGTACGGACGTCCGCGCTGCGGGTGTGGGAGGGGGCCGGGCTGCTCACGCCGGGGCGCGAGCGCGGCACGGGGTACCGGGTCTACAAACCCGCCGACGTGCGCGACGCCCGGCTCGTGCACACGCTGCGCCGCAGTCACTATCTCTTCGACCAGATCCGGCCCGTGCTGGAGGGGCTGCGCCGGGAGGGCAGCAGCGAGGCCCTGCGGGCGGCGATCGCGGCGCGCGGGGAGGCCCTGACGGCTCGCACCAGGGTCATGGTCGAGGGCGCGAGCGCCCTCCACGCCTACCTGGACCGGGTCGCCGCGGCCGACGTCAACTGAGCACCCCGAGACGGCGAAGGCCGGTTCCCGTGACGTGGAATCACAGGAGCCGGCCCGCCGGAGTGGGGGTGTTGGGGGCTTACACGCCCGCGTAGGAGTGCTTGCCGGAGACGAAGATGTTCACGCCGTAGTAGTTGAACAGCCAGCAGCCGAAGGCGATGAGGGCCAGGTAGGCGGCCTTGCGGCCCTTCCAGCCGGCGGTGGCGCGGGCGTGCAGGTAGCAGGCGTAGGCGACCCAGGTGATGAAGGACCAGGTCTCCTTCGGGTCCCAGCCCCAGTAGCGGCCCCAGGCGTCGCCGGCCCAGATGGCGCCCGCGATGATCGTGAACGTCCACAGCGGGAAGACGGCCGCGTTGACGCGGTAGGAGAACTTGTCGAGGGAGGCGGAGGAGGGCAGCCGCTCCAGGACGGACGTCGCGAAGGTGCCGGGCGTGCCGCCGCTCGCGAGCTTGTTCTCGTAGGAGTCCTTGAAGAGGTACAGGATCGTGCCGACCGCGCCGACGTAGAAGACCGCGCCGCAGAAGATCGCCGTGGAGACGTGGATGTACAGCCAGTACGAGTGCAGCGCCGGGACCAGCTGGTCGCTGGCGGTGTAGAGGACCGTGACCGCGAGGCCCAGGTCCAGCAGGACCGAGGTGATCAGGAACAGGCCGAGCCAGCGCACGTTCTTCTTCAGCGCCAGCAGCCCGAGGTACACGCCGACGGCGACCGTGGAGAACGTGATGTTGAACTCGTACATGTTGCCCCACGGCGCCCGCTCCACCGAGGCCGCGCGGGCGATGACCCCGCCCAGCTCGATCAGGAAGGCCAGCACGGTGAGGGAGATGGCGATCCGGCCGTACAGGTCGCCCTGTTCGTCACCGCCGTGCGCCCCGGGCCCGTCCGGCACGTCCCGCTGACCGGTCGCGGCCCGCACGGTGACCTTCGGCCGCTCCAGGACGGCGGTGCCGCCCGCCTGGTTCACGGTGACGGCGGGCGCCTTCTTCGCCTCGGCCGGCTTGGCGGTGAGTGCGGCGGCGGTCTTGGCGACCTTGCTGCGGCTGCCGAAGAGCCATTCGGCGATGTACGCGAAGAACGCCAGGGTGTAGACGGCCATCGCGGAGTAGATCAGCACATTGCTGATGTTCGCGAGGTTTTCGTTGGTGGCGGCGGCGAGGGTCACTTCTCAGCCCCTTCGGCAGGTACGGGGGTGGCGGTACCCGGCTCCTGGTCGGTGTCGGGGGAATCTGCGGGGTCGTCCGGGCCGGGCGCGGCCGGTGTCTGGTCGTAGAGGATCCCGGCGAGGTCGCCCAGCTCCTCGGGGACCTTCGCGGACTCGCTGCGGCCGAGGCCGGCCATCTCCACGACGGTGACGCCGTCGGCGCCCTTGACCGCGCGCACCCAGACGCGGCGGCGCTGGATGAACAGGGAGGCGGCGAGGCCGCCGATGGCCGCGAGGGCCCCGGCGAGGGCCCAGCCGCCGCCGGGCTCCTGGACGACCTGGAAGCCGGCCCACTCCTTGACATCCTTGCCGAAGGTGACCGAACCGGCGCCGTTCGGGAGCTTCATGGTCTCGCCGGGCCGCAGCAGCTTCTTGAACAGCTTGCCCTGGGAGTCCTTGAACTCCTTCATGTTGGTCTTGTCCATCTGGTACACGCTCTGTGGGATGCCGGAGTCGGCCCCCAGGTCGCCGTGGTAGGCGGACAGCGCGAGCACCGGAGAGTCCAGCGCGGGGAACTGCGACAGCATCGTGCCGCTGGCGGCGCCGCCGAAGGTCGGCACGAAGAACGCGTTGAAGCCGAGCTGTTCCTTCTTGCCCTCGGGGTTGCGGTAGCCGTCGAGGACCTTGATGGCGCCGGAGGAGGTGACGTTGGCGTCGAGCGGCAGCAGCGGTACGGCGTCGTCGTAGACGACGTTGCCCTTGGCGTCGCGGACGGTGATGACCGGGGCGTAGCCGTGGCTGACGAGGTAGACCTTGGCGTCGCCGATCTCCAGGGGATGGTTGACCTTGACGGTGGTCTTCTCGTCCTTGCCGTAGGGACCGTCGCTGTAGGTGAGGTCGGCCTGGTAGACGCGCGGGGTGCCCTTGTTGGGGCCGCTGCGCTCGTAGGTGCCGGTGAACTTCTTCAGGTTGAAGCTGAACGGCACCAGGTCGTCGGACGTGAAGAGGCTGCCGGACTTGAAGTCGTCGTACTGGGTGAGGGTGTTGGAGAAGCCGTCGCCCTCGACGACCAGCTTGTTGCCCTCGGACTTGTACAGCTGGCCCCAGGCGAAGGCCACCAGCAGCACGATGAGGGCCATGTGGAAGACGAGGTTGCCCAGTTCGCGCAGGTAGCCCTTCTCGGCGGCGACGGCGTCACCGGCGAGGTGGGCGCGGAAGCGGCGCTTCTTCAGCAGGGCCAGGGCGGCGCTGTGGACCTGCTCGGGTTCGGCCGTGGTGCGCCAGGTGGTGTGGGCGGGCAGCCGGTTCAGCCGGCTGGGCGCGCGGGGCGGGCGGCCGCGCAGCTGGCCCACGAACTGCCAGGTGCGGGGGACGATGCAGCCGATGAGGGAGATGAACAGCAGGATGTAGATCGCGGAGAACCACACCGAGCTGTAGACGTGGAACAGGCCGAGCTTGTCGTAGACGTCCCCGAGGGTCGGGTTGGCCTTGCGGAAGTCGGCGACCTTCGTCTCGTCCTGGCCGGACTGCGGGATGAGCGAGCCGGGGATCGCGCCGAGGGAGAGCAGCAGGAGCAGCAGCAGCGCGACCCGCATGGAGGTCAGCTGCCGCCAGAACCAGCGGGCCCAGCCGATGACGCCCAGGGAGGGCAGGTTGGGCGCGTCCTCCGTGGGGGCGGTGGACAACTGGGAGCCGGCGTCACCCAGCTCCTGGTCCTCGGCGGCGGTCGGGGCCGGGTCGGAGGCGGTGGTCTTGCTCATCGATCAGATCCCCACAGTGAAGCCGTCGGACCAGACCTGCATCTCCTGCACGATGCGGTCCCAGGCGCCGGTCAGCAGCAGCAGACCGGTCACGATCATCATGGTGCCGCCGATCCGCATCACCCAGACGTAGTGGCGCTTGATCCACCCGAAGGCGCCGAGGGCCTTGCGGAAGGCGACCGCGGCGAGCACGAACGGAACGCCCAGGCCCAGACAGTACGCGATGGTCAGTACCGCCCCGCGACCCGCGCTGCCCTGGTTCAGGGCGAGGGTCTGGACGGCGGCCAGCGTCGGGCCGATGCAGGGCGTCCAGCCGATGCCGAACAGCGCGCCGAGCACGGGGGCGCCGACGAGCCCGGCGGCCGGCTTCCTGTGGAAACGGAACTCGCGCTGGGTGAGCCAGGGCATCAGGCCCATGAAGAAGACGCCCATGAGGATCATGAAGACGCCCAGCACCTTGGAGAGCACGCCCCGCTCCGCCTGGAGCGTCTGGCCGAAGTATCCGAAGAACGCCCCGCCGGAGACGAAGACAGCCGTGAAGCCGAGCACGAACAGCGAGGCCCCGGCGACCATCCGGCCGCGCCGGGCCTCGGCCAGGTCGGTGCCGCTGACGCCGGTGACGTAGGAGAGATAGCCGGGTACGAGCGGCAGCACGCAGGGCGAGAAGAAGGAGACGAGTCCGCCGAGCAGGGCGATGGGCAGGGCCACCAGCAGGGCGCCGTTGAGCACCGTGCCGTTGGGGTCCGCGACTGCGGCGAGGGTGAGCGCGCTCACGTCACTTCTCCGCGACGACCGGCTTGAGCATCTTCAGCAGCCGTTCCTCACTGAGCGCGGACAGCGAGCGGGCCGCGATCTTCCCGTCCCGGTCGAGGATCAGGGTGGAGGGGATCGCCTGCGGGTTGAGGGTGCCCCTGTCGAAGCGCAGCAGCAGCTTGCCGGTCGGGTCGTAGAGGCTGGGGTAGGTGATGCCGAAGTCCTTCTCGAAGGCGAGCGCGGCGCCGGTGGAGGTGTCGCGGGTGTTGATGCCGACGAACTGCACGCCCTTGCCGGCGTACTCCTTGGACACCTTCGCGAAGTACTTGGCCTCGGCGCGGCAGGGGTTGCACCAGGAACCCCACACGTTGAGGACGACGACCTTGCCCTTGTAGTCGGCGACGTCGAGGGTCTTGCCGGCGATGGTCTTGCCGGACAGGTCGGGTGCCGGGGTGCGCTCGCCCTCGGCGACCGTGGCGATGCCGTCGGTGCCGGTGACGAAGTTGGTGTTGCCGCCCCCGCCGGAGGTGCCGCCGGAGCCGCACGCGGTGACGAGCAGCGCGGCCACGGCGGCACCGGCGGTCAGGGCGGCGCGGCGACGGACCCGGGTCGAGAGGGTCGTGCGGGTCGAGCGGTTCGAGCGCAGGGGGGCGCAGCTGGCGGCACTCATGTGAAAAGTTTCGCATGTCCGTTCCGGGGCTCTCGCCCACCCCCCTTGCGGGCGGAAAACCGCATTTCAGGCGGCGTTCCGGGAGGGCGTACCGGCACTTGGTGGGGCCTTCTCGACGAACCCCTTCCAACCACCGGCCGGTTGCTGCCCGACCTCCAGCGTGCGGAGCTTTTCGAGCACCTCGGGCTTTTGCACGTCCAGCCAGTCGACGAACTGCCGGAAGGAGACGAGGCGCACATCCGCGCCCTTCTCCTTCTCGCGCGCGATGTGCTTGAAGGCCTCCTCCACGGCGTCCATGTAGATACCGCCGTTCCACTGCTCGAAGTGGTTGCCGATGAAGAGGGGCGCCCGATTCGTCTCATATGCCCGCTTGAATCCCTGGATGTACGCCTGCGCCGACTGCTCCCGCCAGCCCGGATAGTTGTGCGCCGGGGCCTTCGTGGTGCTGATGGACTGGTTCGCCAGCATGTTGTAGTCCATGGACAGGACCTCGAAGCCACGTCCGGGGAAAGGTATCTGCTGCAACGGCAGGTCCCAGATCCCCTGCCGCTTCACCGGCCACACCTGACGGCCGCCGGGCGAGGAGGCGTCGTAGCGCCAGCCCAGCTCGCGGGCGGTGGGCAGGAGGTTGTCCTGGCCGAGCAGACAGGGCGTGCGGCCGCCGACGAGCTCCTTGTCGTAGTCGAACGGCAGCGACGGCAGGTCCCTCCAGCCGGTGTTGGTGCGCCACTCCTTCACGAAGGACTTCGCCTGGTCGATCTCGCTGCGCCACTGCCGGGGCGTCCAGTTCTTGACCGAGCCGTAGGCCTCGCCGCAGAAGTGCCCGTTGAAGTGGGTGCCGATCTCGTGACCTTCCAGCCACGCCCGGCGGACGTTCTTCAGCGTGTCCTTGACGTGCTCGTCGGTGAGGTAACCGATGTCGGAGGCGCCGCGCGGATTGTTCGGCGGGTCGTAGAGGCGCTTCTTCGACTCGGGCAGCAGATACAGCCCGGACAGGAAGAAGGTCATGCTCGCGCCGTGCTCCTTGGCGAGGTCCAGGAAGCGCGGGAAGAGCCCGTTGCCGACCTCGCCCGCGCCGTCCCAGGAGAACACGACGAACTGCGGCGGGGTCTGACCCGGCTCCAGCGGCTCGGGCTTCGCGGGCTGGTGGGGCTGCTTGCCGGTGTAGGCGGTGGAGCCGTCGCCGATGGGCCGGGCGGCCGGCTTCGGCTTCGACCCGCCTTGTGCGGAGTCTCCGGAACCGTCGGAGTGGCTGGACCCATCTGACCCGGTGAGTCCGCCGCACCCGGCGAGCGAGACGGCGGCCGCGGCACCCGCGCCGATTCCGAGCATTCCCCTGCGGGAGTAAGGGCGCATTGCATCCCCGTTCATCACGTTCTCTGGTGGTCACCCAGTCAGAGGACGTGACGAACGGGGAGGTTCCGGTGATATTTGCCGATTCCGTAACGGAGGCGTCAGAAGCGAACAGAAAGGTCCTACGCGCCGAACGCCTTGTCCTTCCCCTTCACCGGCTTGGCACCGGCGAGGAGATGCGCCGGGACGAGATCGCGGGCCGGCTCGGTGTAGCCGACAGAAACGATCCGGTCGCCCTGGTACGTGAAGGTCGTCAGCGAGGCGAGCGTGCACTGCCGCTTGCGCGGGTCGTGCCAGAGCCGCCGCCGTTCGACGTACGACCGCACGATCCAGATCGGCAGCTGATGGCTGACCACGACGGCCTCGTGCCCCCGGGCCTGGTCCTTCGCGGCGCTCAGCGCGTTCATCATCCGCACGACCTGGTCGACGTACGGCTCGCCCCAGGACGGCCGGAACGGGTTGAGCAGGTGCTTCCAGTTGCCGGGCCTGCGCAGCGCCCCGTCCCCGACGCCGAACGTCTTGCCCTGGAAGATGTTGCCGGCCTCGATCAGCCGCTCGTCGCTGGCGACGTCCAGCCCGTGCGCCTTGGCGATCGGCTCCGCCGTCTCCTGCGCACGCTCCAGCGGGGAGGCGACGACGTACGTCACATCGCGGGCCGCGAGGTGCTCGGCGACCCGGTCGGCCATGCGCCGGCCCAGCTCGGACAGGTGGTAGCCGGGCAGCCGCCCGTAGAGGATGCCGTCCGGGTTGGCGACCTCGCCGTGCCGCATGACGTGGACGACGGTGATGTCGCCGCTGTTCTGGTCGCTCATGCGGTCGCCTCCGCAGCCGCCCGGGCCGCCGCCGGGAGGGCGTCGGCGATCCGCTGCACGGCCCGCTCGTCGTGCGCGGTGGAGACGAACCAGGACTCGAAGGACGACGGCGGCAGGTAGACGCCGCTCGCGAGCAGGGAGTGGAAGAAGGCGGTGAAGCGGAAGGACTCCTGCGCCTTGGCGTCCTCGTAGTCGCGCACGGGCCGGTCGGTGAAGAACACGGAGAACATGTTGGATGCGTTCTGGAGCCGGTGCGCGACGCCTTCCTTGGTCAGCGCGTCGGTGACGAGCCCCTGGATCTCCTGCGACACGGCGTCGACCTTGTCGTAGGCGGCGTCGTCCAGGAGCCGCAGCTGGGCGAGGCCGGCCGCGGTGGCGACGGGGTTCCCGGAGAGGGTGCCGGCCTGGTAGACGGGCCCGGCCGGGGCGAGGTGCGCCATGACGTCCGCGCGCCCGCCGAAGGCCGCGGCGGGGAAGCCGCCGCCCATGACCTTGCCGAAGGTCATGAGGTCGGGCCGGACCCCGTCGACCCCGTACCACCCGGCCCGGCTGGTCCGGAACCCGGTCATGACCTCGTCGGAGATGTAGAGGGCGCCGTTCTCGGCGCAGAGGTCCTTGAGGCCCTGGTTGAAGCCGTCCGCGGGCGGTACGACGCCCATGTTGCCCGGCGAGGCCTCGGTGATCAGGCAGGCGATCTCGCCGGGGTGGGCGGCGAAGGCGGCGCGTACGGCGTCGAGGTCGTTGTAGGGCAGGACGATGGTGTCGCCGGCCTGGGCGCCGGTGACGCCCGGGGTGTCGGGCAGCGCGAAGGTCGCGACGCCGCTGCCGGCGGCGGCGAGCAGCGAGTCGACGTGCCCGTGGTAGCACCCGGCGAACTTGATCACCTTGCTGCGCTGGGTGAACCCGCGCGCGAGCCGGATCGCGGACATGGTCGCCTCGGTCCCGCTGGACACGAGCCGCACCTGCTCGACCGGCTCCACCCGGGCGACGATCTCCTCGGCGAGCGCGACCTCGCCCTCACCGGGCGTGCCGAAGGACGTACCGCGGGCGACGGCGTCCTGCACGGCGGCGATGACCTCGGGGTGCGAGTGCCCGAGGATCATGGGCCCCCAGGAACACACGAGGTCGACGTACTCCCGCCCGTCGGCATCGGTCAGATACGGCCCGTTGCCGGACACCATGAACCGGGGTGTGCCGCCGACGGCGCGGAAGGCCCGCACCGGCGAGTTCACGCCACCGGGTGTGACGGCCGCCGCACGGTCGAACAGAGCCTGCGAGGCCGGTGCTTCATACGGATATGCCAGTTCGCTCATGACCTGCGACTTCTCCGACCTTCTCCGACGACGTCGGACTCCGGGTGTGAGTGACCTGTTCAGGGTAGGACAGTGCCCTGCAACCGGTACCCGAACCTCCGGCGTCTGCGAGACTGGGACGTGATACACACAGCTCAGACGGCCCAGGGTGGTCGGAGGCTGCGAAGATCCCGCGGACAGATGTTTCAGCGCACGTTTCGGCGAGCGGCCGCGGGGGAGGTCACTGACACGATGATCGGGTTGCGCGGCGGGGGCGACGCGTCCTAGAAAAGCAGTCGGGTGGAGATATGCATCGCGGTGGCGGACTGGGCGAGGGGACTGATGACCTGGGTCCTCGACGTGCCCGGCGGGGAAGGCACCGGCGCGAGGCGGAGGACACGCAGGAAGCACGTCGGACCCAGGGACTACCGAGTGAACCGGAGCGGCTCGACGGACGTACTGAACGCCGGTTGGAAGATCTTCGGGCCGGGAGCAGGAATGGTGGTCGGGTGGGGGTGACGTACAAGTACTTCGGCGCGCCGGACGGCGCGACCGCTGCCCGCGTCCCGATCTCGATGCGTCCCGAGGAACTCGGCGGCGACGAGCTCGGCATGAACGGCATGTTCACGAAGATCAAGCCGGAGACCATGGCGGCGATGGTCCTGACGGGCATCGAGGGCGTCCCCCTGAACAAGGTGCCACCCCTGGAACTGGTCGTCCTGCACCCCGACTACGCGGTCGTGAAACTCCCGATGACCGTCGTCGACCCCCTGCGCGGCATCGGCGAGGAGGCGGTGGGCGCGGCGGCCTTCATCTGGTCGACGGTCCCGGACCGGGGCGGGCCTCGGGACGCGTTCAATGTGTACCAACTGCTGCACGAGTGGCAGGACTTCAGCCATCGGTTGCATGAGGCGGGGCATCAGCCGTATTGCCTTGTGTGGCCGTGACCTGGGGTTTCTTGCGGATCGGGCGGGGTCTTCGGGCCTCGCCCTCTTTGGCGCCGGGAAGGGGCCGTCAGGCGGCCAGGGCACATTGAGGGCACATTGGTTTCGCCGGGGGCGCTGATGTGCCCTGGGTGGCGGGTGGGTCGCCGTTGTCTTCCGCCTCGGCTCCCGTTCCCGTTTCCGTTTCCGTGAAGGCGTCGTCGATCGCCTTGCGGGTGCGGGTCTCGCTGGATGGCAGCAGATGCGTGTACGTACGCAGCGTGAAGCCCGGGTCCGAGTGGCCGAGGTATTCGGAGAGCGCCTTGATGCTCTCCCCCGCGTCCAGGAGCACGGAGGCGTAGGCGTGTCGGAGGGCGTGCATGCCGTCTTCCGGGGCCGCCTGGAGGTAGCGCGCTCCGCGCTCGCGCGGAGGGATCACGCCGGCGGCGGCCAGGGCGAGCTTCCAGGCACCCATGTTGAAGACGCTGCGGTTGTAGGCCCGGCTCTTCTCGTCCACGAAGACGAGGCGAAAGGTCTTCGGTTCGCCGTCCGGTTTGGCCCATGGCAGCGTGACGGTGACGGGTGGGAACTCCTTCATGTGGGCCTTGAGGGTGGCGGCAAGTTGGGCCGGCAGGGGCACTGACCGGATCTTGTTGCCCTTGGGCAGGGCGAAGACAGGCTTCGTACCGACCAGCCGCACCTGGCGGTTGACGTGGATCCAGCGGCCCTTGAAGTCGATGTCGTCGACTGCGAAGCCGAACACCTCGCCCTGCCGCAGGCCGCAGCCGAAGGCGAGCTTGCCGCCTGCCTGGAAGCGTTTCGGGAGTCCGGCGACGACCGCACGTACGCGTTCCAACGACCAGGGGATGATCTTCTTCTTGGTCGCCGTCGGCAGCTTGACCGACTTCGACTTGCAGGGGTTCTTCGGCAGCAGCCCGTCCTCCACGGCCATGCCGAGGATGCTGGAGAGGATGTCGAAGATGCCCTCGATCGTCGACACTTCCAGTTCCGCGTCCTGGAGCGTGCGGATCCAACCCTGAATGATCGAGGGCTGGTTGAGGGACCGCAGCTCGCGCCGACCGAGGTGCTCCACGATGTGGTTGCGGACGGTCGCCTCGTAGCGGAGCGCGGTCGTGGGGCCGACGGAGTTCGCGTCGAGCCACTTCTGCGCGTAGGCGCCGAGTGTCTGCTTCGTCTCGGCCGGGACGACGTAGGAGCCGCGCCGGATCTCGACGTCGACCTCGGCGGCACGGTTGTCCGCTTCGGCCTTCGTGTGGAAGTTCTCCTTGCGCTGGCGGCCGTCCAGGTCGCGGTAACGGACCTGCCAGCGCTTGCCGATGCCGTGATCGGCGGTAGGGACTATCCGCTTCGTACGGCTCTTGTGTTCGCCGCACTCGGCCTCGGTGGGCTTGGGGTGGGACTTGTGCCAGCGGTCGTACACGTCAGCCAAGAAGGGCCTCCTGGATGAGGTTAGGGGACTGGGCTGTGGCGTAGGGCGCGGCGATGTGCGTCAGCCACGGGAGCAGCAGGGCTGCGGGAGGGGTCGCGAGCTGGTGCTGGGGCAGGCTGCGCACGAGGCGTAGGTGCTCGATGGCGCGGGCCGTGTGGAGGCCGGCGGGGCCTATTTCGACAGGTCGGTTGGACATGACAAATAGCTGTAACTTGCAGTCGGCCGCCATGGCAAGAGTTAGTTCTTAAACTCTCCAAAAGTCGCCCGGAGGCGAAGTGGTGTTCGTCTCGTCGAATTCCGGCACATCACGAGCCGTTTCGCTGGGGAGGTTGTGCTACCTTCCCGCCGCGTCAAAGAAGCGGGCGATTTGAGCGGCTATCGGATGGCATATCCGCTGGACTGGCCACGCCACTTCTCAGCACTGGACACCGCCTCTGAACTGCTGAGGTACCGGATTCCGGCACTTCAGTCGGCTGCTTCTCCGCAGAAAATTTCGGCTTCCAGGGGAGCGATTTCGGCAACCGGGGATCTGCCCTTACTGTTTTGGTCTTCCCCGGCGACACCGAGGGAAGTAGCCGGGAGTTTCAGAATTCACCCTGGACGCTTCCCAAGTGGTGTGGCTGTGTTGCCCACGCCTGCCATCCAAAACCCTGATTCCTATACGGAGACCTCATTGCCGAACCACTCCCCGCGCCTTGCCGGCGCCGAGCGTGACCAGCTCGCCACTCCCGCCGACGTGGCTGCGTACCTCGGGGTACCGGTGAAGACCCTCTACCAGTGGAAGTACCGGGGCATCGGCCCCAGCGTCCACAAGGTCGGCCGTCACCTGCGCTACCGCTGGCGGGAGGTGGACGCGTGGCTGGATGCCCAGACGTCGTACGACCTCACGGCCTGACCCCGCGTCTGGCGCGGACAACGAAGCGGCCCCCGGCGCGACAACGCCGAGGGCCGAAGACTTCCCAACTGATCGCCCATCCCTGAACGAATGAGCTGGTGAGGGGTGGGACCTTGCCCGTCCTGCCTCTCACCGGAGAGGAACGCCTATGGAGGACTCTACGTCCCCCAGCTCCACGAACGCCTCCCCGACCGACTGGCCCACTCCCGCGGTCCCCGGCGAAGGCATCCCCTGGCGCCGCAGGGATCAGGTGGACACACGGTCCCCGGCGTCGGGGACCGTCGAGCACTCGGCGGATGTGGAGGCACACGGGGACCGTCCCCAGCCGTCTGCTGATGCCGCTGTTGGGGACCGTGATCACGGTCCCCACCAGGCGCTGGGGACCGACAACCCCGTGGCGGGAACCGCCCAGCAGGAGGGGACCGGTCCCGTCGACGCACGGGGACCGGATCACGGGACCCGCTCCCGGCCTCCTCGGGGACCGGCAGACCCTGGGGAACGGGGTTCCGGTGAGGGTGCGGAACTGCTGGATGAGGTGCGGGCGGCGATCGGCAAGTACGTCGTGCTGCCCAGTGACGAGGCGCTGACAGCGGTCACCCTGTGGGTGGCGGCCACGCACATCCAGACCGTTCTGCAGCACGCGCCGCGTCTGGCGGTCGTAGGCCCGACGAAGGGCTGCGGCAAGTCCCGTGTTCTGGACGTGCTTCACGAGACCGTCCACCAGCCGATCATGACGGTGAACATGTCCACGGCGGTGCTCTTCCGCATCATCGGCAAGAACCCGCGCACGATCCTCGTGGACGAGGCCGACGCCATCTTCAGCAAGGCCGGCGACAACGAGGAACTGCGCGGCCTGCTGAACGCCGGACACCAGCGCAACCGGCCCGCCTGGCGCATCTCCGGTCCGGAGCACAAGCCGACCCCGTATCCGACCTTCGCCATGGCCGCGCTGGCCTCGATCGGTGACCTGCCCGACACGATCACGGACCGGGCGGTCGTGCTCCGCATGCAAAAGCGCAAGCCGGGCGAGAAGGTGACCCCGTTCCGCTCGCGCTACGCCACACCGGAGCTGAACGCGGTGCGGGACAAACTGGCCGCCTGGCTGGGCCCGCTGCGCGGCACGGCCAGCCGCATGGCGCCAACGATGCCTGTCGAGGACCGGGCGGCGGACACCTGGGAACCGCTGGTCATCATCGCCGACCTGGCCGGCGGCCACTGGCCCGCCAGTGCTCGTGCGGCCTGTGGGGCGATGACCCGGTTCGAGGCTGTCCAGGACGAGCAGACCAACCTGAAGACGCGGCTGCTACGAGACATCCACCGCGTATTCGAGGCACACGGCAACCCCGAGGCCCTGTCCAGCCAGGATCTGGTCGCCGCCCTGCTCCAGGACCCCGACGCCCCCTGGGCTGAGCACGGCACCAAGGGGCTCAACGCCTACTACCTGGTCAGAATGTTGCGGGACTTCGATATCCGTCCGGCCAACTACCGGTTCGACAAGGGCAGGCAGGCCAAGGGGTACGCCCGTAACAGGTTCCTCGACAGCTGGGCCCGACACTGCCCCGACCTCGCCGAGACGGCGCCTGCCCCCACCCACGACGCCACGCCCGCGCGCCCGGCCCAGGGCAAGCCGCCCGCCGCCCCGGCGGGCTCGCTGCCCATCGGCCCGCCCGGCAGCCCCGCCGGCCCCAAACGCGCCCGCTGACCCGCCTCCCCTGGGGCCGTATCTCGGCGTCGCATCCGTCCCCGCGCAGGTCAGCGCGGGGACGGATGCTCTCGCCGGGACGGACTTCTCCGTACCTGACCGAGTGTCCGTACCTGTCCTGACCAGGCATGGGACGGATGCGACACACGTGACACACCTCCCTCCCCTCGCCACCGGAGTACCCCCATGCACGAACAGCACCACGAACTCCCCACAGCTCAGCAGCAGATGCACACCACCTCAGCCTCAGACAGCGCAGCAAGTTGTCGGGTAAGGAGTCCTTACCCGGCCTCCGCCCCAGAGGGGGCGGAGGCATCCGGCGCCGAGGGAGCACCGGAGTCGGCTGGCCCGGGGGAGCCGACCGATACGGGAGCCACCACACCATCGCCGCACACCGCACAGACGCCCACGACGCGACGCCGCCTGCGTCAGCCGCGCCTGCGCGAACACCGCGTCCACCCCCGTTACAGCGACAGCGAGTTCGCCGAAGTCGAGCACGCCGCCGCACTCAGCCGCATGAAACCCGGTGGCTACGTCGCCGAGGCATCGCTCGCCGCCGCCCGCGCCGAGGATCCCACGGCAGCGGTCGCCGACTATCGCGCCATGGTTCAGGTGCTGATGGCCGCCAACAGGCAGCTCGCCGGCATCGGCAACAACCTCAACCAGCTCACCTGGCACCTCAACAAGGACGGCACCTGGCCCCAGCCCGACACCGTCCACCGGCTCCTCGATCGCGTCGAGGCGTCGATTGCCGAGCTGGACACTGCCATCGCCCAGGTCACCGAGGGTCGGTGAGCCGGTGATACCGAAGATCATCACCGGCAAGGGCAGTACCCGCCGCCTGATCGCCTACCTCTTCGGCAAAGGCACCGCCAACGAGCACATTGATCCGCACCTTGTCGCCTCCTGGAACGCCTTCGCCCCAGACCCCGGCCGCAGCCCGCACCGTGACCCCAAAGAGGTGGAAAAGCAGCTCCACACACAGCTCGACCAGCCGGTGGCCATGCTCGGCCGCCGGGCTCCGAAGACCACGGTGTGGCACTGCCCGGTCCGTGCCGCCCGCGAGGACCCGATCCTGTCCGATGCCCAATGGGCGGAGATCGCCCGCCGGATCGTGGCTGCCGCCGGTATCGCCCCCGCCGGAGACACCGACGCCTGCCGCTGGGTCGCCGTACGGCACGCCGACGACCACATCCACATCGCAGCCACCCTCGTCCGCCAGGACGGCCGCCGCCCCCGCCGCGACCACGACATCCGCGCCGTCCAACGAGAGGCCCGCAAGATCGAGATCGACTACGGGCTCCGTCGGCTCAAGCCCGGCGACGGCACGGCCGCCAAGCGCCCCACCAGCAAGGAAGTGTTCAAGGCCAAGCGTCTGGGCGAGGACGCCACATCCCGCGAGATCCTGCGTCTGCGTGTGCGCCGCGCGATGGCCGCCGCGTCCACCGAGACCGAGTTCTTCGCCCTGCTTGATGCGACCGGCTTGAACGTGCGGCCGAAAACGGAGCCATCCGGCGCTGTAATCGGCTACAGCGTCTCCCTGCCCGGTGACGTCAACAAGCAGAAGGAACCCATCTGGTACGCCGGTTCCACCCTGGCCGGCAACCTCTCCCTGCCCAAGATCCGCAAACGTCTCGCCGCCACCACTCCTGAACCGGTTCCCGTCCGCCCGGGCAATCCCTGGCACCAGGCCACTGCTGCCACCGAACGCATCCCCCACCACCTCGGCAACGGCAACGACGAAGTGGGCCAAGGCCAGCTGGACGCGCTTGGCGGAGCCCTCGATCTGCTCCCACTCACGGCCCCGGCCGCAGTGCGGGCCGAACTCGAACGAGCCGCCATCGCTTTCGAGCGCGCCACCCGCTCCCGCATCGCCGCAGACCACGACAGCGCCCGCGCTCTGCGCCGCAGCGTTCGGGCGATCTGGAAGGACCCGGTACCGCACGGGGACGGCGCCGGACTGGCAATGCTGCTGGACGTGGCGCTCACCGCGGTCGCCTACGCGATGCATTGGCACCGCACCCGCCAGCACGCCCAACAGCAGGCGGCAGCCGAACAGACCCTGATCCACCTGCAGGCCGTGTACGCCCAGATCGCCGAACCAGTCCTGGTCGGCCTCGCCAGCCGGGCACCCAGCCTGCAGACCAAGCGGCGCTACGCCTACCACCTCCAACAGGCGCTGCCCGAGCACGCCGAACGCATCCTCAACGACCCTGCCTGGGATGCCCTGTCCACCGTGCTCGCCGAGGCAGAGGCTGCTGGCCACAACGCGTCCACCCTCCTCGACCGGGCACTCAGCCAACGCACCCTGGACGACGCCCGCAGCCCTGCCCGCGCCCTTACTTGGCGCGTCCGTCGCCTCGGCGAACGCCACGCGCCGGGACCGAGAGCGCAGGCAGCAAATGCCCGCCATGTGCCAGAGCGCCCAGCCGTACGGCCTTCGCAGGAGCATCAAGCTCGGCGGCGTTGATCACGAGGCGGAAAGCGGCCATTGAGGGCCGTTCGGGTTCCCGAGCCAGACCACCTGCGCATCGCGGGATGCCGTCACCCCGAACGCGGCAGTGCTCGGTGAGCCGTACTCCTCCCAGGTGGCCACCGCCGACTCGACCGCATCCCAGAGTCGGCGCCGGCCACCCTGGCGGACCTCCCAGCCACTGTCCGTGGGAGCGAGGACGGCGAACGAATCAGTGCCGCCGTCCAGCACGAACGTGCTCACCGGTCCGCCATCGACCGGCATGGAGAAGAAGCGGGCATCTGGCACCGCAAGTTGTGCCATGAAGCCGGGCCCCGAACCGGTGAGGACTTCCGGCCCGTGCGTGACCTTCCGCTTCGTGCCATCGTCGGGCCCCGGCACCATGCCGAGGCTCTCCGGCGCATCCTGCTGGCGGGCGATCATGAAGCTCGGGTCGTCCTCGCTGAACCAGCCGCTCGCGCTGTCGCCGGTGACGATGAGCTTCACCAGGCCGAGGGAGCGCATCCAGCCGCGCAGAGTGGTCAGGATGACGCCGCCGGGCGGCACTTGCTCCAGCCAGGCAGGGGGGATGTTCCGGAAACCGCACGTGGCGATCAGCCGGTTGTAGGGGGCTCCGTCGAGGTGGCCGACGCGGCCGTCCCCCACCACCAGGTCAGGGGTATAGCCGGACCTCGCGAGAGCCTCGCGGGCTCGCCGTGCCACACCTTCGTCCGTCTCGATCGAGGTCACGGCCTCACTGCCGAGCCGGTGGCACATCAGTGCCGTCGAGTAGCCGGTGCCTGTCCCGATCTCCAGCACGCTCATGCCCTCGTGCACATCCAGGTCTTCGAGCATCCGGACTACGAGGCTCGGCAGAGTGGACGATGAGGTCGGGACCGCGTTGCTGATCGGCTTCGGATCGGCCCAGTCGATGTCCCGGCCGTCGAACTGGGTCATCCACGTCTCGTCGGAGTAGATGAGGCGGAGCCACGCGTCCTGGCCGACGTTCGCCTCGGTGACCGGCTCCCAGGTGGTGACACCCGGGCCGTCGCTCTCGCGGTAGAAGCGCGGGATGAACACGTGGCGGGGTACTGCCTCAACGGCTGCCCGCCACTCCGGCGAGCGCAGCCAGCCGTCCTTCTCCAGTCCGGCTGCCAGTTGGCGTCGGAAGTCGGCTGCCGCTGTCTCGGCATGGGGCTCACTAGCCACGGAGTCCTCCTTCCAGGAGATCGGCGAGTGCCGCGGTCATGGGCAGACCGGTCGGCGGCTCCATCCAAGCCCACTGCCCCGAAGGATTGCACTCGATGAAGACCCACTCGCCGGAGTCGGTCAAGGCGAAGTCGAACGCCCCGAAGACAAGCCCGAAGTGCTTCAGGTAGGCACGCATGGCGCGCTCCACCTCAGGCGGCGTGGTGACGGGCGTGTAGGTGTGGGTGCCGTAGTCGGTGCGCCAGTCGAGGAGACCGGAGTCGATTCGCACCGCGAAGATCTGTTCGCCGATGACCGTCACCCGGACGTCCGCGACCTTGTCCACGCACTTCTGGAACAGGTGCATGGTGCCGGCCACCGCGTCGTCGATCTCGTCGGTGGTCACCTCAGTCACGGGAACCGTCTGGGCCTTGCCGTCGACCAGGTAGAGCGGGACCGAGATGGGTTTGAAGATGGCCGGGCCGTGACCCTTGATGAACGCCCGCGCGTCGTCAGGCACATTGGTGATCAGCGTGGGCGGCAGGGTGAAGCCGGCCGCCGCTGCGGCCGCGAGTCCGGACGGTTTGTACTCGGCGTCGCCGATGCGGTTGGGGTGATTGATGTACAGACAGCCGGGCAGCGAAGTGAGGATGCCACCCAGCCCGTAGCGGGCCTGCGCGATGGCGAACCGCTCTTCCTGCCTGTCGAGGTGAGGGAAGGCGAACCCAGAGGGGCGACGGTAGTACATCGACCTCACGGCGCCCAGGTCGGCACGCCTGCTCAGGGTCTGCACGCTTCCACGCCACCTGTCGGTGTCGCCGATCGAGGCGGAGCACGACAGGGTGGCGGGGAAGTCACCGGAGTCGAACCGCACGACCGGGACACCCCGGTCGTGCAGCTCGCTGATCACGATGTCCGTGGTCGGGTCGTCAAGGTTTGTGACAACCAGGACCGGACGATCGTCGTTCGCCACTGGAGTCACTGGTCGGTGTCGTTCCCCGTGTCGCTGTCAGGGGAGTCGCTGTTACGGTCGCCCTGGCCCGTGGTGCCGGTGGACGGATTGGTACCGGAAGATGTGCCATGCCCCGGCGACATGGTGGGCGCTCCGGACGCGTCCAAGTACCGGGCGGTCTGGGTCGCCGGGTCCAGCTCCACCGCCACGTAGTCCGGGGCCTCGACGGACGGGTACGGGGCGATGCGACGCAGGCCCCAAGGAGCGGCGGTCAGGTGTCCCTGTGGCAGCGGGCTGCCGGTGGGGAATCGGTCCATGTAGTTGAACACGGTCTTCCTTTCTCTACGGATAGTGCCTGTGTCTCGACTGCCTTGCTCGCTCACCAAGCGCATCGGACATCGAGGCGCCCAGCGGGAGTTGTCAAGCGCCGGTCGCCTCGGAGCGGTGTCAGACCGGCGCGACAACTTGCCGACGGAGTCCCTCAAGCACACGCACGAGGAGTGTCACCTCCGGCTCCCTGCCCTCGACCGCCGCTCGGCCCTCCTCGTGCCAGCGGCTAAGTCGCCGCTGATACTCGGTCTCCGCCCTTGTGGCCTCGGCTCGGATTTCCCCGAGCGCAAGGTCCGACTCCATGTGCAGCCGGAGGAGATCCACGGGCGTGATGCGCAGGGGCGCGGCGAATATCTCGGTGCCGGGGTCGCTCGTCGCACGGAAGGGACCGAGGGTGAGTTCTACACACGCCTCTGGGCTGGGATCGTCCACCAGCTCGTCGGCATCCATCAGACGTAAGGACACCCGGGGCCTCAGCACTCGGCCGGCACTTCCAGCTCGGCCCACACGACCTTGCCCCAGCGCTTCCGGTCGTATCCCCATCTCCAGCTGAGGGCCTCCACCAGGAGCAGGCCGCGCCCCTCCTCGGCGTCGTCGTCGGGGCTGCCCAGCTCGGGGCCTTCCCTGCATGTGTCGGCGACGCCGATACGCACCACGCCCTGGGTTGGACGCGTGACCAGGACACGGACGTTCCGGCACCGAGTGTGGTCGATTGCGTTGTTGACCAGCTCGGCCACAATCTGCACCCCAGCCTCAGCCAACTCGCCTATGCCCCAAGTGCTTAGGGCTGCGGAGACGAGCAGGCGGGCCCGGCGAGCGGATTCCGGCTCGCACGGCATCGTCTCGGTGTAACCGGGGGCGCCGGTCGCAGTAGGTCGGGCTGCGGTCATGGTCACAGGAACATCCCTCCGGGGTGGACGCCCGCCCCCGCGACGGGGTGGCGCCGGGGGCGGGCTCTCCTCCAAGCCGTCGAGGAAGGGGGAATCAGGACCTCGACGGGCTGATACCGAGTCAACCGCCTGTGGCCCGAGAGGAACAGGAAAGGTCGTGCTCCCACCGCCGCCTCGAACCGGAAGACTTTGCATTCCCGTGACCTGGGGTCTGGTTCAGTCGGTGACTGCCGGTCTACGGTCGGTGGCATGGGAGCGAACGCCATCCTCAAGAGCCGGCTGGAGGAACTCGGCCTCACCCAGGATGAATTGGCTGGTCGGATGAACACTGCGCTGGCAGAGATCACCGGCAGACCCGGCGATGTCTCCGCCCGCACCGTCCGCAACCTGCTCAACGGAACGTCCCGCCGCCCCATCAGCCGTACATGCGCCGCGCTGGAGTGGGTGTTCGGGTGCCCCGTCGAGGACTTAGGGTTCAGCGCACCACGCACCATGCACCACCCGCAGGAGGACCCTGTGCGGCGTCGCACCTTCATCGCTTCGGCCACCGGGACCGCAGCCGCCGCGGTTCCCCAGATCGCCCAGCGCCGCGCGGTCGGCATGTCAGATGTGGCTCGAGCCGCCACCGGGATGAACGCCCTCGTCGCAGCCGACGACCGCCAGGGTGGTCACGCGGAGTTGGAGAAGGCGGCAATGAAAGGCCGCGACGGCGTACTGGAGTTGCAGCAGCGCAACGCCGGCGAACGCGTCCGCCGAGCTCTGTACGCGCTGGCCGCTGAATACTCCACCATCGCGGCCTGGTCCTGCATCGACGCCCGCAACCTCGACCAGGCGCAACGGCACCTGAACGAATCCGCGACGTACGCCGGCCTATCCCAGGACGGCCCCACCGAAATGCGGGTGTGGGTCAACCTGTCCATGCTCGCCTACCAGCGCCAGAACTGGCCGGAAGCTCTCGCGGCAGCTCAGGCCGCACAAGCCTCCCCGGCCGCTCGACGTGACCCGTTCTTCGACTCCCTGGGTCGTATCCGCGCCGCCCTCGCCTACGCGGCACTCGGCGATGGCCGCATCGCTGGGCGATCCCTCGGATCGGCCCAGGACGCCTTCACCAAGACTCCGGAACGCGAGCGCCCGCGCTGGACAGCTTTCTACGGCCAGGCCGAACTCGATCACCTCGCCGCCATCGTCCACTACAACAGCGGACACCACGCCCACGCCGAAGCCATGGCTCACCGCGCCCTGGCCAAGATCCCGACAACCTTCCGGCGCAACAGGGCGCTCGCAACGGCCCAACTTGCTCTCGCGCAACTGCACCAGGGCGACGCCGAACAAGCCACAGTGACAGCCGCCGACGTCTTCACCATCATGGATGGCGATCCCCTGCCCGGCCGTATGCGCACGCTCATCGGCGACTTCCACCGGGGCCTGTTCGCCCTGTCCCCTTCCACCTCCTGCGCACGAGACTGGGCAGACCGAATGCGAACCGAATGGAGTCGAGCGTGACCGACCTACGTCACTTCCAGCACGGAAACCTCCCCGAAGGTTTCCGGCAGATGCTCATCGACGTACACGCCGACGCCTACGCCGACCAGATGGACGACCCCTTCCACCAGCGCTTCGCCTGGTTCGTCGACCACTGGAGCGGCATGGAGGGCTTCTCCTGTGTCGTGGCCTACGACGGAGAGGAACCCGTCGGCTTCGCCTACGGCGCCCAGCTCGCCCCTGGCCGGGAGTGGTGGCGCTCCACGGGTTACGAGCCGAACAACGGCTACACCTCTACCTATGCCGTGTCCGAGGTGATGGTCCGCCCCGGCTGGCGCAAGCAGGGCATCTCCGAGCGATTGCACGAGGCGCTGCTCAAGGAACGTACGGAAGACCTCGCCGTGCTCCTGGTCGACGTCACCCACCCCAAGGTGCAGGAACTCTATGAGTCGTGGGGGTACTCCAAAGTCGGCGAGCAACAACCATTCGCCGACTCACCCGTGTACGCGGTGATGGTCCAAGACCTCCGGGACTGAACCACACTCAGAGAACGGCGAGTCGGCTGTCGAGCCGGCACGCACAAGTCGCTCGTATCGAGCCCGAGGGCACATCCAGGGCACATGAGCCCGGGAAACGGCGTAGACCAGTGAGAACTACGGAGAGACGTTTCCCCTGGTCAGCGCACACATCGCCAAGAAACCCCAGGCCAGCACCCTCCCGCCCTCAATCGGCTTCATGAGTGGCAGGACTTCTCGCATCGGCTGCATGAGGCGGGGCATCAGCCTTATTGCCTGGTGTGGCTCTGACCTGGGATTTCATGAGTAGCGGGCGGGGTTTCCGACCCCGCCCTCGTCATGTGATGGCCATGTAGCGGGTTCTGACCGCGTGTCCGGATGGGCGGCCAGCACCACGTAGCGCGCTCAGTCACATCAGGCCATGGTCACGACCAACTCCCCCGGTGGCGTCACCTGCGCTGCTCCGTCCGCTGTCACCGTGACGTCCAGTCGGTTCCCATCGACCTGGAACCCGTTCAGGGACAGCGGTCCGTAGTTCCGGGCGAACGTGGAGGCCACGGTGACCGTGCCGCCCGGGACGTCCGCGTTCAGGCCCAAGGCCGCTTGAAGCACGAGGACCGAGGACGCGGCCGCCCACGCCTGGGGACGGCAGGACGCTGGATAGGGGGCCGGGCCGGGGCCCGCCTCGGTGCCGTGGCCTGCGAAGAGTTCGGGCAGGCGGGCGTCGAATGCTGCCGACGCCGTCAACAGGCCGTCGGCCAGGGATGCCGCGGCGTCCGGGAAGCCGGCCCTGATCAGGCCGTGTACGGCGATCGCGGTGTCGTGCGGCCAGATCGAACCGACGTGATAGCCGTACGGGTTGTAGCCCACCGCGTCGCTGCTGTAAGTGCGCAGACCGTGCCCCGCGTCGAGGTCGGGCCCGGCGATCCGGGCGGCCAGCAGCGCACTCTCCTCCGCGTTGAGCAGGCCCGTGCCCAGGAGGTGGCCGAAGCCAGAGGTGACCGAGTCGACCGGCCTGCCGTCGCCGTCGAGCGCGACCGCCGGGTACGGACCCTTCTCGTCCTCCACCCAGAAACACGCCCGGAAGCGGGCGGCCAGCTGGTCCGCCCAGTCCTCCCAGGCGTCCGCGCCCGGGCGGCCGAACGCGCGCAGCAGCGCAGCTCCGGCGCGTGCGGCCTCGTAGGCGTACGCCTGGACCTCGCACAGCGCGATCGGAGCGTGGGCGCGGCGGCCGTCGCGGTAGCGGATGGAGTCGTCGGAGTCCTTCCAGCCCTGGTTGGACAGGCCGTGGCCGGTCTGGTCGACGTACTTGAGGAACCCGTCACCACTGGCGTCTGCCTGGTCACGCATCCACGCGAGCGCCAACTCGGCGTGGGACAGCAGTAGTTCGACTTCCTCCGGGGCCAGACCCCAGCGCCAGGCGTCGTGGAGCAGGGTGATCCACAGCGGTGTGGCGTCCACCGTGCCGTAGTACACCGGCGGGAGGGAGAGGCGGTCCGCGATCTGGAGGGTGTCGCGGCGCACTTCGTGCAGGATCTTGCCCGGCTGCTCCTCCGTGGCCGAGTCGGTGACCAGGCCCTGGCGCCGGGCGAGTGTCCGCAGGGTTCCGGCGGCGAGCTCGGTGCCGAGCGGGAGGAGCATGCGGGCGGCCCAGAGCGAGTCGCGGCCGAAGAGGGTCAGGAACCAGGGGGCGCCGGCGGCCAGGAACTGGTCCGGGCGGTCCGGGTCGGGCGACCGCGGGTCCGTCAGGCGCAGCCGGTCCAGGTCGGCGAGGGACTGCTCCAGCCACCGGTCGAAGCGACGGTCCGCGCTGCGCAGCACGGGGATGCGCCAGGGCAGTCGGCCCGCGGGCGGCGCCGGGAACTGGTCGCCGTCCGCGTAGGTGGCGGTGCAGGTCAGTGTCGCCGTCCACGATGTGCCGGGCTTGAGGTCGATGTCGTAGGACAGTTCGCCCGTCGGCACCTGAAGCGCGTCCGGTGCGGGCTCGGCGGCCAGTCGTACGGTGAAGTCGTCCGTGGACCAGGCGAGGCCGACGGTGTCGCCGTCCGCGACCTGCGGCGACGCCTCCGCGATGACGTGTCCCGACTTGACCTGCTCCATGGTGGCGAGGTCCGTGCCCGCGCTCACCGTCAGCCGGAGGCGGACGTGCTCGCCGCCCGCGTTGGTGACCTCGAAGACCTCCTCGAAGCGGCCGTCGGAGGTGCTGCGGCGGCGGTGCAGGGCGACGGCCGGGTCCGGTGTCACCTCGCCGAGCCCGCGCAGGACCGCCCGGAAGCCGGCGCGGTCCGCGCCCCGCAGCCCGCCCTGAACGGGCGCCAGAGCGATGCCCTCGGCGGTGACGGTCAGCCGGGAAAGCGCCCGTCGGTCGCCGTGGTAGAAGCCGTCCGCACCCCCGCTGAGCTGCCCGTCTTCTCTCGAGATCACGAGGCTCGGCGCGTGCAGTGTGACGACCGCGTCATGCAGGAACGGCTGCAGGCCGCCGGTCGCGGAGGAGGGCGCCGTGACCGAGCCGTTGGTGTCCTGGGTCTTGACAGTGGTGTCCAAGGAAGTAGAACCTCTCAGCGTTAGATCGTTCAAAGGACACTAAGTCAAACGTCAGAGCGATGACAACGCTTTTGGAACGCTAAAACCGACCCACATCTCCTCAGCAAGCCGGAGAGCCGCATGCCCCGCGCCAAGAACACTGCCTCGGCCAAGAACGGCCCGGTGACCCTCGCGATGGTCGCCGCCCGGGCCGGGGTCTCCCCGCAGACCGTGTCGAACGCGATCAACTCGCCCGGCATGCTGCGTCCCGAGACCCTGGAGCGGGTGAGCCGCGTGATCGAGGAGATGGGCTACCGCCCCAGCCGCGCCGCGCAGACGCTCCGCACCCGCTCCAGCAAGCTGATCGGCTACGGCATCCTGCCCACACTGAGCAGCAACCCGGTCCTGGACCGGTTCCTGCACGCCTTGTCGCAGGCCGCCGATGAGGCCGGATACCGGATCCTGCTGTTCGCCTGCCCGCCCGGCGGCCCGACCCTTCAGGGGTACGAGGAACTGCTGGACCAGCACGAGGTCGACGGCTTCGTGCTCAGCGGCACCGCCCGCAACGACCCGCGCCAGGCGTGGCTCGCCAAGCGGGGTGTACCGTTCGTCGCCTTCGGCCGAATCTGGTCGGGGCGGCAGATCGGCGACTGGGTCGACGTCGACGGCGCCTCGGGCACGGACGCCGCGGTCGAGCACCTGGTCGCCCTCGGGCATCGCAAGATCGCCTTCCTGGGCTGGGAACGCGGCTCCGGCTCCGGTGACGACCGTGCCGAGGGCTGGCAGCGGGCCATGCGCCGGCACGGACTGCCGACCCGCGGGCGGCGCGCGCAGACGGTGGGTGACATCGACGCGGCCCGCACCGCCGTGAAACCGCTCCTGGACGCGGGCGCGACCGCCGTGATCGCGGCCAGCGACATGCTGGCCCTCGGCTGCTACCAGACGCTGCGCGAGCGCGGCGCCGCCCCCGGCCGCGATGTCGCCGTGGTCGGCTTCGACGACTCGCCGACCGCCGAGAACCTCTTCCCCGCGCTGACCTCCGTCGCCCAGCCGCTGGAGGAGGTCGGCCGGGAGTGCGTACGGCTGCTGCTGGCGCGGATCGCCGCGCCAGACGCACCGCCGGAGCGCCTTCTGCTGGAGCCGTCCCTGGTCGTGCGCGACAGCAGCGGCGCACCGTGCGACGGCACCGCGGACACGACCGAGTTAGCCGAGTAGCAGCCGCTGGGCGCCCGGAGCCGAGTGCAGCCGCCCTGACCAGGCAGCCGCTCCGGCGCCCCCTCCCTTGCCCCGGACAGCAGCCGCCAGGCCGGGTGACCAGTCTGCCCGGCACCCCTTCATCTTCGAGACCTCTCCCTCTCCTCCCCCCCACCCCGGACCCGCATCCCGCGCGGACCGGGTGGAGCCGCACGTCACACCCGCATCCCACGGAGGATTTCCATGGTCAACCGAAAGGCCACCGCGGCCATCGTCACCTGCGCGGCGCTGCTGGCCGCCACGGGCTGCTCGTCGAGTTTCGGCGGCGGCAAGGAAGCACAGCAGGACACCGGCTCCGGCCAGAAACTGACGGTCCTCATCGGCACCTCGGGCGACGCCGAGACCAAGGCCGTCAGGGAGGCCGTGGCCGCGTACGCGAAGCAGTCCGGCAACACGGTGACCGTGGAGCTCGCCAAGGATCTCAACCAGCAGCTCACGCAGTCATTCGCCGGGGGCAATCCGCCGGACGTCTTCTACGTTCCGTCCGACCTGTTCGCCAACTACGCCAAGGGCGGCTCCCTCTACGCCTACGGCGACCAGGTGAAGGACGTCGACGACTTCGCCGCGCCGCTGCGGTCGTCCTTCACCTACGACGGGAAGCTGATGTGTCTGCCCAAGGACACCTCCACGCTCGCGCTGGCGATCAACACCGACCTGTGGAAGAAGGCCGGGCTGACGGACAAGGACTACCCGACCACCTGGGCCGAGCTGAAGACCGTCGCGGCCAAGCTCACCAGCGGTGATGTCACGGGCCTGGTGACCAACGACGAGTACGTGCGGCTCGGCGCCTTCATGAAGGAGGCCGGCGGTGCGATCACCAACGCCGACCAGACGAAGATGACCGCCGACAGCAGCCAGAACATCGAAGCGCTCACCTATGTGCAGTCGCTGCTGAAAGATGGCTCCCTGAAGTACGCCAAGCAGGTCGACACCGCATGGGGCGGTGAGGCGTTCGGCAAGGGCAAGGCCGCCATGACCATCGAGGGCAACTGGCTCACCGGCGCCATGAAGCTCGACTTCCCGAACATCAAGTACAAGGCCGTGCCCCTGCCCGAAGGACCAGCAGGGAAGGGCTCGCTCGCCTTCAGCACCTGCTGGGGTGTCGCCCAGGACAGCACGCACCGGGCCGCGTCCGTGGACCTGGTGAAGTATCTGACCTCCGCCACCCAGCAGCTGAAGTTCGCCGACGCCTTCGGCGTGATGCCCTCGCGCACCAGCGCCCAGGCCACCTACGCCGACAAGGTGCCCGCCGCAAAGGCATGGGTCGACGCGAACGCCTACGCCCAGGGCCCGGTGACCATACCCGGCTTCGAGAAGGTCCTCGGCCAGTTCAACACCGGCCTTCAGTCGCTGCGCACCGGCGATCCGGCGAAGATCCTCGCCGACCTGCAGCGCAACGGCGAACAAGCCCTGGCGAAGGGCGAATGAGCCGCCATGGTTTCCCGTCCGACGCGCCGCTCGAGCCGGGCGCCCGGCGGCGCCACCCCCACCGCCACCCCGGCGTCCGCAGCTGCGGACCCCCGAACGGCCGGCTCACCGGGCACACCTGACACGCCCGGTGGGACCGGTCCGCACGCGGCGCCCCGCGCACACCTCGCCCCGCGCGCGGGGCGCCGCCGGGAAGGACTCTGGGGCTGGCTGTTCGTCAGCCCCATGGTGATCATCCTCGGCCTGTTCCTGGTGCTGCCGATCCTGATGGCGGCTTGGGTGAGCCTGCTGAACTGGGACGGCCAGTCCAACCCGTTCAGCGGCCAGGCGACGTTCGTGGGCCTCGGCAACTACCGCGCACTCCTCACCGAGGACGGCCTGGACCGCACGCTGTTCACGACCTCGCTGCGCAACACCGCCTACTACGTGCTGCTCACCGTGCCGCTCCAGACCTGCCTCGCGCTGGGCCTGGCCATGATCGTCAACCAGCGGCTGCTGCGCGCCCGGGGCGCCCTGCGCACCACGTTCTACTTCCCGTCGGTCACCAGCTCCATCGCCGTCTCCACCATCTTCCTCTTCCTGTTCCAGGGCAGCGGCGCCGTCAACACGCTGCTGTCCTGGGCCGGGATCAAGGGACCCAACTGGTTCGCCGACTCGCGCGGCGTGCTCTCACTCCTGCTCGGCGCCCTCGGCATCGTCGACCCCGACAGGCCCTCGGGATTCCTGGCCGACCACTCCTTCATGGGCCTTTCGTGGTTCGAGTGGCTGTCCGGGCCGTCCGTCGCGATGTGCACGCTCATCGTGCTCGCCGTGTGGACGACGTCCGGCACCCTGATGCTGATCTTCCTGGCCGCCCTCCAGGACGTCCCCCGGGAACTGGAGGAATCGGCCGCCATCGAAGGCGTCAACCGTCTGCAGCTGCTGCGCCATGTGACGCTGCCCGCCCTGCGACCCGTACTCTTCTTCGTCCTCACACTCGGCATGATCGGCTCGTGGCAGGTCTTCGACCAGGTGTACGTCGTGAGTCAGGGCGGCCCGGCCAACACGACACTGACGCCCGCCTTCCTGTCCTACACGGCGGCTTTCGGTGACGGCGACTTCGGCCAGGGCGCGGCCATCGCCTTCATCCTGCTCGCCCTGATCCTGGCCATGACCGTGCTGCAGCGCTGGGCGCTGCGCGAGCGCGCCCCCCGGCCCAGCTCCCGTATCCGTCTCCGTCTCGGGAGGAACCGATGAAGGCCAAGGCCACGGCCGTCCGGGCCCAGGAACGCCCCGTGCTCGGACGGCACCCGACGCACCTGCGGATACTTGGATACACGCTCGTGCTGGGGCTCGGGCTGCTGTATCTGATGCCGTTCGTCATCCAGCTCGTTACCGGGTTCAAGACGGACCCGGACGCGGCGGCCCACCCCCTCGGACTGATCCCGTCCCCGCCGACGACCGCCTCCTACCAGCGACTGTTCGGGCTGAGCCAGAACGGGGACGGCGTCCCCTTCCTGCGCTGGCTGGGCAACTCGACGTTCATCGCCGTCGTGGCCACGGCCGGGCATGTGCTGTTCGACTCCATGGCCGGGTACGCGCTGGCCCGGCTGCGCTTCCGGGGACGCACGCTGCTGTTCGGCTTCGTCATCGCCGTGATGGCGGTGCCCGGCATCGCCCTGCTGATCCCGCGGTTCCTGGTGCTCAACACCCTCGGGCTCTTCGACACCTACACCGGCATGATCCTGCCGATGCTGGTGGGCGCGGGCGGCATCTTCATGATGAAGCAGTTCTTCGAGTCCATCCCGCGGGAAGTGGAGGAAGCCGCGCGGGTGGACGGCGCCGGGGTGTTCCGCACCTTCTGGTCGGTGGTCCTGCCGATGGCCCGGCCCGCCCTGATCACTCTGACCATCCTGTCGTTCCAGGGCTCCTGGAACGAGTTCACCCACTTCCTGGTCGCCACCCAGTCCGCCCAGTACGAGACGCTGACGACCGGACTGGCCCGGTTCGTCTCCGGTGGCCTGGGCAGCGGCACCCAGTACCCGCTGAAACTGGCGGCGGCCCTGCTGTCGACGCTGCCGGTGGCGGTGCTGTTCTTCTGCTTCCAGCGCTACTTCGTCCGGGGCGCCAACGCCGGAGCCGTCAAGGAGTAGCGGCGGGCGAACCCGTAGCGACCCGCACCGCGCCCCCACCGAAGGAGTGCACAACCGCATGCCGACAACCGGTAACACCGCACCGTGGTGGCGCAGCGCCGTCATCTACCAGGTCTATATCCGCAGCTTCGCCGACGGCAACGGTGACGGCGTCGGCGACATCGCCGGCCTCCGCTCCCGTCTGCCGTACCTCAAGTCGCTCGGTGTGGACGCCCTCTGGATCAACCCCTGGTACAAGTCCCCGATGGCGGACCACGGTTACGACGTGGCCGACTTCCGCGAGATCGACCCGCTGTTCGGCACCGTCGCCGAGGCCGAGCAGCTCATCGAGGAGGCACACGGGTACGGGATCCGCGTCATCCCGGACATCGTCCCGAACCACACCTCGGACCAACACGCCTGGTTCCAGGCGGCACTGGCCGCCGGCCCCGGCACTCCGGAGCGGGAGCGCTACATCTTCCGCCCCGGCCGCGGTCCCGACGGCACTCAGCCGCCCAACAACTGGGTGTCGGTCTTCGGCGGCCCCGCCTGGACCCGGCTGCCCGACGGCGAGTGGTACCTGCACCTGTTCGCTCCGGAACAGCCCGACCTCAACTGGCAACACCCGGAAGTGCGGGAGGAGTTCGAGTCGATCCTGCGGTTCTGGTTCAGCCGGGGCGTGGACGGCTTCCGTATCGATGTGGCGCACGGCCTGATCAAGGACCCCGAACTGCCCGACCTGCCACCCCGCCAGGACACGGGACACCCGCACTGGGACCGCGACGGGGTCCACGACATCTTCCGGACCTGGCGCCGGCTGGCCGACGAGTACGGGGGCGACCGGGCGTTCGTGGCGGAAGCCTGGACGGACACCCCGGAGCGCCTCGCCGCCTACGTCCGCGGGGACGGCCTGCACACCGCCTTCAACTTCGATTTTCTGATGGCCAGTTGGGATCCGAAGGACCTACGTACGGTCATCGACGACTCGCTCACTCTCCTCAGCGCGGTCGACGCGCCGGCCACCTGGGTGCTCTCCAACCACGACGTCATGCGCCACGCCAGCCGCTACGCCCGCAAGACGGTCAGACGCTGGTCACCCACCGAGCCCTACCGACCCGACGGACCCCCCGACCCGGCCCTCGGCACCCGCCGCGCCCGCGCGGCGGCCCTGCTGATGCTCGGCCTCCCCGGCGGCGCCTACGTCTACCAGGGTGAGGAACTCGGCCTGCCCGAGGTCGAGGACCTCCCGGAATCCGTCCTCCAGGACCCCATCTGGGAACGCTCCGCCCACACCGACCGCGGCCGGGACGGCTGCCGGGTTCCGATCCCCTGGTCCGGCCGGACCACCCCCTTCGGCTTCAGCCCCGACGGCGCCTCCGCCGCCCCCTGGCTCCCCCAACCCGCCAACTGGGGCGAGCGCACCGTGCAGGCACAGACCGGCGACAAGACGTCGATGCTGGAGCTCTACCGCACGGCCCTGCACCTGCGCCGCGAACACCCCGCCCTCGGCGACGGCACCCTCACCTGGCTGGACAGCCCCGAGGGAGTCCTCGCCTTCAGTCGCGGCCAAGGCTTCACCTGCGTGGTCAACCTCTCCGCCGAGCCGTACCCACTCCCCGAACACGCCTCGATCCTGCTCTCCAGCGGCCCCGTAGAAGACGACCTGCTGGCACCTGACCAGGCAGCCTGGCTCTCGGCATAGCCACCACAGGAAAGAACGTCGGACAACTGCCCGCCCCGATCCACCCCCTGAGACAGCCAGGGCCTGTCCGGTGCCCTCCCCGCCCACCGGACGGGCCCTGGCTCTTCCGCCCTTCCAAAGCGCGGCAACCTCTCGCCGCGCACAGTTGTGATCGTGAGGGAGATGCGGTGACTGCTGAGGTCCACAGCAACGCAAGCCGGTAGAGGTGCCCGAGGCCCTTCGGGGCTTCGACCGCCGGCAGCACCAGGGCGAGGCGGGGCGCCGGTGGCCGGCGGCCCTGCCGGACACCGGCGCCGAGTGGTGCGACCGGTGGAACCTGGAGGTCGACGGGCAGCCCATGCACGGTTACCACAGCCTCGTGGTGCCGGTCGGCCGAGACGGCGAGCCGCCGGCGCTGAAGCTGACCTGGCCCGACCGGCATACGGAGGAGCAGATGCCGGCGCTGCGTCTGTGGGACGGCCTCGGCGCGGTCCGGCTGGTCGACGCCGACATCGCGGCGGCCGTGGTCGGGGGCGTGGGCATCACCCTGCACGGCGTGTGGTGGTACACCGCACTCAACCACGCGTGCCCGCCGGACGCGCGGGGCAGGCTGCACGACGCCGCCGTCCCCGGATTGTGGAGCCCGTCGGGATGGCTGGGGCTGTGCCCGCTGCGGCGCTGGTCGGGGTGGGCGCCGTGGCCGGGCTGGGCGCTGGGGTGATCATGCTCGCCGGATCCCTTACGCGGCTCGTCCCCCGCTTCAGCCGCTACGGTGCGGCGGGACCCGTCCGCCGAAGGCACCCGCTTCGCCCGGCCGGCCGGAGCGGTCCCGGGGCCGCTGACCGACCGTGACCGGTACTCGACCCGTGACCAGTGATCGACGTGACCGATACCTCCGCAGGAGATCCCGCCATGAGCCCCAGCCAGGACAGTTCCGTGCCCACCGCCGAGCGGCCGGTGCCCGACCTGGACCTCGCGCGCCGGCTCGTGCGCGAGCAGTTCCCCCAGTGGGCCGAGCTGCCGCTTTGCCCGGTCGAGCCGCAGGGCTGGGACAACCGCACCTTCCGCCTTGGCTCCGACCTCGCGGTCCGGATACCCAGCGCGCGGGGTTACGACGCCCAGGTCGAGAAAGAGCACCGCTGGCTGCCGGTGCTCGCCGAGGTGCTGCCACTGCCGATCCCGAAGCCGGTCGCCAAGGGTGCGCCGGGCCCGCTGTTCGACGGTCCGTGGTCGGTGTACGCCTGGTACCCCGGGCAGACGCTGAACCGCGCCGGTGCCGGGGAAGCCGATCTGGCCGCTGTCGCGGTGGCCCTGGGCGAGTTCCTGACGGCCCTGCGCGCCGCGCCGACGCAGGACGCCCCGCCGCCGGGGACGCACAACTCCTCGCGTGGCGCCGAATTCACGGTCTACGCCGACGAGGCCATCCTGGCTCTCGCCGGGCTCGCGCCCGAAGTGCGGGAGGTGGGCGAGCGGTGCGTCCGCCGCGCCACGGAGTCTTCGTGGATCGAGGCACCGGTGTGGCTGCACGGCGACATCGCGCCCGGAAACCTGCTGCTGAGCGAGGGACGGCTCTCGGCGGTCATCGACTTCGGCTGCTCCGCCGTCGGGGACCCTGCCTGCGACCTGGTGGCCGCGTGGACGATGTTCGACCGCGAGACGCGTCCGCTGTTCGTCCGCGCGGCCGGTCTGGACCAGGACACCTGGCACCGCGCCCAGGGTTGGGCGGCCTGGAAGGCGGCGATCACCCTTGCCGGGGCCGACAGCACGCCGGAGGCGCGGTCGCTGGCGGAGCGAACCCTCGCCGAGCTGGCCGAGGACGTCGCGCAGCAAGCCTGAATCGGGCGGGAGTCAGGCCACCTGCACCACGATTCCCGACGCCTCGACAGTGCGGCTACGACAGCGACGACGGCTGTGAAGTGGCTGGTGCCGGGCTGCCGACAGGCAAGGTCGCGCGACAAGAAACAGGTTGCAGTTGGAGAACCTGACGCGGATGCTTTTCACCGTGAAGATGCACGCCAACCAGCTGACGGTGTCGCCTGAGACGGTGCGCACGTTGGTCGATCAGCAGTTTCCTGAGTGGCGGAGCCTGCCGGTCAGGAGCATCGCTGCGCAGGGTACGGTCAACGCCCTCTTCCGTATCGGTGACCGGTTCGCAGCTCGATTCCCTCTGGAGTCCGCAGAAGTCGAGCCGACCCGGCGCTGGCTGGAGTCCGAGGCGGAAGCAGCTCAAATGCTGGCAGGTCGCACGCGTTTCCCCACGCCCGAGCCGGTCGCGCTCGGTGAACCCGGCGCAGGCTACCCGCTTCCGTGGTCTGTGCAGACGTGGCTGCCCGGGATCGTGGCCGCCGATGAGGACCCCGGCGAATCGGTGGCGTTTGCCCACGACTTGGCCGATCTCATCGGCGACCTGCGCGCTATCGACACGCGTGGCCGCACGTTTGCCGGTACAGGCCGAGGAGGCGACCTGCAAACCCATGACGCCTGGATGGAGACCTGTTTCAGGCACAGTGAGCAACTCCTGGACGTTCCTCGGCTTCGCCGTATATGGGCAACTTTGCGCGATCTGCCGCGAAGTGCGGCTGAGGACGTCATGGCCCATTGCGATCTGATTCCTGGCAACGTGCTCGTGTCCGCCGACCGTCTGGCGGGGATTCTCGACGTTGGCGGCTTCGGACCGGCTGACCCTTCTCTGGATCTCGTGAGCGCATGGCATCTGCTCGAGGCCGGACCGCGGCAGGTGCTCCGTGATCACCTGGGCAGCGACGACCTTGAATGGGAGCGAGGCAAGGCGTGGGCTTTCGTTCAAGCGATGGGGTTGGTCTGGTACTACGTCGAAAGCAACCCGGCCATGAGTCGGATGGGTCACCGATCCTTGGAGCGCATCCTGGCGGACAGTTCGCTTCGGTCATCGACGTGAGGACGATGGGCCGGCGATGAGATGGATGTCGGTCAGGCAGCAGCCTTCATCACGGCCGGGGCGATCGGTGCCCGTGCTGATCGTCGAGTCGGCTGCTTCTTCGCCCAGTCGACTATCCGGGCTCCCGGGACTTGAGATCCGGTCACAGCACCCGGAGTCCGCCGCGGGCCGCGATGCGTTCACGGATACGCGCGGCCATGTCGACGGACTCCTCGGGGCTCATGGCCAGCACACCGCCTTCGGCCACCAGGGCGTGGAACTGCTGCTGCTCATAGGGCACGTCCGGCGGCAGGCCGGCGATGTGCCAGTGCAGATGCGCGTTGCCCTGCCGGCTCCCCAGCGAGTACAGGTACGTCCGCTCGGCTCCCACGCAGTCCTCCACCGCGAGGGCGACCTCCCGAACGACGAGCATGAGCCGGACGTACGCCTCTTGGTCGAGATCACGAACGACATGCTCGACATGCCTCTTCGGCGCGACCAGGACCTTGCCGGCCAGGGTGGGCCACCGGTCGAGGAAGGCGACGTAGTCCTCGTCCTCGAAGACCGTGTGATGCCCGTAGTCGGGGTGCCCCGAGACAAAGGCACACACGAAGCACGGCCCACGACGCGCCCTGTCCTCGTAGGCGTCCAAGTCAGCTCGCTGCCGTTCCGTAGAGTTCGTCACGCGTTGATGCGAGGCACGGGGCGTGATCATCCACCGAGTATGGCGAGGGGTAAATCCCGCACAAGACGTCGTGGCCAGCCTCCAGATCAGCGTGGGCGGGGGGGGGCTGCGTCCCGACCGGCCGAAGGCACGTCCAGGGCACATCCAGGGCACATGAGCATGGGAAACGGCGTAGACCGATGAGAACTGCGGGGAGGTGTTCCCGCAGGTCAACGCACATCCCGCCAAAAACCCCAGGTCAGCACGCCACCTCTTCCAATCGCTGCACGAGTGGCAGGACTTCAGCCATCGGTTGCATGAGGCGGGGCATCAGCCCTATTGCCTGGTGTGGCCCTGAGCTGGGGCTTCATGGGGTTCGGGCGGGGCTTTCGGGCCCCGCCTTTGTCATGTGCGGGGTGAGCGCGCTGGTCCCGAAGACCGCAGAACCGCTGCCCGCCTCCGAAGATCCGGTGCCTGGCTGAGCTCGACTCCGACGCGCAACTCAGCCCTCAGGGCTGTGCAGTGCCGCCTTCGTGGCTGTACGTGCGCGAGCCTCCAGCAGCCACTCTCGGGTATCTGAGGGAATTGCCGCGCGGGTGGTACCGGCCTGGGAAGACTGACATGAATCGGCGATGTGGCAGCGGATCATGTGCAGGATTTCGGGGTTGTCGAAGTAGGACGTGTGGACCATGAACCTTCCGGCAGTGTCCAGCCGATGATCTGCGAGAACTGCGGGCAGCCGCGTGCCGCTCATGGCTGCGCGGGTGATCAGCTGGCGCACCTCGAGACCGAGCAGACCGGCGTGCGACGCCGCTCCCTCTTCCAATGACTTGTCGATGCGGTCCGGCAATCCGGCGACGCCGGCCTCAAGGGGCACCGGCCAAGGCGAGACGTAGACGAGGTCGACATACGGAATATCGCACCCCTGGGCAGTGCGCAGCAGACGATGGGCCAGAAGTCTGTTGATCTTCGGCATGATCCATCTGTTGACCCCGTCATAGACCTTGTCGGTCAACGTGGAGCCGGCGTAGTAGTACCCGTGCCCGAACGAGACCTCGGGAGCAAGCGCAACGTGTTTGAGAGGTGCGTTCAGGCGCAGCAGCGTGGGAAGGTCGGGTCCCGTCCCAGTCGCCTTCCTCGGGGCTGTGCGCTGCTCGGGCGGCAGGCACAGTTGTGCATAATCGGGGGCTTGGGGCGGACACAGCGTCCGAAGCCCCGTGATGGCCTCGTCCGTCGTGGCGTAGAGGCCCAGCCACCGCCCGGAAAAGCGCGCGAACGCAGACCGGGCAAGCTTCGCACGGGTGGTCAGCGAGTGGGCGACTTCCCTCTTCACCACAACCGAGATCGTTGTCTTGATGGCCGTCAAGGAAGATGCGCACCAAATAACAATCCCCATCGGTCCGACCGCCTGAGAGATCGCCAAACCCAATCCCAACAGCATACTGACAGCGAAAACGGTCAGGACGAGCCATACAGGCCAGCGTAGCGCTTTGACATCCTCGGCACTCACTGCGCCCGCCAACGAGAATTTCGCGTGGCGCCATCCTCTGAAAACCCAACCACCTTCCGGCAGATGGCACAGGAACGGCGTTCCGATCGTCGTCCAGCTCCGCAGGTGGTCGAGCTCCAGCTCTTAACTCAATTCCTGATACTCGTCAGCCAGGAATTTCCTGTCCGTAGCGGGATCACCCTTTTCACTTGAGAGGACTCCCCGACGTACCAGCGCGTAATGCAGATGATCGACCAGCATGCCCTTGCGCTGAAGCACGTGACTCGTCAGAAGCGCTTCCCATATGACGAAGCGCCAACAGGTCCACGGAGGCGGACAACCGCGCCGACTGTGTGTTCGCGCCGTTCCAGTGGAACAGTCTGCCGTTCTGCGGCAGGCTCGTTCCTGCCGGAAGATTGCACTCCAGCCATTTCCACGTACCGCTGCCGCGCTGCCACCATCGTTTTCCGGAATCGTTGCCGTCCTTGTCACCGGCGAATGTGCCGTGCACAAGGATCACCACCTCGTCCCGGTTCTCCGCGTCCGAAGGCAAGTCCACCACCCGTACATCATGCCCAGGCAGGGCCCAACGCGCCTCGGGTCAGGGAGAGTTGGCTGCGGCGCCGGGCTACGGAAGATCCTCGGGGCGGGTCAGGCCCAACTCCCCCGCCCGCACTCCCGCCTGGAAGCGCGAACCCGCGTTGAGGGCGACGAGCAGGTCCGCGACCCTGCGGCGATAGGTGCGCAGGGACATGCCCAAGTGCCGCGCGGCCGCCGCGTCGGTGGCACCGGAGCCGAGGGCGCGCAGGACTCTGCTGGTCTGGGCGTCGATGGCGGGCCGGCCCGAACCGAGGAAGGCGGCGAGGTCGGCGGCGCTTTCCCAGGCGGCCTCAAACAGCGCGTAGGCTCCGCCGACCAGGGCCGGGGCGGCGCTCATGGTGTACGTGCGCCGGTCGTGAGCGGCCTCGGCGGGGAGCACCGGGCCAGTGAGGATCATGGTGCGCCGGTCGATGATGACGGTTCCCTGCGCGAGCGGGGTGGCCGTGATCCGCACCTGGAAGCCGTGGGCGGCCATCTCACCCAGCGCTTCCCGGTCGCGCTCGTCGGCGAGGGCGGCGGGACTGTACAGCTTGCGTGCTCTAGGTGACGGGCCGCGCCGCATCTGCCGACGGGCAGCCTCCCGGACACCGGGCCAGGTGTCGAGGTCGCGGGCCACGTTGACCCATTCCGCGTCGTCCGACTCCGCCAGGGGCTTGAGCCGCGCCCACAGTTCGAGATCCCCGCGGAGCTCCATGACCTGTGGCATGGGTCCATTGTGCCTGTGGCAGCAAGGTGCCACGGGCTCGCCGGTGGATCACGGGCCGCGCAGGCTCAAGGCCATGAGCAACAGATTCCGCCTCGGTGGCGAGCTGGATGTGAACCGGATCGGTCTCTGCCACCGCCCCGAACTGCTCCCGTAGACGAAAGAGCCCCTGTCATGAAGCTGTTGATCCTGGGTGCGACCGGCCCCACCGGTCGCCCTGTCGTCGACCTGGCGCTGCGCTGGGGTGACCAGGTCACCGCCATGGTCCGTAACCCGGCGGCGCTGGGCGACCTGGCGGATCAGGTCACCGTACTCGCCGGGGACGCGACCTCCCGCCGCGACGTCTCCACCGCCCTGGCCGGTCAGGACGCCGTCATCGCCGCCCTCGGCAGAGGCAGTTCGGTGGTGGCCGACGACCTCTTCACGCGCTCCTCGGCGGCCTTGATCGCCGCGGCCGGGGAGACGGGAGTTTCCCGGCTGGTGTGGCTGTCGTCGTTCGGGGTCGGCCACACCCTCGCGTGGGCGAGCGGCCCTCAGAAGGTGATCTACCGCACGCTCCTGCGGTCGATCTACGCGAACAAGGAGATCGCCGACGACAGCATCCGCTCCAGCGGGCTGGACTGGACCGTGGTCTACCCGACCAGGCTGACCCACGGCCCGGCCAGGGGGGCGTACCGCGTGGGCGACCGGCTGCCGATGAAGGGCAATCCGACGATCAGCCGGGCGGATGTCGCCGCCTTCATGCACCAGGCGGCACACGGGAGCGAGTGGATCCGTCGCTCGGCCGTCATCTCCGACTGACCGTTTATGACGGTCGTTATAGACGGGTGTAGCCTGACCGCCGTCTATAACGACTGTCATAGGAGGATGTCATGACGATCATCCCGGTGAACGCCCCGAAGGGCCGCCTGAGCCAGGAGCAGCGCCGGAAGCTGGCCGAGACGCTGACGGACGCGGTGCTCGTGCCGGAGGTCGGGCAGTTCGCCCCGGCCGCACGGGTCGGGTTCCAGGTGCACTTCGTCGAGCGTGCGGCCGACATGATGGCCATCGGCGGACGGCTCCTCGCGGACACCGGCCCGGAAACCGACGTCATGGTCATCAACGTGACGGTGATGGACGGTGACTGGCGGGCGGAGGTCCGGGCCGAGGTCATCGAACGCGTCCTGGCCGCGATGGCCGACGCCTGCGGCCTCCCCGAGCCGTCACCGGCCTGGTGGGTCACCTTCCGGGTGATCGACGAGGGCAGCTGGGGATCGCGCGGCGGCGTGCTGTCCGTCCTCTCCCTCCTGGACAGCGGCGTGTTCACCGAGGAGAAGGCCGAGGCCGTCCGCGCCGCACTCGGCGCCTGACCCGGGTCCGTCCGTCCTGGCGGGTGTCAGTGCTTGATCGCGCCGGCGATGAGCGCCTGCAACTGCTCGGCGGTGTCGTCGAGCGGCTGTGCGCTGCGTTTGGCGCGGCACATGGCGACCGTGCCCTCGACGGCCGCCACGACGAGGGTCGCGAGCTGAGCGGCCTGTTCCTCCTCGGTTCCGTGCTCGCGCAGTGAGGCGGTCAGCAGGGCCTCCCACTGGGCGAACACCTCTGCCGCGGCAGCCACAGCGGGCGGGATCTCATCGGCCGGGGGCTCCTCGATGGCCACGGCCAACACGGGGCAACCGGCGTGGAAGTCGCTCTCGACGACGATCTTGCGCCACAGCGCGAGGAACGCCCGCAGCCCTTCGACCGGCCCCGACTCCAGCTCCTTGCGCAGGCTGCGGGCGACCCACTCGCCCGTGTACCGGACGGCTTCGGTGGCCAGTTGCTGCTTGCCCTCGGGGAAGTAGTGATACGTCGAGCCGAGCGGCGCCTTGGCGTGCTTGGCCATCTCCCGGATGCTCGTGGCGCTCAGACCACGCCGACTGATCATGTCGGCGGCCCCGGCCACGATCCGCTCACGCGACGGCGCACTTCGCTCGGCCACCTGTGCACATCCCCTCTGGCTATAACGGCCGTCATAGTCTACCGTGACCTCTCGCTATAACGACCGTCATAGACAGTGGCCGTCGACGGACACTGGCCGTCGACGGACAGCGGCTGTCGGCGATTCGAGGAGCTGCCATGCCGATGATCAGGCTGACCGTCCCGACCGGTGCTCTTACCGATCAGGGACGCACGACCGTCCAACGCGACCTGGCCGCCGTGCTGCTGCGCTGGGAGGGCGCACCCGACACCGCCTTCTTCCGCGCCCAGGCGTGGAGCTACCTCGTCGAACTGCCCGACGGCGCGCAGACCACCGCCGAGGACGACGAACCGCGCTTCCTGGTGGAGGTCGTCGTCCCGCAGGGCGCCCTGTCCGAGCGCCGCAAGGCGGGGCTGGTCGAGGAGGCGACGAAGACCGTCCTGGGCGCCGTCGGCCTCGGCCCGGACGACACGCTGCGGGTGTGGGTGCTGGTGCACGAGCAGCCCGACGGCACCTGGGGCGCGGGCGGCTCCGTCATCCGGTACGCCGATCTGGTGGCACTGGCGAAAGGGCAGCGCACCGATGCGTGAACTGACCTACGTCGCCAAGCGCACCGTCGAATGGCGAGAAGCACCAGACCCCAGGATCCAGTCGGCCGGTGAGGCGATCGTCGCCCCGGTGGCCGCCACCCCCTGTGACGTCGACTCCTCGATCCTCGCCGGGCACGGCTTCATCGAGCCGCCCTTCGCCCTCGGCCACGAGTGCGTGGCCCGGATCATGGAAACCGGCGACTCCGTCACCACCGTCGCCCCCGGCGATCTCGTGGTCGTCCCGTGGTCCGTCAACTGCGGCGGCTGCGACCGCTGCCGGGCCGGGCTGACCGCGCACTGCACCGCCGTGCCCTACATGGCGATGTACGGCGCCCCGATCGGCGGAAACTGGGGCGGACTCTTCTCCGACCTGGTCCGCGTGCCCTACGCCGACGCCATGCTCGTCCCCCTGGCCACCGGTCTCGACCCGGTCGCCATGGCCTCCGCCAGCGACAACTGGTCCCTGGCCTGGCGCCTGGTCGCGCCCCATCTCAAGGCCCGCCCCGGAGCACGGGTGCTGGTCGTCGCCCGCGGCAGCATCGGCCTCTACGTGTGCGACATCGCCCGCGCGCTCGGCGCCTCCGAGGTGCTCTACGTCGACCCCGCCCCCGAACACCGCGAACTGGCCCGCGCGTTCGGGGCCGCTACGGCCGAGACACTGGAGGCGGTCCCGCAGGGCTTCGATATCGCCGTGGAGGCCACCGGCCGCGTCGACCAGCTCGGCCTGGCCGTCAAGTGCCTCACCCCGGAGGGGATCTGCGAGAGCGCGGGCAACCACTTCCGCCCCGGCGAGCTGCCCCTGCTGGACATGTACCTCACCGGCGTCACCCTGCGCATCGCCCGCGACAACGTACGCGCCCACATCCCCGACGCCCTCGAACTCGCCGCCTCCGGCAAGGTCGCCCCCGAACGGGTCGTCTCCCACGTCATCGACTGGGAGGACCTGCCGGCCGCACTGCCGGAGAAACACCTCAAGCCGGTCTTCGTCCGGGCAGAGCACTGACCGCCCCCGGCTTCCGCGCAACGGCACCGGCCCGCTTCGCCCTTGTTGTTCTCGGGCCCTGCGTCATGATCAGGGCATGACCGAGATCGTGCTGATGTCAGATCCCAGGATCGCTGCGGTCCCCGTGACCGACTGCGGTGAAATGCTGCTCGACGTCAGGGCGCGGGAGTCCATCGCCGTCGACTCGCGGAAGGACGACGGGAGGGGCGACTTCGCGCACCTGCGGGAGGGTGTTCTGGCCCGCCTTCTGAAGGCTCAGGAGTTGCTGCCGGACGGCGTGCGGCTGCTGTTCGTCGAGGGATATCGGCCGCCCGCCCTCCAGCGCCGCTATTTCGAGCAGTATTCCGACGCACTGCGGGCGGACCATCCGGGCTGGTCGGCGGAACAGGTGCGTGAAGCCGCCAGCCGCTACGTGTCGCCGCCCGAGATCGCTCCCCACAGCGCCGGCGCGGCAGTCGACCTCACCCTCATGTCCGCCGACGGGGCGGAACTCGACATGGGGACGCGGGTGAACGCCAACCCGGAGGAGAGCGACGGCGCCTGCTACACGGACGCCCCCCGTATCCCGCCCCAGGCACGCGACAACCGACGGCTGCTCGGCGACGCGCTGACCGCCGCGGGCCTGGTCAACTACCCGACCGAGTGGTGGCACTGGTCGTACGGCGACCGGTACTGGGCCCTGGCCACCGGCGCGGAGCACGCGATCTACGGGGCGCGGGAGCGGACTTGAGCCTCCCGGGTCCTCCTACTACCTCGGCGCCGGAGGCTTGCGGTGCTGGCCGGTGCCGGTACCGAGGGGCTTCGACACCGGTTCCGGAGACGGAGGCCGGCTCGCCTCCGGGTAGAGGATGGCCTTGGTCTCGTCCAAGTCGGCGGCGAAGCCGTACGGCTCCCACGCGTGGCCGTTCCAACGCTCGATGGCCCGAGGGGTCTCCGGGTACAGGTGGGACCCCCTGGGACCGTCGCCGGAGACGACCGGCATGGCGCGCAGGCGGCCGATCTTCGCGTCGCGGCGGTCCGCCCAGTCCTTCAGCGGTTCGTCGTCCATCCTGGCGTTCCTCGCGTCGGGGGTGCTGACAGGAGGGTAGCGGCCTGTGGGGGGCTCCATGGTGATGACCGCCCCGGACGATCTGGGCGGCGAAACCGCTCAGTCGTCGACGCACTTGGGGTACCTGGAGCCCCGGTTGCAGTCGTGGTAGTCGTACTTGCTGACCCTGAACTTCTTCTCGCCGCCGGCCTTGGCCGGATCGACCACCAGGTAGAACTTCTTCCCGTCCTTGACCTTCTCGGTGACCTTGCCCTCGGGGCCCTGGTCGAAGTTCTGCGCGCACCCGGCGAGTGCGAGGACGCCGGCCGCCACGAGAACAGCGGCAGGGCGACGATGCATGTCGTACTCCGATCATCTTGAAAACGCAGCTCAGTGTAGGGGTGAGCACGCTGCAGTTCATGATCGCGAAGGTTCCCGGGTCTGGATGAAGAAGGTCTGTGGAGGGCAGTGTGTGCAGTGCGGACAACTCCCTTGTCCCGCCGCCTATCTGAGGGGTTCTCATGCGCGATCTCGCGGACTCGATCGAATCGATGGAGCAGCTCGCCACGGCGTGGCGGGTCATGGTGCTGGACCGGGACCCGCAGGCGGACGTCCGCGATCTGCCGGGGATCGCCGTTCGCTGGGCCGACTGCCGGTTCGCCTTCTGGAACTGCGTCACGCTGACCGAACACGGCACGACCGCCGGGCAGGCGAAGCAGCGGCTGAACGAGGTCGCGGAGATCATGCGGTCGAAGGAGTACCCCGGCTTTCTCTGGGTCTTCGAGGATCTGCTGGATGACGAGGCGCGCGCGGGGCTCGGGGACACCGCCGAGCGAGCCGGGCTCGTGCACGCCTTTCCCGGTACCGGCATGGCGGGAGACTTACTGCCCGTTCCCGAGCCCGCCCACCCCGACCTGACGTTCGTGCGCGTCACCACCGATGAGCAGCTGCGGGCCTTCGCCGACATCAACTCGCGTGCCTACGGGTTCCCGTTGGAGGACGGCCGGGACGGTCTCGGCCGCTCCTCCCTGTGGAAAACCCGGGTGTACGCCTACCTGGGCGTGCGGGACGACGGCACTCCCGTGAGCTGCGCCGCCACCGTCGAGGCCGACGGCCGCCTCTTCGTGCTGTTCGTCGCCACGGACCCGGCGTGGGAGCGGCGGGGATACGGAGAGGCGGTGACGCGGAAGGCCCTGTCCGAGGGCGGCCGGGCCACCGGGCTGACCCGGGCGACCCTGCATGCCACCGCCGCCGGAGCGCCCGTGTATCCACGCATCGGCTTCAGGGCGAACTCCCCGATGAGCTTCTTCACCCTCGCGCGGGACTGACACCGGCCCTCGGCGGCGGCGCATGCCTCAAGCGCGTATCTCAAGCGCCCCGGCCCCGCGTCCCCTCGCCCTCCGTGTGTCGCTCGCCCTCGTCCCAGGGTCGAGCCACCGGCGCAGTCGTAGCCCGCGGGATCACATACGTCGGCAGCACGACATGCCGCTCGTGATCCGCCCCGGAGTCCTCGATGAGCTTCAGCGCCAGCTCGCCGGCCTCCCGCCCCATGTCCGACGGTGACTGGGCGACCGTGGACAGGTCGAACCAGTCGGCCAGCGGCTGGTCGTCGAAGCCGAGGACGGAGATGCGCTCGGGCACCGCGATCTGCGTCTTGCGCAGGTTCCAGATGAGGGCGACGGCAACCTCGTCCTGCTCGGCGAAGACGGCGGTGGGCGGTTCGCGCAGGCTCAGCAGCATGCCGAGCACCTCGGCGGCGGCCCGCTTGTCGCCGACCCGCGTGGACACCACCAGGTCGTCGTCGAGCGGGACTCCCGCCTCGGTGAGCGCCTGCTGGTAGCCCAGCAGGCGTTCGTTGGAGCTGAAGGAGAAGCCGCTCGCGCCCGCGGTCTGCACGAAGGCGATCCGGCGGTGGCCGAGGTTGAGCAGATGCCGGGTGCCGTGCAGGGCGCCGGCCACGTCGTCGACGTAGACGCTGGGCCGTCCGTCGACGTGCTGGCTGACGTAGATCACCGGCATGCCGAGGTCGTCCAGCCGCGCGGTCTCCTCGTGGGTGAGGTCGAAGGAGAACACCAGGAGCGCGTCGGCGTTGCGGCGTGCCGGGAGGTGCTCGAAGAACGCGGTGCGCTCGGCCAGGTCGGGGATCTCGTAGACGTTCAGCTGCATGCCCGCCGCCCGCAGCAGCGGGGCCAGGCTGGACAGGGCGGATCCCATGAACCAGGAGTTGAGCGTCGGGACCAGCACCGCCACCGTCCCGGTCCTGCCCGTGACCAGGCTCGCGGCCTGCCGGGACACGGCGAAGTTCAGCTCGCGCGCGGCCTGCTCGACGCGGGCCCGCACCTCCGGCGAGACCGTGGACAGGCCGCGCAGCGTGCGCGAGACGGTGGATGTGGAGACCCCGGCCCGTTCGGCGACGTCGGCCATCGTGGGGTGCCGTTGAGCTGGAGGCATGAGCGGACGGTAGCACAGGGATTCACTCCCTGACCCCGGAAAATGACAGCGCTTTCACGTAGATCGGCCTCGAGTCGTCAGCCGATTACTCCGACGTAACGCATTGACTTCGGCAAAGCACGCCCCTAGCTTGCAAGCGCTGTCCCAACAACCTCAGGGATCCTTCGATCGGGTCTATTTCAAGATGTCTGACCTGCGTATTTAGCCAAACCATTCCGTGACAACGCAGTCTCAGAAGCCGCAACCACGGTTCTTCCCCGGCGACCGCTGCTTCGCCGCCGAGGCCTGGGCGGACACACCGGAGCGGCTGGCGGCGTACGTCCGCCGGGACGGCCTGCACACCGCCTTCAACTTCGACTTCCTCATGCCCAGTTGGGACGCCAAGGATTTGCGCGCGGTCATCGACGACTCCCTCACCATGCTCGGCGCGGTCGGCGCACCCGCCACCTGGGTGCTGTCCAACCACGACGTGATGCGCCACCCCAGCCGCTACGGCCGCCGGTCGGTGAGGCGCTGGGCGGCCAACGAGAGCTACCGCCCCGAGGGGCCGCTCGACCTGGACCTCGGTACCCGGCGTGCCCGGGCCGCCGCCCTGCTGATGCTCGCCCTGCCCGGCGGCGCCTACGTCTACCAGGGCGAGGAACTCGGCCTCCCCGAAGTCGAGGACCTGCCCGAATCCGCCCTCCAGGACCCGATCTGGGAGCGTTCCGGGCACACGGACCGGGGGCGTGACGGCTGCCGGCTCCCGATCCCCTGGTCGGGCCAGGCGCCCCCCTACGGCTTCAGCCCCGACGATGCCACGGCCGAACCCTGGCTGCCACAGCCTTCCGACTGGGCCGGACTGAGCGTCGAGGCCCAGAGCGGCGACACGGCGTCCATGCTGGAGCTCTACCGCACAGCACTGCGCATCCGCCGCGATCACCCCGCCCTCGGCGACGGCACGATGACGTGGCTGGACGCTCCCGAGGGGGTGTTGGCCTTCAGTCGCGAGCCGGGTTTCGTGTGCGTGGTCAACCTCTCCGCCGAGCCGTACGAGCTGCCCGCACACTCCGAGCTCCTCCTGGCCGGCGGCCCGCTGGAGAACGGTCGGGTGGAGCCCGACCAGGCGGTGTGGCTCGCGCTGTAAAGCAGTTGACGGCTCCCTGCCGCACTCGGGCACGATCACGGTTCCGCTCCCGTTCACGAAGGAGTTCCGTCCGTGCCCTCAGCGACCTTTCCGGACCTGACCGTGCCCGCCACGTTGGTGATCGGCACGCAGTACGCCGACGGACTGGAGCAGCAACAGGCGGTCGTGAAAGCCGAGTTCGGCGCCCTGGCGTCCCCGCCCGCGGGGCTCGCCGCCGTCAGCTGGTTCCTCAGTACGGACGGGGAGACGGTACTGACGCTCGCCCAGTGGACCGACGACACCGCGGTTCCGCCGGCCGGCCCGCCCCGCTACCGGCTGTACCGCAGCCTCGCCGAGGAGCACGAGACGCGCGTCCCGGGGTGTCTGATCACCGCCGCCTTCGACGTCGACGGGCCCGAGCGGCAGCGCGCCTTCACCGACGCGGTGATCGCGGCCCAGCCGCGCGAAGGCGGCCACCCAGGGGCGATCTCCGCCCACTTCCTGCACGGCGTCGACGGCAGCCGGGTGCTGCTCTACACCGAGTGGACCAGCGTGGAAGCCCACCAGGAGGCCGCCGAGGCCGGGGACCACGACAAGGGGCACGAGTTGTTCTCGGGGACGCCTGGGGTGCGGCTCACGCACGGTGGGCGGTTTCATCTCCATCGGACGCTGAGCCGGCTGACGCCGCCTCGGGCGACATGACCAGGCCGGGGACTCGGGGCAGGGCGGCGCGGACGGCGTCGACCACGCGGGGGAGATCCACGCCCAAGCGGGTGAGCCGGGGCAGGAGGTCGTCCAGGGGCAGGCCGGAGAAGCGGGCGATGCGGAGGAAGTCGTGGATCGGATCATCCAGGCTCAGCGGGAGGCGGAGGCTGTCTCCGCCCTGCTCGTGCTCCTCGATGCACAGACGCCGGTCGGTCTCGTCCAGGCGGTCCAGCGCGTGTCCGGGGACTCGCAGCCCGAAGGCAGCCAGACGGTTCACGACCTCATCCGGCTCCATCAACAGGCGGTGCTGTACAGAGACCAGGTGGTGCGCAGGCGCGGGCTCGTCCCAGTCCCGCGCACTGCCGTATCGCGCGGAGCCGGAAAGCCAGGGTTGGATGAGTTCGCCGTCGTTTCTGCTCGCCTTGGCCGGCGCCGTGACGCACGGCGTGCGCAATCCGTAGCAGGCGAGGCGCTCGACAACGGCCCGGGGCGACTTGCCCAGGCCCTCGGCGGCCGAGATCACCGCCGGTATGGGCACAGGCTGCTCCGGCACGAGTTCGGCGTCCTCGGACAAGAGGAAGAAGACGTGGCGGAGCAGCACCGCGTCGTCCGGCTCGACCCGCTCCGGCAGCTCCGTGTGCGGCACCCGATGGCCGTAGGCGCGCAGCCGGGACGCCACAGCCATCGGCGGGAGCCCGCTTCTGTGAGCGGCTTCCACGAGGGAGTGGAGGGGGACGTCTTCACTGATCGCGCGCCAGTAGCGCTCCTGGCCATCGATGCTGAGAATCGACGGGTCCGTCGGGTCCGCGTGCTCGGGGAGGACACCGACGGACAACCCGAATTCCGCGACGCGGCGGGCGATGGCGGGCAGAGATGCGTCCGAGGCGAGCGCCGCGCGGGCCAGAAGGCCTGGCCGAACCACTTCTCCCACCGCTAGGAGCTCGACCGCGTCCGCGTCCCAGCCCCACTCCTCGCCCTGTCTCAGGAGTTCCTCGGCGGCTTCCTCGTCGAGGGGACCGAGCCCCAGGCGAAATCCGTAGGCCCTGAGCACCTCGACCACCTCGCCGAAGGGGCGGCGGAGCTTGGCGACAGCGGACAGGACGTGTCCTACGGTGACCGGTCGGCGCAGGTCGAGCCAGGGGCTCACACTGTCGAGGTCGCGGCTGAGCAGACGCACCACCCAGTCCTCGGGGGTCTCCGTCGGTACTCCCCCGTCCTGGACGGTGAAGCCGAAGGCCTTCATCCGGGCGGCCGCCTCGTCGACACCGATGTTCAACGACAGCGCCGCCTTGAGGAGGTGCCCCGGAGGCACCTCCTCAGTGAGGTCGCACCAGCGGCTGCTGTAGGCCCGGTGGTCCTCGTCGAGCAGCGCCACACCGGTCAGATCGACCACGGCGACGGAGTCGGCACGGCCCGGTGCGGGCAGGCCGAGCTCCCCCAGTCGTGAGACGGCGGCCGCGTAGGTCATTCCGCAGCACAGCGCCACGGACAGGGCATGTCCCGGTCGGGCCATCTCGTCGGCTTGCTCCTGGGGCCCTGTCCAGTTTCCGTGGTTCCAGGACCCTCCGGACTCGGTGCGCAACAGCACGTCCGAGGGCCGGGCGGCGAGCACTGCCTCGACCCGGGCCAGTTCCGGGACCAGCGCGGTCAGCGTGGTCAGTTCGGCGTTCGGTCGATGGGCGAGCAGCCGCCACAGCAACGTGGTGTCGTCAGGGGGGCCGAAGTAGGTGCCCGCGGGAGTGCTGCCCGAGTTCGCTTCGGACTCGGGCACGCCGGAGTCGGCCCGATGGACGGCAAGGGCGTCCGGCGGAAAGAACCCCACCCTGGCGACCGGCACCGGATGACCGTACAGATCCATCTCGACCCCGGCCTCCCCGGCCGCCTCGGTCACGATGTCCGCGAGCCGTGGACTGTGCCCCGCCACTTCGGACAACCACGTGAAGTCGAGCAGGGGAGGGTCGGCGGCCAGCAAGGCCGGCAGCGCCGCCTCGACGAGCTGCTCCACCGGCTCGCACACGTCCTCGTCCAGGATCTCGGTACGGTCCACCGACAGATCCCGCGGCCGTGTTCCGCCCGTCAGGTTGACCACGACCCCGCGCAGGCGGCGATGATCGCCGGGATCGGTCAGCACTCCACGCCGGACCCGGGGCTCGGTGTAGATGCCGTCGACGAGGATGCCGCCGCCGTCCTGGCACCAGATGACCTGGCCGTCTTCCTCATAGGCGCCCTCCGGCCAGGCGACCGTCCGCCCGTGGGCGACGAAGCCCTCGGCCTGGCTCCCGGGAACCTCTCGCAGTCGCAGTTCCCCGGCTTTCCATATCGCCTCCTGCTTTCCGTGCCGGGCGGTGGTGCGGAACTCCGCCAGGCCCAGCAGCCTGCGCAACTCCCGTACGCAGGAAGGCGCCTTGTCCCCGTCCCGGAGGTAGAGGCGCACCTTGGTGCCGACGGGGCCCTTCCGTCCGGTCCTGCGCACCCGGAAGTAGTGGCCGGGGCCGGTGATCAGGACGGTGAGTTCCTCCGGGCGTCCGATGCCGCCGTCCATGGCGCAGGTCGTGACCCGGATCTCGTCCGCGATCATGAAGTAGCTGAGCACACCGATGCCGAACCTGCTGTTCGGGTGGACGGCGATGCCCTGCTTCTCCCAGTCCTGCTGCTCCTCCTGGTAGCGGGGCAGGTCGGTGAAACGGACTCCGGCCCGGGAGAAGACGTCCGCCAGGACGGTCTCGTCCATGCCGATGCCGTTGTCCCGGCACTCCAGGTAGTAGCGGCCCTCCGTCTTGTCGAAGTCCTGCACGAAGGTGATCTCGCCGTCGTAGGTGTCGCGCCCGTCGCGGGCGTGCTGCCGTGCCCGGCGGTAGCGGCAGGCGTCCAGGGCGTTCTGGTAGAGCTCCCGGATGGCGAGGCTGCGGTCGCGGTAGAGGTTCTCGCCCATGAGGAGTTCCTGGATGCGTTCCTCGTCGAGCCGGAACCTGATCACCTCGCCGGCCTGCCCCGGCCCGGCCCGGTCGTCCGCCTCGTGCACCTCGTCGGCGTGGGCGTACACCGGCAGGGCGCCGAGCTCTTCCGCGAGTTTCGCGCGCCGGGCGCCGCGCAGCAGGGTGTCCACGAGTTCCGTGTGCTCGGACAGCGCGGCCACGGCAGCGGGGTGATCGCAGGCCGCCTTCAGCCCGAGGACGTCCCGATGAGCGGTCCAGGACGCGTCCCGGACCGTGGTGAACAGATGCTCCAGGTCCAGTGGGTCCGGGATGCCGACGTGCCGGACGACCGCCGCGGGAAGGTCCGTGAGCTCGATCGCCAGGGCGTGGGCGATCGCGAACAGCGGTCCCACCAGCCATTCGCGGACCTGCTGCCAGTCCCGGCCGCCGAAGTCGAGCTGGAAGGGCTCCTCGCGCAGCGAGCCGGCGAGGCCCCGCCCGTACAGCTTGCGCGGCGCCACCTGCGCACAGGCCAGCAGCCTGGACACCAGCTCCGGTCGGCAGACGGCCGCGATGTCCCGCCCGGCACCGCCTGCCGCCGTCAGCACGGCCCGGAGGTCTCCCGACTGCCCCTTGGCCCACTGGTGGAACAGCCACCACCCGATCTCCCGGCGCCCGTCCGCCCGGTCCTTGAGCGTGTCACCCCGCATGGCCTGGCGGACGAGCCGCTTGTGGGAGCGCAGCAGCACCTCGTACGCCCGGCGCTCGGAGCCGCCCGACGGCCGTTCCTCCAGAGCGGTCGCGTCCACGTGGGACAGCGCCACGGCCGTGTCCGTGCTGTGGACCTGGTAGAGGAACGGCAGGAGCGCGAGCAGGGCCGCCTCCGCCGGGACGAGGATCCCCGGCTGGTGGCAGCGGAGCTGGTACAGCAGGAGGTTGGTCCGGTGGGCGATGCGCCGGGCCAGGTCCGGGTCGTGCCACGGATCGTCGGCGAGGAACTCGCGCGCCTGTCCGTACCGCGCGGCCAGCAGGCCCGCCGCCTCACGGGCCTGCTCCTTCATGGCGGCGGCGCGCTCTTCGGTTTCGGGGCTGACGAACTGCCAGGCCTGGGACTGGGCCGTGTCGTCCTGCCAGTCCTGCCCCTCGGGGCAGGCGGGCGGCGTCCCGGCCGGGGCGTCGGTGGCCTCGGACGGCCGTCGGCGGCGGGCCTTGCGCGCCTCCTCCGCCATGCTTTCCCACTGCGTGAGCGTGGGGAGCCGTAAGCGCGTGCCGTGCCGCCGGTGCGCGATTCTCGCCAGGGCGTTCAGGAAGTCGTGCAGATCTGCGCGGCCGCGCGGGATCGCCCCCGCGAGCCGGGAGTCGACGGAACTGATCCCCGGGGAGTTTCGCCGGCCCCGCTCCGGGTCCTTCGCGATCTCCTCCCGCAGTTCGGCCGGGCTGGGGTTCCCGGCCCACTCGATCAGCCTCGCCAGGGCCTGGTCGTACCGCTGTGGTTCCGCCATCGCCGCCGTCCCCTCTTCCGCGCCCCCACCGGCGCCCCAGTCGGCCGAGCCGCACGACTCGTACGACCCGTACGACTCGTGGAGCCGCAGATTACCGCTTTGACCTGCGGTATCGGCCGGAATTCGGTGATTGGGCCCGAACCTGGGCCGGGGGCGTGCCGGGCATGGTCGGTGGCGTCACCCCGCTGCTGCGTACCTCCGGGAAGGAACCTCGATGGACCCCGTGCTCGTCGCCGCCTCCTGCGGCGTCCTGATGCTGCTGATCGTGGCCTGTGCGGCCGTGCTCGTCGTACGGTCCGCGCTCGGCGGAGCCGAGTCGAAGGACCGCGCACGGATCCTCGTGGCCGTGGCCGAGGTGGTCCGGGCCCTGCGGGGGAAGAAATGACGCCCGTGCCCCGAGCCCAACGGCCGCGCCTCACGCGGTGGCGGGTATCAGTCGAGCCCCCCGCCCACCGTGAACCCGATCACCGCCCCGCCCCCGTCCCGCCGGAACGCGAACGGCGCTCCCCCGTGCGCGAGGGCCACCTCCCGGACGATGGACAGGCCCAGCCCGGAGCCCGGCTGGGAGCGGGCGTCGGCGGCGCGGTAGAAGCGGTCGAAGACGCGGTCGAGGTCCTTGTCGGCTATGCCGGGGCCGCGGTCGAGGACCTCGACGCGGATCGTGCCCGGCCGGGCGGGCCCGGCGACGACGATCTCGATGGGGGCCGTGCCGCCCTGGTCGAACTTCACCGCGTTCTCGACGAGGTTGGACAGCGCCCGGGTCAGCATCCCGGGCCGCCCGTCGGTGGTGGTGTCGCCGCTCGCGCGGAGCAGGATCCGCCGGCCGCTGCGGCGCCGGGCGAGGGCCGCCACCTCCTCCGCGATGTCGGCGAGGTCGACCCGCTGCGGCGGCTCGGTGTCGGACTGCCCGGCCGCGAGGTCGACGAGCTCGTTGACCAGGTCGGTCAGCTCGCGGGCCTCCTGGCCCAGGTCGGCGACCAGTTCCTCGCGGGTCTCGGGCGGGAGTTCGTCGATGCGGCGGAGCAGGGAGATGTTCGTGCGCAGGGAGGTCAGCGGCGTACGGAGCTCGTGGCCCGCGTCCTGCACCAGTCGGCGCTGGTCCTCCTCGGACTGGGCGAGCCGCCCCAGCATGCGGTCGAAGGCCCGGCCGAGCCGACCCACCTCGTCGTGCCCGGCGACGGGCACCTGGATGCCGAGCCGGCGGGTGCGGGCGACGTCCTCGGCGGCGTCGGTGAGGACGACCAGGCGGCGCGTGATCCGCCGGGCCAGCCACCAGCCGAACAGGCCGGCGGCGATCACGACGGCGGCCATCAGCAGGAGCGTCCGCCGCTGGAGCGCCCGCAGCAGGTCCTCGACGTCGCTGAACTCCTGCGCGACCTGCACCGCGCCCCGGCCGCCGCCGAGGGAGACGGTCGCGACGCGGTAGACGTCGTCGCCCACGTCGACGTCCTTGTGCTGGACCACCCGCCCGGACGCGGCCGCCGCCGCGATCCGCACATCGGCACCGGTGACCGGCAGCCCCGGACTGCCCCGGTCGACGACATGCCCGTCCGAGCCGAGCACCTGCACATCCGTCCGGGCGGGCCGGACCAGGTCGTGGCCCGGCGCGGCGGACGAGAAGTCACCGGGCGTCATGCGGTTCTCCCGCACCTCGTCGCGCAGGTCCTGCACGACCTCGGCGAACACGGTCTGCTGGTCCACCCGCACCAGCCGGGCCGCCGCGCTGTACGACAGGATGCCGACCAGCATCGTCACGGCCGCCGTCACCGCCGCGAACGACACCGCGAACGTGGTGCGCAGCGAGACCAGCTTCGGCCGCCGCCCGCTGAAGCGCCGGCCGAGGCGGCCCACTCAGTCCTCCCGCAGCACGTAACCCACGCCACGCACCGTGTGGATCAGCTGCGGCGCGTCCGGCTCGTCGAGCTTGCGGCGCAGGTAGCCGACGTAGACGGCGAGGTTCTTCGAGCCGGGGCCGAAGTCGTACCCCCAGATGCGGTCGTAGATCGTCGAGTGGTCGAGGACGATGCCCGCGTTGCGGACCAGCAGTTCCAGCAGTTCGAACTCGGTGCGGGTCAGCTCCAGCTCGCGGGCGCCGCGCCAGGCGCGGCGCGCCTGCGGGTCCATGCGGATGCCGGCCGCCTCGATGAACCGCTCGGGGACGGGCCTCGGCGCCTCGGCCACGGGTGCGCCGCCGACGCCCACCGGGCTGGTGCGGCGCAGCAGGGCGCGCAGCCGGGCGAAGACCTCCTCCACGTCGAAGGGCTTCACCACGTAGTCGTCGGCGCCCGCGTCCAGGCCGGCGATCCGGTCGGCGGTCTCCACGAGGGCCGTCAGCATCAGGATCGGCGTCCGGTCGCCCTCGGCGCGCAGCACGCGGCACACCTGGAGCCCGTCGATGCCGGGCATCATCACGTCCAGGACGAGGACGTCCGGACGGTTGCGGTGGGCCTGCGCCAGTGCCTCGACACCGTCGGCGACCGCCATGACCTGGTAACCCTCCAGGGTCAGGGCACGCTCCAGGGCGTTGCGGATGGCGCGGTCGTCTTCGGCGAGCAGCACTGTTTGGGACACGCGTCCAGTGTGCCCCGCCGCCGGGGTTCCGGGACCGGACGAGCTGCCCCGGAGCGTCCTTCTTACTGCCCTCTCACCAGCGGTCACGCAACCACAGGCCGGGTGCCTACCCTCTTCTCACCCTCGGGCCCCGGCGAGCCGGGCCGCGTGCGTCGGGGCGTCCGGCACGTCCGCCGGGCGGCCCACGGCGAACTCCTTGCGCAGCACCGGCACGACCTCCTCGCCCAGCAGGTCGATCTGCTCCAGCACGGTCTTCAGCGGCAGCCCGGCGTGGTCGACCAGGAACAGCTGGCGCTGGTAGTCGCCGGCGTAACTGCGGAAGGCCAGCGTCTTCTCGATGACCTGCTGCGGGGAGCCCACGGTCAGCGGCGTCTGCGCCATGAAGTCCTCCAGCGACGGCCCGTGCCCGTACACCGGCGCGACGTCGAAGTACGGCCGGAATTCACGCACGGCGTCCTGCGAGTTCTGCCGCATGAACACATGCCCGCCGAGCCCGACGATCGCCTGCTCGGGCGTGCCGTGCCCGTGGTGCGCGTACCGCGTCCGGTACAGCTCGACCATGCGCTTGGTGTGGTCGGCCGGCCAGAAGATGTTGTTGTGGAAGAAACCGTCGCCGTAGTACGCGGCCTGCTCGGCGATCTCCGGCGAGCGGATCGACCCGTGCCAGACGAACGGCGGTACGCCGTCCAGCGGGCGGGGCGTGGCGGTGAAGCCCTGCAGCGGCGTGCGGAAGTTCCCCTCCCAGTCGACGGACTCCTCGCGCCACAGCCGGTGCAGGAGGGCGTAGTTCTCGATCGCGAGCGGGATGCCCTGGCGGATGTCCTGTCCGAACCAGGGGTAGACGGGGGCGGTGTTGCCGCGCCCCAGCATCAGATCCACCCGGCCGTCGGCCAGGTGCTGGAGCATCGCGAAGTCCTCGGCGATCTTCACCGGGTCGTTGGTGGTGATGAGGGTGGTGGCCGTGGAGAGGATCAGCCGCTCGGTGCGGGCGGCGATGTGGCCGAGCATGGTGGTCGGGGACGAGGGCACGAACGGCGGGTTGTGGTGCTCGCCGGTGGCGAAGACGTCGAGGCCGGCTTCCTCGGCCTTCAGCGCGATGGCGACCATGGCCTTGATGCGCTCGCGTTCGGTGGGCGTCCGGCCGGTGGTCGGGTCGGGCGTGACGTCGCCGACGCTGAAGATCCCGAACTGCATGGTCGCTCATCCTCCAGGTTGTTAACCCTTCAACCATAGCTCCGGGTGTCAGAAGTGGTGCGGGTCCCCGGTGTCCAGGACGAGCACCCGCTGCCGGTCGTTGCGCCGGTCGCGGTCCACCGCCCCGCCGCCCCATACCGTGTCGAGCTCCAGCACCACCTCCGGCGGCGCCCCCGCCGGCCGCACCGCAGAGCGACCTCCCCCACGCCGTCCGCCGCCAGCGCCCCCGTCCGGCACAGCACCACCTGCCGCCCCGACCGCGCACGTGGTAGGCGAGATCGGCCTCGGGGCCTGACCGGCCGACGGCAGGAGCTCGGGAGGCCGGAGCCCCGGAGGCCGGAGCCCCGGAGGCCGGCGCGGCCTCCCACGCGGAGCACCCCACAGGCGCCGTCCCTCAGGTGGCACCGCACCCCTTGCGTCCCACCTGGGCGTGCGAAGCTGCCCGCATGCAGATCCTGCGTTCCGCCACCCTCTTCGTCCTCGCCGCCCTGCTGGAGATCGGCGGCGCGTGGCTGGTCTGGCAGGGCGTGCGCGAGAACAAGGGCTGGCTGTGGGCGGCCGGCGGCGTCCTCGCCCTCGGCGCCTACGGTTTCGTCGCGACGTTGCAGCCCGACGCCCACTTCGGCCGCGTCCTCGCCGCGTACGGCGGGATCTTCGTCGCCGGTTCGATCCTGTGGGGCGTGATCGCGGACGGCTACCGCCCGGACCGCTGGGACATCACGGGCGCACTGATCTGCCTCGCGGGCATGGCAGTGATCATGTACGCCCCACGAGGAAACTGACCGGCCTCCCGGGCCGAGGGCTCAGGACGGCTCGTCGGGCAGCAGCCCAAGCTGCCCCAGGAAGTCCATCTCGTCGAAGTACAGGCGGTAGTCGACGATCCGGCCGTCCTTCACGGTGGCGATGTCCACCCCGCGGATCCTGATCTCCTTCTGGGTCGGCGGGAGCGTCTCACCATTGGGCAGTTGCAGCGGCCCGGTGTTCCGTCCGCTGAAGATCCCTTCGTCGATGGCGGTGTCGCCGACTTCGTAGGTGTGCAACGGCTGGAACGTCGCCTCGGGGATCGCCTCCGTCATCGTCCGCCAGTACTCGACGATGTTGTCGCGTCCGTGCAGCTCGCCCTCGTCGGGGGTGAAGGCGACCGCGTCCTCGGCGTACAGCTCGCTGATGACGTTCGGATCGGCGTGCGTGGTGACCGCGTCCGTGAGCCGGTCCATGACCTGACGTGCTTCTCCCATGACCAACCTCCAGAGGAACAGGAGGATCACCCGTCCCCATTCTCCCACCGTGAGGGCCACCTATCCTGGCCGGAGACTCGCACCGCCGCCCGTCCACCACGCCCGAGGAGCTCCCATGGCCACCGCCGCCCCGTCCGCCGCCTCCCGCATCGCCATCGTCACCGGTGCGAGCAGCGGAATCGGCGCCGCCACGGCCCGGCAGCTCGCCGCCGCGGGCTACCGCGTCGTCCTCACAGCCCGCCGCAAGGACCGCATAGAGGCGCTCGCGGAGGAGATCACCAAGGCGGGCCACCAGGCCACGGCGTACGCCCTCGACATCACCGACCGCGCGGCGGTCGACGAGTTCGCCACGGCCTTCAAGACGATCGGCGTGCTGGTCAACAACGCGGGCGGCGCACTCGGCGCCGACCCGGTGGCGACCGGTGACCCGGCCGACTGGCGCCAGATGTACGAGACGAACGTCATCGGCACGCTCAACCTCACCCAGGCCCTGCTGCCCAAGCTGGTCGCGAGCGGCGACGGCACGGTCGTGGTCGTCTCCTCCACCGCCGGCCACGGCACCTACGAGGGCGGCGGGGGCTACGTCGCCGCCAAGCACGGCGCGCACGTCCTCGCCGAGACCCTGCGCCTGGAGATCGTCGGCCAGCCGGTCCGCGTCATCGAGATCGCCCCCGGCATGGTCAAGACGGACGAGTTCGCCCTGACCCGCTTCGGCGGCGACGAGGACAAGGCGGCCAAGGTCTACGAGGGCGTCGCCGAACCCCTCACCGCCGACGACGTCGCCGACACCATCACCTGGGCGATCACCCGCCCCAGCCACGTCAACGTCGACCTCCTGGTCCTGCGCCCCCGCGCCCAGGCCTCCAACACGAAGGTCCACCGCGACCTGTGATGCCGGACGCCGAAGGCGATCAGGAACGGGAACGGGAACAACGCCGCCTCGCCCAGGAGACGAAGAACGAACGCCACATGTGGTGGTGGCTCGCCTACTTCCTCTTCGGCATCCACATCGTGGCGTTCGTCATGATCTACGCGGTGATGCACGCCCCGAAGTGAAAGGGCAGCCCCTCACCCGAGGGCGGCTCAGCCCTTCACGCACACGACCTGCTTCAGCTTCGCCACGACCTCCACCAGGTCCCGCTGCTGGTCGATGACCTGCTCGATCGGCTTGTAGGCGCCGGGGATCTCGTCCACGACACCGGAGTCCTTGCGGCACTCCACGCCCCGGGTCTGCTCCTCCAGGTCCTTCGTCGAGAACCGGCGCTTGGCCGCGTTGCGGCTCATGCGCCGGCCCGCGCCATGCGAGGCGGAATTGAAGGACTTGTCGTTCCCGAGGCCCTTCACGATGTACGAACCCGTGCCCATGGAGCCGGGGATGATCCCGTACTCGCCGGAGCCGGCCCGGATCGCGCCCTTGCGGGTCACGAGCAGGTCCATCCCGTCGTAGCGCTCCTCGGCCACGTAGTTGTGGTGCGCGCTGATCTCCGGCTCGAAGGTCGGCTTCGCCTTCTTGAACTCCTTGCGGATCACGTCCTTCAGGAGTGCCATCATGATCGAGCGGTTGTACTTCGCGTACTCCTGCGCCCAGAACAGGTCGTTGCGGTACGCCGCCATCTGCGGGGTGTCCGCGACGAAGACGGCGAGGTCGCGGTCGACCAGGCCCTGGTTGTGCGGGAGCTTCTGGGCCACGCCGATGTGATGCTCGGCCAGTTCCTTGCCGATGTTGCGAGAACCGGAGTGGAGCATCAGCCAGACAGAACCGGTTGTATCCGTGCAGATCTCGACAAAGTGGTTGCCCCCGCCGAGCGTTCCCATCTGCTTGGTGGCACGTTCCGCACGGAACTTGACCGCCTCCGCAACCCCGTCGAACCGCCCCCAGAAGTCGTCCCACCCGGCCGTGGCCAGCCCATGGAACCGCCCCGGGTCGACGGGATCGTCATGCATCCCGCGCCCCACCGGAATCACCTGCTCGACCCGCGACCGCAGCCGGGACAGATCCCCGGGCAGGTCGTTCGCCGTCAGGGACGTCTTCACCGCCGACATTCCGCAGCCGATGTCGACGCCCACCGCCGCCGGGCACACCGCACCCTGCATGGCGATGACCGAGCCGACCGTCGCGCCCTTGCCGTAGTGCACGTCGGGCATGACGGCGAGGCCCTTGATCCAGGGCAGCGTGGCGACGTTCTGGAGCTGCTGGAGTGCGGAGCCCTCGACCGCGGCCGGGTCGGTCCACATCCGGATCGGTACTTTCGCACCAGGTATCTCTACATACGACATAGCGTCCTCAATCCCCCGTAAGCGAACAGAAGTCCTCAACAGCAAATACCGGAGCCAAGGTCTACGAAAGGGAATCCGGACCGGCGTCCACGGCAGTGCGTGCGATACACATTGTGTTCACCGGCCGCCCCGCGGCGGCAAGTCAATATCCGCGTCGAGAGGAGCCACCACGTGCAACGGAAGGCGTACGCACCCGGCATCGCCGCGCTCCTCGCGGCCCTGCTGGCCGGCTGCACCGGCGGTTCCGGCGACGGCGGCCCGACGGACGACTCCAACCAGGGCGGCACGGGCACGGCCTCGGCCGCCGCCGAGCCGGGCCGGTACCGCACGCTGCCCGAGCCCTGCGGCGCCGTCGGCCACAGCTCCCTCGACGAACTCCTGCCCGGTATCCGCCAGATCACCGACGGGGAGCAGCGCGAGAAGGCGTACGAGGGCGAGGCGACGGTCACGTACGACACCGACCGCAAGGTCGGCTGCCAGTGGAAGGTCGACTCACAGCAAGCCACCGACCACCTGCTCGTCGACTTCGAACGGGTCGTCTCCTACGACAGCGCGGTCAGCGACGACAGCCAGGCCGAGCAGCTCTTCGCGGAGAAGGAGGCGGCGGCCCACCTGCCCGAGCCGACCGCCACCGAGTCGACCGCCACCGAGTCGCCGGCCGCCGGCAACACCCCGGCCGGCGGTTCCTCCACCGCCCCGAGCGGCTCCCCGTCCCCGTCCGGCACCTCGTCCCCCTCGGCGTCCGCCTCCGCCGCCCCGACCGATCTCCAGCCCCGTGTCCTGGAGGACGTCGGCGATGAGGCCTTCCTCGACGACGAGCTGAGCAGCTCCGGTTCGACGGCCAAGCAGCGGACGGTGACTGTGGCATTCCGCACGTCGAACGTCATCGTGACCATCGAGTACGCCGAGCAGCCGGCCACCGTCGGCGTCGTCCCGGACAGCAAGGAAATGCAGGACAGGGCCCGGAAACTGGCCTCGCGGCTGGCCGACTCGCTGAGCGACTGAGCCCCCTTCACGCGCCCTTCACGCGCACGCGCAAAGCACCCGAAGGAAGAACACACAGCGGCCTCACCGCGTACCGTGACCACTCGGACCCGTTCCGACCGCAGGAACCACGAGCGTCATGAGTGAAGGAACCATGCAGCGACGAGCACAGCGAGACCGAGACCAGCGAGCGAAGCGACTCAACCGCGTCCTTGTCTGCGCGGCCGCCGTCCCCGTGATGCTGGTCGCCGCCGGCTGCTCCTCGGACTCCGGCTCCGGCGACAGCACGGACAAGGCCGCGAAGGCCGCCGCCTCGGCGTCCGCGAGCCCGTCGCCGACCGTGCAGGCGGCGGCGTACGGCAAGCTTCCGGAGCCCTGCAAGGCTCTGTCGAAGAAGACGCTGGAAAACCTCGTCCCGGAGGGCAAGTCCGGCAAGGAGGGCAAGTCGGACGACATCTCGACCCGCGGCAACTGCTCCTGGAACAGCCTCGACAACAACGGCGTCAAGGGCTCGCAGTTCCGCTGGCTGAACGTGTCGATGCTGCGCTTCGAGTCGGACGTCAGCCGCGGCCCGGCCGACAAGCTGGCCCAGAAGTACTTCGAGAAGCAGGTCCAGGACGCCCAGGCCGTGGAGGGTGCCAAGAGCGCCAAGTCGGAGCCGGTGCCCGGGACGGGCGACGAGGCGACGGCCGTGCGCTACGAGCTGAAGAAGAAGGAAGGCACCTTCAAGCAGCAGACGGTCGTGGCACGCGTCGAGAACGTCGTCGTCACCCTCGACTACAACGGCGCCGGCCTGGCGGGCGACAAGAGCCCGAGCGCCGACGACCTGATGAAGGACGCGAAGAAGGCCGCCAAGGAGGCGGTGGCGGCGGTGTCCGAGGCGAACGGCGCGGGCGGCGCCAAGGCGAGCGGCGCCCCGTCCAAGTCCCCGTCCGGCTCCCCCTCGAAGTCGGCGTCCAAGGCCCCCTCGGACGACGCATCGAAGTCGCCGTCCAAGAAGCCCGTTTCGAAGAGCTGAACAAGCCCGACGGGAACCGGCCACCCGTCCTCCGCACACATGTGCCACCCTGTTGCGCGCAACAACACGCAAGGGGAGGGGAGCACGGGTGGCCGCGCCACTTCAGCTGACTCGGATGCACCGCGTTCTCATCGGTGTGGTCGTGGCCGGCGCCGTGATCATCGCCGGCATCGGCTTCGCCGGTTCGTACGCGGCCGTCCGCGAATTGGCCCTCAAGAAGGGCTTCGGGAACTTCTCCTACGTCTTCCCCATCGTTCTGTAGCCAGTGACCTGTTGCTCGGTATGGCGTTATGCCGTGCGTGAGCACGGTGGGAATGAGCAGCGGGCGCTGGCATGCGTACCGGTACGACCTGAAGAAGGGGACGCGGGTTCCGCTCCCGGAGGCGTGCACCCGGTACGCGGCCGATCTCGTCGCCTGGGTCGTGGCCTCGGGCGGCGCGCATGGGCAGTGGTTTCTGATCGGTCCTGATGGCCGCCCTGATCTTCGGGTGAACGCGTTCTTCTCCTCGGCGAAGATGCGGGGCCGCGCGGTGCGGACGAACCGGGACTACGCGTACTCGGTGTGTTTGTGGTTGAACTTCCTGTTGTCGCTGGATCGCGGCTGGTGGGAGGCGACTGAGGATGACGCGCGGGAGTTTCAGTTCTGGCGGGTGACGGATCCGCGGAACCCGCAGCGGGTGCAGCGCAGCTCGTTCTACCGGGATGCCGCAGGGCTGAAGACGTTCTACCGGTGGGTGGGCGGCCGATTCCACGTGGTCAACCCCTTCGAGGAGTTGGAGAACAGCCGTGGCCGCAAGCAGGAGGACGTGAAGTGGCTGGACCCGGACGGCTATGCGCGGTGGCGGGATCTGGGGCTGCGCGGGCTGGATCTGGACGGTCGCGAGGATGCCGCGTGGGGCGGCCGTAACCAGCAGCGGGACGGTGTGTTCGCCGACGGCCTGTACGGCACCGGGCTGCGGTTGTCGGAGTGGGCGAGCGTGGTGCTGCCGGAGCTCCCGGAGGAGACTCGAGGCCGGGGCTATTACACGTGTGTGCTGGCGGACGCGTGCGCGAAGGGCGGCTACGGGCACACGTACTGGATGCCCCGTGCGGTGCTCTCGGACGTGCTGTCGTACGTGGAGGGATCCCGGGCGCGGGCGGTGCGGCGCGCGCAGATGGCGGGCCGCTACGAGCGGGTGCCTGAGCGCCAGGTCGCGGTCGGCGTGGAGGGACGTCGCACGGTGACGCTGGAGACTGAGGACGGCGAGCGGAAGACGACGGCGTGGAACGATCTGGATCCCACGGCCCGCAAGCTGCTGTTCCGGCCTACGCGGCAGGGGCTTGAGCCGCTGGCTCTGTGGCTGAACGAGGACGGGCTGCCCAGGGACGGGCACGGGTGGCATCACACGTTCGAGACCGCGAACCAGCGGATCGCCGCGCTGGGCCTTGAGGACTTCAGGTGTACGCCGCACATGCTGCGGCACTCGCTGGCGCTGAAGTGGTACGCGGTCGCCAAGCTGGTGCAAGCGCGGCAGCTGGGGCACCTGTCCCAGGAGGAGACTCGGGATTTCCGCGAGCAATTCGGTGACCACTGGCATCTGGTGCAGACGATGCTGGGGCACCGGCGGGTGGAGACGACCAAGAACGTCTATCTGGAGCCGTTTCGCAATCTTGAGGTGGAGCTGCTGCTGCGGCACGCCGACGGATTCCCAGTGGAGCGGTTCATGGCGGATGTCTTCGCCGGTCATCCTCGGGTGCGTACGGATCCGCTGGCGGTGCGGTGAGCCGCCGGGGGCGTCAGGCCACGCTACCTCAGGCTGGGGCGGAGCGGGCCTGGGGTCTGTGCCAGTCCGGTGACTCGTTGACGGTCCGCTGTTTCGACGAGGCGACCGGTACGTCCAAGGACTACGACTTCTCGCGACTTGGAGTGTCGCGAGAGCTCAAGGAGATGCTGGCCAGGGCGTTCGCCTCGCGGACGGCGCCGGGCGGTGGGCTGACCTCGCTCGACGCCATGAATTTGGCGTATCGGGCGGTGGTCCAGCTGGCCGAGCACGTGGCCACCTTGGTGTGGCGTCCGGTCCTGCCGGAGCACCTGATGCCCGAGCACCTGGACGGGGTCTTGGAGAGCCGGAGCGGCTTCGTCTCGGCGGCGCGCGATCTGGAGCACGTCAAGCTGCTGCTGGCCCACGCGGAGGGCCTCAGCGAGGCGATGCGCGGAAAGCTGGGCGAGCAAGGGCCGCGCCGGGCCGAGGGGCACCGCAAGGAGAGCCTGAGCCGGGCGGAGTGGAAGCGGGTCGCGGAGGCGGCCCGGGCTGATCTGCGCGCTGCGTCCACCCGGATTCGCGGTAACCGGGAGAGCCTGCGGGCCTGGCGGGCCGGGGAACTTCCCGACGGCGATCTCGTCGTACAGCGGCGCATGGAGCTGCTGGAGAGCGTGGACCGGGCGGGGGATGTGCCACGTGCGTGGGCCGAGTGCCACGGGCGGGAGGCGCCGCTGCCGTGGGTGAAGCGGTACGGCGAGGTGGCGGATGTCGTGTCATGGCTGCACCTCTCGCAGCGTGAGGCTCTGGCGGGCGCGGTGCTGATGGGGGTGCTCACGGGTGAGAACCGAGCGTGGTCCTGTCGATGCCGGCGGCGCATCATCGTGCAGACGGTTACGTCGGAGACGTCAGTACGGCGATCGTGGCGGGGCGCAAACCGCGTCGGGACCGTCATCAGCACATGAGCCTGGTCCTCTCCCAGGTGCCCGACTGGATCAGCATCCCGGACGATCCGCAGAGCGTGTCGACACGCGACGAACTGCACACCGCGTTCGGCCTTTACGCCCTCCTGCATGAACTGACAGCCAGATCACGGGAGTTGAGCGCCTCGCAGCGCCTGTTGGTGCGACAGGCGCAGGGCAGTCCCGGCCGTCCGCAGCTGTCGGAAAGGTTCTCGGCCGACATGGTCCGGCCCTGGGCCCACGCTCACGGGCTGGTGGCGGACAAGAAGGACGCGGAAGGAAGGCCGGTGCCGCTGCGGGTCACGCTGGGCATCATCCGGCTGACCCACGTGGAACTGCACCAACGACCGGTGGCGCATTCGGAACGGACACTGGCGACCACATATCTGGCCCGCAACCGAGGCAATCTCGCCGAGTACCAGAAGGTGGTGGCCGACGCCCTCGCGACGGAGGTGGCCAAGGCGAAGGTGCACGGTGTGATGGCCACCTTCACCGAGAACGACCTGCGGCGGGCGCAGGAGGAGCCGGAAGAGGTCGCCGCGATGTGCGGCGTGGACGTGGCCACGCTGAAGCGGATGATCGACGGCGAACTCGACACCGTGATGAACGCCTGCGCGGACAACACCGGAGGACATCATGCGCCGGCAGGGCAGCCGTGCCGGGCGTCGTTCATGCAGTGCCTGGACTGCCCGTGTGCTCGGGCACTCCCCCGCCATCTGCCCATCCAGGTCCTGGTGCACGACCGGATCGCCGAGCGGCGCGCACAGTTGCCCGCGCTGCAGTGGGCCCAGCGGTTCGCCGCCCCGCACGCCCAGCTCGCCGATCTGCTCTCTCGGCACTCCAAGACGGCCCTCGACGACGCGCGGGCCGCCGTCACCGACGCCGACCGGGCCCTGGTGACCCGATTCCTCGACAGGGAGCTCGACCTTCGATGATGAGCCGATCCGCCATCGCGCTGGTCCGGGGCGGCGTGCCGGACGGTCTTCCTGAGAGCTCGGAGTGGCCCGCACCGAACACGCTGGTGCTGCTACGCCGAGAGGTGCGGCCGGGCACGGACCCTGCGGCGCTCTCAAAGTTCGCCGATGACCGGTGGCATCTGACGTCGGCCATCTTCGAGGACTACACCAAGACCGTAAGTCTGAACTTCGCCCCTGTCCCGGCCTCTTGGCGGCTGGAGGTGAAGCACTACGTGTGGCAGCTGCTGAATCTTCCCGAGACCCGCAGCATGCGCCATGCTCGCGGGGAACGGCTGGCCCCGCTCTCCATCGCCCATCTGTTTCCCAACCTCAAGGCATTCGTACGGTGGCTCAACCGCCACCAGCTGACGTCCTTCGCGCAGGTCACCACGGCCCATCTGGACCGCTACCTCGCCGATCTCCAGGACGCGCACATCGGGCTGGACCGCAAGTACCGACGCGTGGGCGAGGTACGGCGTCTGTGGGCCCACCGCGAGGTGTTCCCGACCTGCTTGCGCCTCCCTGCGGCCCCGCCGTGGAACGGCGAGGACCCCCGCGACCTGTTCCAGCAGGTCCGCCAGGACCTGGAGAACCGCACCCCGCGCATCTACGAACGGACGATGCAGGCGCTGCTGCTGTGGGCTCTGCGGTTCGTCGAGGACTTCGCAGCGGACATCCTGTCCGCGCACGCCGAGCACACCCGCTTGCACGGACGAAGCCCGGAACTCCTCAACCGCCCACGCCACCAGCGGGATCGGGGCGGCTGCCGCCCAGGTCAGCTGCGCCGGGAGGTGACCACGTACCTCGACAAGCTGCGCTCCCAGGGAGGTCGTCTGCCCGGGCACACTGCCAAGGACGGACGGGTGCAGATCGACTGGCGGCACATCGAGCGGCTCTTCGCCAGCTCCAGCGGAACCAGATACACCGACACCGGACGCCTGATCGCCGAATCAGGCGTGCCGATCAGCCCCGGCATCCCCCTGGACACCCCCATCACCGGGCTCCTCGACGGAACCCCGTGGCGTGCGACCCCCGTCGACTATCACGAAGCGCCCCAGCTGGCACGGCTGTTGAGCACGGCGTGTTTCATCGTCATCGCCTACCTATCCGGCGCCCGCCCCGGGGAAGTGCTCTCCCTGCGCCGCGACTGCCTGCGCAAGGACCCCGATACCGGACAGTGGCTGATGCGCGGGCGCTACTACAAGGGCGCCGTGGACGCCGACGGCAACAAGCTCCCCCAGGGTGAGGAGCGGGCCGACCCGTGGGTGGTGGTGGCCCCGGTGGCCACAGCCGTCGAAGTCCTTCAGCGGCTGCACGCCAGCGAGCTGCTCTTCCCCACGTACATCGAAAACTACCGCCGTTCCACCACCCGTCTGGGCACGGCACGGGACGTCCAGACCGCGGCCGAGGACATCACCGACTTCACCCGGTGGATCAACGCGTACTGCGCCCATGGCGACCGCGCCGACGCCATCCCCGAAGACCGGCACGGCAACCTCGCCCCGTCCCGCTTCCGCCGCACCCTGGCCTGGTTCATCCGCCGCCGCCCGCGCGGCCTGGTCGCCGCAGCCATCCAGTACGGCCATGTCCACGTCCAGATGTTGCAGGGCTACGCGGGCTCTTACGCGTCCGGATTCCCCGACGAATACGCCTTCGAGGACTGGCTGTACCGGATGGAGACCGCAGCCGAGGACCAACGCGCCCTGGCCGCCGGCGAGCACGTGAGCGGCCCTGCCGCCGACGCCTACCACCACCGCGTGACAGCAGCCCACCGCACGTTCGCCGGACGCGTCCTGACCAGCGCCGGCCAGTCCCGTGATCTGCTCGGCAACCCCCTGCTGCAGATCCACCACGGCCGCGGCATGACCTGCGTCCTCAACCCGGCCACCGCCGCCTGCCAGCTGCGCGGCACCGCCGACGATCCCCTGGTCACCCCCGACATCGACGACTGCCGGCCCAACTGCCGCTGCCTCGCCCGCACCGACCGCGACATCGCCCACATCGAACAGCAGGTGGCCAAACTCGAAGAGACCGTCTCCGACCCCCTCGCCCCGCCCATCCGTCACGCACGCGACCAGCACGAACTCGCCCGTCTGCAAGCAATCCTTGACACTCACCACGAGGGCAGGAAACCGACCCGATGACGGACTCCCCCACCACCGCGCCCGAGACCGACCCGGTCCGAAAAGCCATCCTGGCCGCCATGGACCGAATGCTCTCCGGCTCCCCCGAGCGCTCCACCGGCCGCCTCAGCGTCTCCCAACTCGCCATCGAAGCCGATGTCAGACGCTGGCAGTTGACCCACCGGCACACCGACCTGCGCGACCTCTTCCAGGCCCGCGTCCGCCAGGCGGAGGACTCCCGCGGCTCACACCAGAAGACGGTCGAGGAACGGGACGACCTGCGTCGACGGCATACGGAACTGCAGCGCTACTGCTCGGAGCTTGAGGAGCGAGTCCAGACGTACGCCGCCGTGATCAACCTGATGGCGCTGGAGTACGAGGCGCTGACCGAGCAGAACGCGGAATCAGCACGCGTGCTGCCCCTGCCATCCCGGCGGACGCCTAGCACCTGAGCTCGGCGGTCCGGGCGTCGAAACGGCTACCCGTGGAGGAGCACTATGGCGAGAGGACAGGCGTTCGAGACGTACCAGGCGCATACCGTCTTAGTACTCCAGTCTGACTTCGCGATCTTGCTGCGGACCCGGCTGGGAACGGGTACGGCCACCGCGTGATTATCGGGGGTTGTGTGGACACCTGAAGATCGTGCGGTGGCCCCGGGCCATAGCGTAGACCCTGTCCGTTGGCGGGCGATGTTCGACCAGGTCATGGCCCGGATCGCGGGACGGTTCGGTCGAGTTGAGCCACGAGCGACCGCCCGCGCCTATCTGCTCGGGCTGCTGTCGAGTGTCGAGCGGAAGAACTGCTGGCAGCTGGCCGAGCAGGCCGGACTCGCCCGGCCCGGGCCGATGCAGCGCCTGCTGCGCTACGCCCGCTGGGACGCCGATGCCGTCCGCGACGACCTGCGTGCCTACGCCGCCGACCATCTCGGCACCGACGGCGCGGTACTCATCGTGGACGAGACCGGCTTCGTGAAGAAGGGGCACGCCTCGGCAGGCGTGCAACGGCAGTACACCGGCACCGCAGGACGCATCGAGAACTCCCAGGTCGGCGTATTCCTCGCCCTGGCCACCGAACGGGGGCGGGCCCTGATCGACCGCCGGCTCTACCTGCCCAGGCACTCCTGGTGCACCGACCCCGAGCGCCGCCACGAGGCCGGGATACCCGAGGCAGCGGAGTTCGCGACCAAGCCCCGCCTGGCCGGGGAGATGATTGCCGCCGCGCTGGAGTCGGCATCACCGCCTCCTGGGTGACCGGCGACGAAGCCTACGGCCAGGACCCCCATCTGCGGCCCGAACCGGAGGCACGCGGCATCGGCTACGTGCTGGCCGTCGCCTGCTCCGCCCGGGTCCGGAGCAACCGAGGCCGCACCGTCATCCGCGCCGACGTCCTCGCACACCGCCTGCCCGCCACGGCATAGCAACGGCACAGTGCTGGAAGAGGTGCAAAGGGCCAGCGCTATTACGACTGGGCTTGGGTCCACGTCGGCAGCGGCAGCCACCGCCATCTGCTAATCCGCCGCAACCGCACCACCGGCGAACTCGCCTTCTACATCTGCTGGTCACCCACCGCGGTGACACTGGCCGAACTGGTCCGCGTCGCCGGCATCCGCTGGAGCGTCGACGAGTGCTTCCAGGCAGCCAAGAGCCACGTCGGCCTCGACCACTACCAGGTCAGGCACTGGACCTCATGGCACCGGCACATCACCCTTGCCATGCTCCCCCTGGCCTTCCTGAGCGCCGTCGCCGCCAGCACGGCCCCCGACCGGCACCCCCCCCCCGGCCCACGGCAGCGACCCGATCTCCTTGACCGTCCCGGAGATCCGCCACCTCCTTGCCGCCGTACTCAACCCACCGGCCATGACCGCAGCCAGACTGCTGTACTGGTCCACCTGGCGCAGACGCCACCAGGCAACAGCCCGCCGCAGCCACTACCGACGGCGATCCCTCGACTAACCTGTTGGATAGATCACGAAACCGGACTGGAGTATTAGTACTCCAGCCGGACTTCTGTATTTGGCCTGGTCAACGGCGGCGATGGGGAGTGTAGTGGGGGTTGGACATGCGCGGGGCGGTCTTGGGCCGGCCGTCCCACCAACGTGTGTCCGCGCCGCATGTAATGACAGCGTCGGGCACGTGCCTGGTGACGACGCCTCCATCGGGACCAGTTCACCGCGTGGTCGCGGCGTGCAGGATGGCGGCGGGGTTGAGCTGCCAGCAGACGACAGATCTCGGCTGGTGTGAGGTCCACGAGGTCGGGTGTGTCGGCCTCGACACCCCTTTTTCGCGCTCCTGCACGGCCATCGCCGCAAGGAACGCGTGGGCGAGCATGGCCAGGGTGATGTGCCGGTACCAGCCGACGTAGCGGCGGACCTCATACTGGTCCAGGCCGCACTCGTTCTTCGCGCTCTGGAAGCACTCCTCGATCTTCCAGCGGCATCCGGCGACTCGGACCAGGTCGGCGACGGTGGCCTCCAGCGGAGCGTAGGCAAGGTAGTAGGCGGTCTCGTCGGGCGTGCTGATACTGCGGCGGGCCAGCATCCACCGCTGCCGGGTTGAACCGCCCCGGGTTTGATGGAGACATCGAAGACCCGGAAGGATGCCGATCGTGGCTGCTCCCCGTAAGTACCCCGACGAACTGCGCGAGCGTGCGACGCGGTTGGTGATCGAGGCGCGTAAGGACCCCCGCCGACCGTGCCGGTGCAATCAAGCGCATCGCCGACCAGCTCGACGTGCATCCCGAGGCCCTGCGCGGCTAGGTCAAGCGGGCCGAGACCGACGAGGGCACCGTGTCCGGCACCACCAGCACCGATGCTGCACGGATCGCTGAGCTCGAGCGGGAGGTGAAGGAACTGCGGCGGGCGAACGCGATATTGAAGTCCGCATCGGCTTTCTTCGCCGCGGAGCTGGACCGTCCACTGCGATGAAGGTCGCCTACATCGACCAGTACAAGGAGATGTTCGGCGTCCAGCCGATCTGCGACGTCCTCGCCTTGACGGACGCGCCGATCGCGCCGAGCACTTACTACGCTGCCCGCACCCGCCCGCCCTCGGCCCGCAGCCTGCGCGACGAGCACCTCACCAAGCAGATTCGCCGGATCCACGAGGCCAACTACGGTTCTATGGGGCCCGCAAGGTGCGCGCCGCCCTGGTCCGCGAGGGGCACGAGGTGGCCCGCTGCACGGTCGAGCGCCTGATGCGCGCGGCCGGACTGCGCGGCGTGATCCGGGCCAAGAGCCCGCGCACCACCCGCCCCGCGCCCGAGACGGCACGCCCGGCTGATCTGGTCGAGCGGGAGTTCACCGCGGGTGCGCCGAACCAGCTGTGGGTGGCCGACATCACCTACATCAGAATCTTCTCCGGCTGGGTCTACGCCGCCTTCGTCATCGACGTCTTCTCCCGCATGATCGTCGGCTGGCAGGTCGCCACCTCCCTCTACACCGACCTCGCCCTGGACGCCCTGGAGATGGCCATCTGGCGGCGCCGGCACGCCGGCGGCGACCTGACCGGGCTGATACACCACTCCGACCGCGGCGTTCAATACCGTGCCATCCGCTACACCGAGCGCCTGGAACAGCAGGACGCCGTGGCCTCAGTGGGTTCCAAGGGCGACTCGTACGACAACGCCCTGGCCGAGGCGTTCAACAGCCTGTTCAAGGCCGAGTTGATCCGCAACAAGGGACCGTGGACCGGCATCAGCGACATCGAGATCGCGGTCGCCGAGTACGTCGACTGGTTCAACCAGCGCCGCCTCCACGGCGAACTCGGCCACGTCACCCCCGCCGAACACGAGGCCGCGCACTACCTCGCGGCCGAACCTCCTGCGTCACTCCAGAAATCCAGCTAACTCAGTCTCCACGAAACCCGGGGCTTGACAGGTCGGCTCGTCCCCGTCGGACTCGTCCACGGCGGGCAGACGGGCAGCGGCCCAGTCGTAGAACCGTTCACCCTTGGCCCCCGACCTCGCCGACAGACGCTGCCACGCCTCGGGCGGGGCCTGGGCGATGAGATGGTCGATGCGCGGGCCGTTCACCTGCTGCGACTTTGGGACGGCAACAACGTAGGAGAGCTGCGCGTCTTCCAGGAAGCTCCGGAAGTGCGAGTCCTGCCTGTAGGCGGAATCCGCGGTGACCCAGGCGATGGGGAGCGGGGAGGCCAGGGCACGAAGGATCATGTCTCGGGCCAGCTCGCCCTTGGTGGCGAAGGTGCGCTCGTCGGGGATGCGGGCCGCTTGGCACCGTTCCCGGTCGCCTGTCCAGGACTTGGGCAGGTAGAGCTCGCGGTCGACCAGAGCGTGGCCGCGGGTGGTGGCGTAGGCGGCGAAGACGCCGATCTGACAATTTTCTGTCCGTCCGGCTGTGCCGGAATATTGGCGCTGCACCCCTGCGGAGGTGGTGCCTTTCTTCACGAAGCCGGTGTCGTCGAGGATCAACACGCCATTGGGCTGGCCGAGTTGTTCGGCCAGGTAGGCCTGCAGGTCGTCGCGCAGGCCGTCGGGGTCCCACCGGCTGTGGGAGAGCAGGTGCTGCAGGCCGTGTGGGGTGGCGTGGCTGGCGTACTCGGCGAGCTGCCAGCTGTTCTTTCGGCCTACCGGGCCGAGCAGTCCGCGGACGTAGTCCCGCATCCGACGCCGGACCTCCACCCGGCAAAAGCGGGCTCCGGTCTGCAGGAAGAGTTCTTCGAGTTCCAGGTCCCAGTCGTTCGTCGGTACATCATGGATCACGACAACGGACTGCTCGTCGCGCTGTCATTACATGCGGTGCGGCCACACGTTGGTGGGACGGCCGGCCCAAGACCGCCCCGCGCATGCCCAACCCCCGCTACACTCCCCATCACCGCCGTTGACCAGGCCAAATACAGAAGTCCGGCTGGAGTACTAGCTTGTCCCGGAATTGGCCCAAGGTGTACTCCGATCCGCGGTCGGTGTGGATGATGCAGCCGTCCTCCAGGTAGCCCAGGCCGGCGGCCATGTACAGGGCATCGACGACCAGTTCGGCGCGGTGGTGGTCGGCCATCGAGTAGCCGATCACCTCACGGGTCGCCAGATCGAGCCAGATCGCCAGGTACAGCCAGCCCTCGGCGGTGGGGACGTAGGTGATGTCGCCGACCACGCGCAGGCCCGGGCGGGAGCGGAGAAGTCCCGCCCGATCAGGTCCGGAGCGGGGGCGGCCTTGCGGTCGGCGCGGGTGAGGCTGCGACGCTCGGTGCGGCGGCTGTGACCGGCGATGCGGTCTTCGCGCATGAGCCGCTCGACGCGCTTGCGGTTCACCAGGTGGCCCCAGCGGTGCAGTTCGGCGGTGACGCGCGGAACGCCGTACGTCTTCTTCGACGCGACGTGAATGAGGGTGATCTCGTGGACCAGGGCGAGGTCCTCGCGCTCGCGCACCTCGCGGGCCTGCTCTCCCGCCTCCCAGGCGTAGTACGAGGAGCGTGCCACGCCGAGGACGGCACAGCAGAACGACGGTGAAGTGAGCCTTCTCCGCGCGGATCAACCGGTATATCTCGCTCACCGGTCGCTCTCCTTCGCGAAGAAGGCCGTCGATTTTTTCAGAATCTCGATCATCTTGGCCTGGTCGGCGGCGAGCTTGCGCAGTCGCTTGAGCTCTTCCTGCTCGGCCGCGTCCAGCCCGTTACCGGCGGCCACGGACACTCCCGCGGCGGCCTGCCCGGCACCGTTCGCCTTCTTCACCCAGCCCCGCAGGCTCTCCGAGCTGATGCCGAGTTCCCGGGCGACCTCGGTCACCGTCCGGCCGGAGGAGGCCACGAGCGTGATGGCGTCCCGCTTGAACTCCTCGGAGTACCGCTTCGTGTACTTGCTTCCCACCTGGCACTACTTCCTCTGGGCTCACACGTCCCAGTCTCCAGGTGTCCACGATCAAGTGGAATCTTCATTCTCCGAGCCGGGACGCCGCGAGGTGACGCGTCGGCGCGCCACCAGAGTGGTACCGGCTATCACAAGGCCGACCGCTACGATCTTCGCAGCCTGGTAGACCAAAGGGGCGTTCGGGCCCGAGCGGCCCAGGAAGGCCCACAGCAAGAGACCGAGCCCGAGGACCATCAGGACGAAGCCGCCGATAGGGCCGCCGAGGCCCGCCCACCAGGACTGGGGCTGCGTCTCCAACTCGCGCTCCATGCTCGGCTCTTCACGCTCATCAGCTGTCATGTCGCGAACATTAACAAGCTCCTGGTCCGTGGTCGCGGTCAACCCCTGAGGCCGCCAGGGGCTGGCGTCGGTAGCCGCACGAGGGTGTGTTCTTCCTTCACTTCCCTCCCTGGACGAGTGCGTCGCTCTCGCCAGGGGCCAGGCTCGGCGCCGTACTGATGCCGAACTCCCGCCTCAGCGCCGAGCCGGCGGCCAGGTAACCGGACATTCCGTGGACGCCGGGCCCTGGCGGTGTGGATGCGGAGCACAGGTACACGCCTCGGAGCGGCGTGCGATAGGGATCCACGCGGGGAGCCGGACGGAGGATGCTTTGCCTCAGCGTCACAGCACCGCCGTTGATGTCACCGCCGACGTAATTGGGGTTGTAGGCCTCGTAGTCGCTGGCCCTGATGCCGCGGCTGGCGATGATCGTGTCACTGAAGCCGGGCGCGTAGTGCTCGATGCACGCCTGCACCATGGGCACAGGGTCGAGGGAGCTCCCGTTCGGCACATGGGCATAGGCCCACACCGGCCGCTTTCCGTCGTGGGCCCGTGTGGGGTCGGCGACGGCGGGGTCGACCACCAGGACGAAGGGATCTGGTACGGCGACACCCGCCGCGGTGAGAGATTCCCGCTGCTCTATCTGTGCCCGCGTTCCGCCGAGGTGCACGGTGCCCGCCAGACCGACCTCAGAATGGCGCCAGGGGATGGGGGCGTTGACGAGGAAGTCCACCTTGGCGGCCCCCGGACCGTGGCGGAAGCGGGAGAGGTGGCGAGCGTACCGGGCGGGGAGCAGCTCACCGGCGGCTTGCAGCAGGCCTTTCGGGGCGGTGTCGAAGAGCACCACCTTCGATCCCTGCAGCTGCCTCAGATCATCGATCTTCTGTCCGGTGTGGAATGTGCCGCCGTGGGCGGCGATGTCTGCGGCCAGTGCCTCGGCGACGCGGCTGCTGCCGCCTTCTGGAAGCGGCCAGCCACTGCCGTGGGCGAGATGCCCCAGCAGGAGTGCGATGGCGCCTGAAGCCAGGCTCGGCAGTCGTCCCACGGCATGGGCCGCGACGCCGGTCAGCAGGGCCCTGCCCCCTTCTGTCGTCAGAGTGCGCCGTCCGAGCCGAGTGCCGTGCGTGAGAGCGCGCGTGGCGAACCCGACCGCCCCGAACAGGTCCCGCGGAAGGGCGCGTTGCGAGGAGAGGACGAGATCGACCACGGCGGAACTCCGGGCCAGCAGGGGGGTCATCATGCGCCGCCAGGGTTCGCCGTCCGCCCCCAGCCGCGCACAGGTCGCCTCCAAGTCGCGGTAGGCCAGGGCCGCCGCGCCGTCGGGCAGAGGGTGCGCGTAGCTGACCGCGGGTTGCCGGAAGCGAACCCCGCGCGAGGCCAGATCGAACTCCCGGAAGAACCGTGACGCGACCGCCATGGGATGAACGGCCGCACACACGTCGTGCGTGACGTCATCGTCGAACAACACCGCGCTGCGCAGCCCCCCGCCGATCTGGTGGTGGGCCTCAAAGAGTTCCACCTGCAATCCGGCGCGGGCCATGACCACTGCGGCCGCCAGCCCGTTCGGGCCCGTCCCCACGATCGCGACATCCGCCTTCCCCATCGCTTACTCCTCTCCGTAGCAGGCGGTCCGCCGTAATTACCACCGAACGTCACGCCTAACCTCAAATCACCCATACCTGACAGGAAATCAACGAAAAGCAACAGACTGCTCCGGGCCTGGAGGTCAATGATCTGTTGATGTCCGCCTAGATCCTCCATGATTCATGGAGGATCTGTGCAAGTGATGTCTTGAAAACGACGGTTGTGAAAGCTTGATGACCATGGTTAAGGTCTTCGACAGGAGCGAACGCAACCAGAGGTCATGACATCCTGTTCGTCGTTTGACTTTGTTCGCTTCCAATGCAGCTGCACCTGCGCAGCTGGCTTCAGCCCTGGACGCGGGGGAACTGCCCCGAACGATCCTCCGTGGCGTCCTCATCCAGAGGAATGTCGGTGAGACCGGGCATCCGTGAGGGCTGAAGGCGACCAGTACATGAAATGGGGAACTATGCAGAAGCGAACTGTCGGAGCCGTCATCGGCGCCGCCGTCACGGGTACCTGCCTTGCACTGACCATGCAGGGCTCGGCCCAGGCCACGCCCGCCGTGCCCGTGGCGGAGCAGATGACCACCGTCAGCAAGGGTGACGACAAGGCGCCGCAGGCTGCGCGCGCCGTGGGTAAGGCAGCCGCTAAGGCAGCCACCCGGGCAGCCGCCCGGGCGACCGTGCACGCCAAGGTCGGCGCCCGCTCCGTGGCCAATGCTGCGGGTGCGCTGACGGACAACCTGGGCCTCGGCAGCCTGTTCAGCGAGCCGGCGAACATCTCCGGCGAGGTCTCCGACTCGACCGCTTTCGATAGGTGACAGCGCATCGTCGCGTCCAGAGGGCGGTGCTGCTTGCCGGTGCCGCCCTCCTGGGTGCCCACTTCTCCGTAGCGGCCTTCTCTCAGACGCCGCTGAGTCCTGCCAAAGTGCAGATGGCACCGTTCCTCAATGACTACCTCCAGCCGTACTTCGCGCAGAACTGGATGCTCTTTGCCCCGGACCCGGTGATGGTCGATCAGGGGATCATCGCAAGAGGCCGGTGCAGTGACGGTGAGGTCACGAAGTACCACGACGTGACGGGCCCATCGATCCAGCGGGTCCAGGACGGCAGGTTCTTTCCCTCGCGCATGACCCGCGTGGTCAGCAACGGCATCCAGCAGTACAACTCGACCGACGACCTCCTGAGGCGCCTCCGCGAGCAGAAGGAAAAGAAGGAGGCCGAGAAGCCGGGAGAGAACCCCATTCCGCTGATGTCGCACGAGAAGCACACACGCGATCAAGCGGTGAACTATCTGTCACGGTACGCGCTGACGCAACTGGCTCAGGCCTGCGAGGACGGCCGTGGTCTCCAGGCGGTGCAGGTCCGGATGTACGCACGCTCCCTCCCTCCTTGGTCACAGAGGAAGAACCCCGACGCCCGCGACAAGGTCGACGCCTACGACTTTCCATGGAAGAAAGCCGCTGATCTGCAGTGAGTCTCTTGAACAAGCTCGACGCATGGGCCAGCCGCCCTGTCGCCGTCCTGGGTGTGTCAGGAACCCGCGCGTTACTCGGGTTCGTCGGCCTCATGTTCTACGTCAGTCAGTACGGAGACCGGTACTACCTGTTCGGCCCCGGAAACGACACGCTGCTTCCTCACCACATATTCCTCGACGAACTGAGGGATTCGGGAGCCTTCAGCATCTACGCGTGGAGCACTTCGTCGATCATGTTCGAGGTGGTCTATCACCTCGGAGTGATCGCTGCACTGGCTGTCACTCTGGGCATCGGAGGCCGTCCCGTCCTGGCGGTGCACGGCATATTCCTGTGGTCGCTCTATCAGCGGCAGTCAGCTCTGATGGATGGCGGCGACAATCTCATGCACCTTGTCATCCCGATGTTGCTGCTCACACGCTGCTACGACTATTTCTCCCTGCGGTCCCCGCTCGGGGAACGCGTGACGCGGCGCATACCCGAGGCTGTTCGAGCAGCCGGCGCGCCCCTGCACAATCTGGGCGTGACCGCGATCGCCGTGCAGATGTGCCTGGTCTACATGGTCAGTGGTCTGTACAAGGTGCAGGGGCAGTCCTGGCAGGACGGAACCGCGCTCTTCTACATCATGCGCGTTCCTGAGTTTGAGTTTCCCGGGGTCTCGGAACTCGTATACAACAACGATGTGCTGGTGTACATCGGCACTTATGCAACGGTCATCTTTCTCGTCTACTTCCCCATGGGAGTCCTGGTACCGGCGCTGCGCCCATGGGCAGCCGCCGCTTCCATCGGTTTCCATATCTCCATCGCCTTTTTCATGGGGCTCACCGGATTCGCATTGACGATGATCGCCTGTGACCTCGTATTCCTTTCACCCGAACTGTCCCGCGCCCTCGGGGTAGCACGAAAGCTGGGCGCGCGCGGAAAGGAACTGGGCACGCGCAGCAAGGAGAGGGCCGTGGCAGAGGGGACCGGTGGTGCGCCGACGCAGAACCGTGAACCGGTAGCGGCCGCGTCCGCCGAGTGAAAGGACCCCTGTGCGACATCCTCCCACCTGTGTTATCGGCAGTCACCTCGACGTTCCTCGTGTGACCGGCGGACATGATCCCGACGCATACGTGGAGCTGGGATCCTTCACCAAGGTTTTGACCGGAACCGTCCTTGCCGTGCTTGTTAGGAACCACGTCGTGTCCCTCGACGACCCGGTCGAGCGGTGGCTGAGCGCCGCGCCGGGCACCGGCGTTACTCTCCGGCACCTGGCCGACCACACTTCCGGCCTTCCGCGGTTGCCTCCCGACACTGGCCTGTTCAACCCATACAGGGACTTCACGCAGGCTCGGCTCAACGAGTTGGTGGGTCGTCTCGACAGCCTGCTCACCACGCGCCCGGGCGAGCGTGAGGAGTATTCGAACCTCGGGTACGCCGTGCTCGGCGCGGCACTGACGTCGGCCGCCGACCGGAGCTACGAGGAACTGGTCAATGATCACGTGCTCGCGCCACTCGGCCTGCCCACGGTAACGGTGACCGCCAGACCACCCATGGACCAGCGCCTGCTGGCGTCGAGCTGGTTCGGCCGCCCCTCGAAGCCATGGGACCTGACCGGAGCCATCCTGCCCGCCGGCGGCATGTGGGCCAGCACACGCTCAGCCGCGCGCCTGCTAACCGGACTCGCCGTCGACAAGACCCTTGGTGAGCCCGCGCTCACCTGGCGCCGGGTCGGGGAGCGGCCGTTGACCTACCACAACGGCGCCACCCGGAAATCCCGGATCTTCGCTGGAGCGATACACGACGGACGCTGGGTGGTCGTTCATCGCCTCTCCGGATCCATCAAAGGCACGGACCGGGCCGGAATAGACGAGCTGCGTGCAGCAGCGAAAAGGAGTGGATGATGCGGCGCCAGCTGGAGACCCGTGTCAAGCCGGTCCGGGAGCGACTGGTCTCCGGGGCCAGGTACTGCAGCCGCAGCTCATACGATCGTCGACCGGGGCAGGCCGGACATGATCGTCGAGGACAACGCCGTCTGCTTCCCCGGCCTCGGGGAACAACGGAACAGCCATTAGTACTCCAGTCTGACTTCGCGATCTTGTCGCGGACCCGGCTGGGAACGGGGACGGCCACCGCCTGATCATCGGGGGTTATGTGGACTCCTGAAGATCGTGCGGTGGCCGCAGGGCATAGCGTAGACCCTGCACGTTGGTGGGCGATGTTCGAGCAGGTCATGGCCCGGATCGCGGGCCGATTCCGGCGGGTGGAACCCAGGGCTGCGGCCCGCGCCTACCTGCTCGGCCTGCTCTCGGACACCGAATGGAAGAACTGCTGGCAGCTGGCCGAACGGGCGGGCCATAGCCGGCCCGGGCCGATGCAGCGCCTGCTGCGCTACGCCCGCTGGGACGCCGATGCTGTCCGCGGCGACCTTCGTGCCTCACCGCCGAACAACTCGGCGCCGACGGCGCCGTTCTCGTGGTCGACGAGACGGGCTTCGTGAAGAAGGGCCGGGCTTCGGCGGGCGTGCAACGGCAGTAAACAGGCACCGCGGGCCGCATCAAAACGCCCAGGTCGGCGTGTTCCTCGCGCTGGCCACCAGCCGGGACGGGCCCTGATAGACCGTCGGCTCTACTTGCCCGAGCACTCCTGGTGCTCTGATCCCGAACGCCGGCACACGGCCGGGATCCCCAAGGACATCCAGTTCGCCACCAAGCCCCAACTAGCCGGGGAGATGATCGCCGCAGCGCTGGACGCCGGGATCACCGCCTTCTGGGCAACCGGCGACGAAGCCTACGGCCAGGACCCTCAACTCCGCTTCGCCCTCGAGGCACGCGGCATCGGCTACGTGATGGCCGTCGCCTGCTCGACGCGGGTGATGTCCGCGTACTCGTCTGAGTGCACCACCGAGTACGAAGTTATGTGCACCACTGCTCAGGCCACGTCGGTGTCCCGTTCGATGGCCTGGAGACGGTTCTTGAGCCGGTAGCTGTTGCCGTTGATCGAGACGACTTCGCAGTGGTGCAGGAGGCGGTCGAGGATCGCGGTGGCCAGGATCTCGTCGCCGAAGACCTGGCCCCATTCGCCGAAGGTCTTGTTCGAGGTCAGGATGATCGAGCCCTTCTCGTAGCGCTTGGAGATGACCTGGAAGACCAGGTTCGCCTCGGCCCGCTCCAGCGGCTGGTAGCCCACCTCGCCGACCACGAGGACGCTGGGGCGGAGGTAACTGGTGAGCTTGCTGATCAGTCGGCCCTGGTCCTCGGCGGCTTTGAGGTGGCGGACCATGTCGTCGAGGCTGGTGAAGTAGATCGAGTAGCCGGCCCGGCAGCCCGCGACGGCCAGGGCGACGGCGATGTGCGTCTTGCCGACCCCGGGCGGCCCGAGCAGAGCGACGTTGGCCTTGTCCTCGACGAAGGAGAGGGTGGCCAGGTCCTTGACCTTGCGCGGGTCGAGGTCGGGCTGGAAGGAGAAGTCGTAGTCTTCCAGTGTCTTGTGGTGCGGCAGCTTCGACAGCCGCAGGCCGTTGCGGAAGCGGCGGTCGTCGCGGACGGCGACTTCCTCGACCAGCACCAGGTTGAGGAAGTCGAGGTAGCCGATCTTGGCCTCGTCGGCCCGCTGGACGTACTGGTTCAGGGCCTCGGCCAGGTGCGGCAGGCCGAGCTTGGCTGCGGTGGTGCGGATGCGGGTGCTGGTCAGCTCGCTCAACGGGCTTCCTTGGTGGGGCGGGTGAGGTGAAGGGACGGGTGCCGGTCAGCTCGTCATAGACCGACAGCGGGCGGCGGCCGACCTCAACGTTTGCGGCGGCGGCCCGGTTCAGCAGAGCCTGCAGCGGTCCGGTATCCGGCCCGGCCGACTGGCTGCGGCGGGCAGCGGGCAGAGCGTCGCCGGTGGTGACGCGGCGGCCGGCGCCGGTGGGCAGTCCGTCCCAGTGCGTCTCATCCACGATGCGGGCGCCTCGGCCAACGGCCCGCCGATGGACGGCCAGAAGCGTCTGACCACTGGCATCAGGAACAGTGGAATACAGCGTGACCTGGGCCTTCGTTGCTCGGACTTCGACCAGTTGGCGGGGGCGGACCTTGCGGGCGGGAACGGAGTAGAGGTTCGCGTCGAAGGCGACCAGGCAGTCCTTGCCGACGTGCCGCAGATGCCGCTGAGTGACCACATACGGGGTCGCCGGCAGCGGGCGGAAAGCCATGTGGTCGCGCACGGCCCGGTGCCCGATGACCTCGCCGTGGGTGCCGTGGACCTTCGCTCGCCGCAGCGGGACCCAGGCGGCGAACGCGGCGTTCATCTCCTCGATGGAGGAGAAGGCCCGGCCGGCCAGGACGTGGTCGCGGACGATGTACACCTGTCGCTCGACCCGGCCCTTGCCCTGCGGGCGATAGGCGGCCAGCACGTCGATGTCGAAGTCGTAGTGCCCGGCGAAGGCGACCGCCTCCGGATGCAGCGGAACCGCCTCACCGGGGGCGACGTGCCGGCGCACGACCGTCTTGGTGCGGTCATAGACGATGCTCATCGGCACCCCGCCGAAGTGCGCGAACGCGGCCCGGTGGCAGTCGAAGAACGTGGCCAGGTCCTGGCTGGTGGTGAAGCAGCAGAACGGATCACGCGAGTACGACAGCGTCATGTGGAAGGAGTAGACCTTCGGGATACCGACATGGGCGAGGACCTTGCCCTCGTCTCCCCAGTCGACCTGGGCCTGAGCACCGGGAACCACCTCGAACCGCCGGTGCAGGCCCGCCAACTCACCCGGGCTGATGCCCAGTTCCTCCGCGATCCGGGGCCGGGCTACCTGCAGATAGAGCTTCACCCGCTGGTAGTTGATCGTGACCCCGTACTCCTGGGCCAGACGCTCGTGGATCACCCTTCCCTTGAGCAGGATCTCCGACCTGAGCATCGCGTCAATCAGCGGCGCGACCTCGTCCACCACCCGCCGAGGCCGCTGATCCGCCGCTTCTCTCTTCGGCGGCGCAACCGAAGCTGGATCCTTGAGGTACTTGCTGACCGTCCGGCGGTTCAGCCCCGGGTCACGTCCGCCGGAGTGGTGTATCGACGGCCACTCGGTGATCTCGTTTTGAGGCTATGCGGTGAGTTCGGTGGGCATGACGGTCTCGTCGGTTTCTGACTCGATCGGGTGGAGGCGGGCCTTAGCCAGCAGGTCGAGTCCCATGTAACGGCGGGCCTCGGTCCACTCGTCGTTCTGCTCGGCCAGGACCGCGCCGACGAGCCGGATCACGGCGGTGCGGTCAGGGAAGATGCCGACCACGTCGGTGCGGCGGCGGATCTCCTTGTTCAGCCGCTCCTGTGGATTGTTCGACCAGATTTGCCGCCAGATCTCACGCGGGAAGCCGGCGAAGGCCAGCAGGTCGTGCTGGGCGGCGTCCAAGTGGGCTGCGGCTTTGGGGAACTTGGCCTCCAGCGCGTCCAGGACGTGCCGCATCTGGGCCTTCACGGCGTCTGTGTCGGGCTGTTCGAAGACGGTTCGCAGCAGGGTCGCCACCCAGGGCTGGGCCGACTTGGGGACCTGGCTCAGCAGGTTTCTGGCGTAGTGGGTCCGGCATCGCTGCCAGGACGCGCCGGGCAGAACGGCACCGATGGCGTCGACGAGGCCGGCGTGGGCGTCGGAGATGACGAGCTGGACGCCGGTCAGGCCGCGGGCGATGAGTGAGCGCAGGAAGGCGAGCCAGCCGGCGCCGTCCTCGGCCGTGGCGACGTCGATGCCGAAGATTTCGCGGTGTCCGTCGGCGTTGACGCCGACCGCGATCAGCGCGTGGACGTTGATGATGCGGCCGCCTTCGCGGACCTTCTGGGTCAGTGCGTCGACCCAAACGAACGCATACGGCCCGGCGTCCAGGGGCCGGTTGCGGAAGGCGGCGACCTGCTCGTCCAGGTGCTTGGCCATCGCGCTGACCTGGGACTTCGACAGCTGGGTGACGTCGAGGGACTAGGCGAGCTTCTCGACCCGCCCGGTTGCTGACACCGAGCAGGTAGGCGGTGGCGACCACCGAAATGAGGGCCTGCTCGGCCCGACGACGGCGTTCGAGGAGTCAGTGCGGGAAGTAACTGCCGGACCTGAGCTTGGGGATAGCGAGTTCGACGGTGCCGGCTCGTGTGTCCCACTCGCGTGGGCGATAGCCGTTGCGGTGGTTGACTCTCGCGTCGCTGACCTGCCCGTATTCGGCGTTGCAGAGCGCGTCGGCGAACGTCTTGACCATCGCGCGCAGCAGACCGGGACTCGCCGCTGCGAGGCTGTCCTCGGCGAGGGCGTGCAGGGGCAGACTGTCTGGTGCGGTCATCGTGCTGATCCCCTTCGAGGCTTCGACATCTCGAAGATCAGCCGGTGGCCGTTCATCTATGCGGGCACCATCCCGATGCCGGAGCAAACCCCCAGATCAGGTCGAACCCGTACACCACTTCCCGGGACGCAACCCAGCCCCGTCTCCTTCGCGATCTCCCGCAGGCTCATCGCACCGAACTCGTACAGCGGACGAAACCGCCTCAACTCCAGCCAGCGATGTGGGTCCAAGACCACCGTCAGCCGCCTCTTTGCGTCCCGAACCGACAGCAGCAGACTCACGGCCGGCGCCCCGTCACCGCATCATGAAGGGTGCACTTTCATCCGTACGAGGTGGTGCACGTTCGCTTGTACGCCGACAGGTGACGATCAACCACGGCCGAACTGCCGTCCGTGCAGACACCGTCGCCGGCCGTCTGCCCGCCACGGCCCTGGCAGCGGCACAGCGCCGGCAACGGTGCGAAGGGGGCCGCGGTTCTACGACTGGGCCTGGATTTACATCGGCACCGGCAGCCACCGCCACCTGCTCATCCGCCGCAACCGGTCCACCGGTGAACTCGCCTTCTACCTGTGCTGGTCACCCACCGAAGTAGCCCTGTCCGAACTGGTCCGCGTCGCAGGCATCCGCTGGAGCGTGGAGGATGCTTCCAGGCTGCCAAGGGCCAGGTCGGCCTCGACCACTACCAAGTCAGGCACGGGACCTCATGACACCGCGACTTCACGCTCGCCATGCTCGCCCTGGCCTTCTTGACTGCTCTCGCCGCCGACCCGGCACCGCAGCGGCCCGCCCATCCGCACCAGCAATCCCATCGCGTTGACCGTCCCGGAGATCCGCCGCCTCTTCGGCGCCGTCTTCCACACGCCCACCCTGCCAGCGGGCAGAATCCTGCACTGGTCCAACTGGCGCAGACGCCACCAGGCAGCAGCCCGACGCAGCCACTACCGACGACGGACCACCGACGAACCTGCTGGGTAGATCACGAAACCACACTGGAACTATTAGGCGCCCCGCGTGTGCGAATCGCTCGGGCGGAGCACGGAAAGTACTTGAGGAAATCCCGGTGCGCCATGCCCGTGCCTACGACGAGGCCGTAGCTGTTGAAGCCCGGGTGGTGCGACGAGTCCGCCAGTAGCTTGCGGCGTCCTGACCTTCCTGCATTGCAGTGAACTCGTCCGACTGTTGCCCGAGTGCGGCAGCGGGCGCCGTTCCCTGAACGTAGGACTCGAGACCGCGGTTGAGCGCGCTGCGGCTCAGGAACTCGGCGTACTCGCGCACGGACGCGACAATCGGAAAGCTGGCGGGGTTGCCGTGCACCAAGGCGTTGCGGACACGGTTCCGTCTGGCCTTCAACACGGCACCCTCGGCGGTGTAGTTCGCGATCAGGGCGCTGTACTCGGCATGGTCGCTCACGCTGGCGAACATTCGCCTGATCCAGGCACGCTCGGACTCGATGCGGCACAGCGAGAGGAGATCACCGCAGCGGTCGGCGACGAACAGAATCCAGGGGCGTGACGGTTTGTCCGCGAGCCACTCTCGGGTGAGTTCGCTGCGCAGTGCACTCTGGTTCCCGCCGCCGAGCAGGCACATACCAACGGCTCGCTGCACGTCGGTAAGCCACCTAGCGTGTGGCCAGCGCTCGCCGAGGAGGTTGAACAGGTCGTTGGGGGCGAGCGCAGCGTGTGCCGCGATGTGTTGCACCACACGGTCCGCGAGGGGGATCACGCTGCTGGTATCTGCTTCGGACGGCTTGCGCATCGCCATGGCGCGGCTGAACGGGTGGTCGGCGGCGGTCTGCACCTCGAGTGCGGCCGCGAGGAATCGGGGAAGCTCCTCGCGGGCCAGCGCCGAGGCGATGCGCGGCCCATGTTTCTTGATCGCGTCCGCGGTAATGCTTTCACCGTAACGATCATCGGGGAAGCTGGCCTCGCGTCGGGAGACAAGCCAGCTGATAGGGCCGACCTTGCCGGAACGCAGAACCCCGTACTGGGCGAGGTGCGGGCGGACCCCACCGGAGTTGTGGATCGAGACGTTGAGGATCGTGTTCACCACGTGAACGGCACGCTCCAACGCGTCGGCTGCCGTGGTCGTGCCGAGGTCGACGCGCACCAGGAAGTCGACGTCGGACTCCTCGTCGGCCATCTTTGCGACCTTGAAGATGTCGCCGTGCTGCACCAGCTCCCAAAGCTCCGCCTTGTGTTCGAAGTCCTGGCCCTCGGGGCTGGCGTTGGGTACCGCCCAGTGGGCATTGATGAAGGACACCCGCCCAGCGGAAAGGTGCAGGAAAGCCTCGCCCTGGTAGCCGAGCCACACCACGACCGGCTCGACTTGGGCCGGAGTGCCGATGTGGGTTCGGGCGCTTGCTATCCGCTCCGGCAGCGGCACGTTCTTCTGACCGATGGGGATGTCGTGGGGGTCGCGGCCGAATGCGACGATCGAGACCAGGTCGCGGAAGATCCGGTCAGCGTTGAGGCCCCGCCTGCGCAGCTGGTCGAAGAGCAGTTCGGCGATGGGGCGGTACTCCCGGCCCTCCAGGGTGCGGTCCTGAGCGGTGGCCACGAGGTCATCCCAGCTGGAGCGGACGGCTTCGTCTACCTCGAGCGCTTCGAGGAGATCCTTCGCGGTCCCGGTGACGTTGGTCCAGCAGACGTCGGTGCGGGTACCCGGAGGCTGCTTCAAGATCGCCGCGGGGCTTCCGGTGAGCTGCGAGAAGGCGGTTCGAAACCGTTCGAGTGGTGCGGCGATGCGCGCAAGGAGCGAGGTGCCAAGCGCGCCGACGGACTCGTCGAGGTCGAGCTGTAGCGATTTTCGGTTGGCGGAGTTCTTCCAGGCGTCGACGCCGCTGGCAAGCTCCACCCACTGCATGACTTCCTCTGCGAGCACCGTGAGCGGTACCACGGTGCTGACACCGTGGCGGCGGTCGAGCGATGAGACAAGAGACTTCAGCCAGTCCGGATCGTCGGCGGACCAGTGGTCACTGACGTTGTAATCGATCATCACTGTGGCCGCCCACCTCTCGTGCGATCCTCGCAGCCGGCCGGATGGGCTGCTTCGTCATGCCCCCGTCAGGATACGGGGCACGCTCGGCCGTAGACGAAGGGCTACGGCGTCGCCTGTCCGCGGGCGCCCCGCATCGTCCCGGCCGCAGAGGAAGGGAAAACCGGCGGCCTCATGGGGAGGGGGTCTGCTGGCTGCGCTCCTGATCGAACAGCGAGCGCACGCTATGCACCTACCGATGACTCAGACGCAAAGCTCACTGCATTCCCTCGGGCGAGCGCGATACCCTCTGCGCGGCCGCCTGTCGCCACGCCGCCTGGGCGAACGGCAGTTCTTCGGGCTTCTGCCCCAGGCGCACCAGTGTCCAGGCCACCTCGTACGGGATCGAATGCCCCCGGGCCGCCATCAGCCGGTGCACACGCCACTGCGTCACGGGCGCAAGCAGTCACCGGACACTTCTGGTCTTCAAGACGCCCCCACCTCAGCTCTCGGGTTGGACCACGAGACGATCGTCGAGCACGATCGTGAGCTCGTTTCCGTCGGCCTCAGCAACCGACGTCACATGAGCGAGAGCACGAGTGATCGCCTCACCCACACGCGCAGCAATAGCTTTGTCCAGAGTGGAGTAGTTCCAGCTGGATCTCCAAGCCCCGAACTGGATGTCAAAGCAGCGGTCCAGCAGTGCAGCGAGGCTGCTGCCGGAGATCCGGACCACGATCATGCCGTCGGCCTCGCAGGTGATCTCCTCCTCGGCAGCAGGCCGGAAGACGTGTGAGTCCCGGTGGGTGGCACTCTTCTCGAACTCCTCGACAAAGTACGCCCAGGTGTCCTGGTGGCAGCGCATCTGTGCCGTACCAATGCCGACTGCGACCCGTAGGTTCTCTGCGTGGCTCGGCCCCGACGGTTCCTCATCCAGATCCGACTTGCCGGCGAACCGGTCCCACAGCCCCATACGCCCCTCCTCGGTCACACTCTTTTCGCGACCCAGCACGTCACCCGCGCCGGCCGCACGAACCAGCCGATGCTACTGGTGGTCACTGCGCACCCTGCGTCGATCCGAGAAGCCATCGACTCGCACCTCGGCGACTTTCGGCCAAGTGTTCATGGCGAGGTGTACTGGTGCCGCCTGACGTACTTAGGGTGACTGCCGCGCTCGACACGGATCAAGCCGAAGTCACCCGCAGCGCGAGTAGCGGCTACGTCCGCATGTACACGGGGGAGACACGCTGTGGCCCGACTGACCGAAGCCGAAATCACCGCGCTGGAGAGTGAGTACAGGGAAAAGAGCAGGGCCTACGACCATGCTCTGGAAAATCTGAAGGCCACACGCTTCCAGCGGCGGATGTACTATCTGATCGCCTTCGGCTCCATGATCCTGACCGGCCTCCTGGGCTATACGGTCGTCATCGGACTCTGGGAAGAGAAGCCGACCTTCACTCGGTGGGCAGGTCTCATCATCGTGGCAGTCCTGTGGGTCGCCGCGGGCGTCATGCTGATGTCCAACCGGAAGACCAAGGTCGACCACACGTCCGAACTGCGCCAGAAGCTCGCGGAGAAGCAGAACGCCGCAGCGGCGCTCCCTCTCGACTCCGAGGCCGCACTGCGGATCTACCGGGAGTCGACGCTTGAACTGATGGACGCATACCGGGTCAGGGCAACCCGCAACCGGCGCGTGAACAACGCACTCCAGGCGCTCATCATCGCCGGGTCGATCGTCGCTTCAACCTTGGTCGCCATGGACAACAACATCACGCCGCTGAACCTGGCAGCCACCATCCTCAGCGCCACAGTCGGCGTGTCCGCCGGCCTGTCGGGCTACTTCAAGTTCCGTGAGCGCGGCTTCAACCTGCAGTCCACCGCGGACGAACTCGAGAAGCACTACACCGCGGTCCAGTTCCACCTCGACGAGTACGAGTCCGTCGATCCCTCCCTCACTCCCGAGGAGGGCGAGAAGGAACGACTGCGGCGGTTCGCGCGCCTCGTGGAAAAGATCAAGGAAGAGCAGCGCAAGCGGGAACTGCAACTGGAACAGTCACCTGAGCAACAGCGGAACCAGTGATAGGACCTTCGCATGCAACAGGCTCGTTGCATGCCAGTACAGGGCCAGACCTCGTCTGACCTCTACTGAAGCCATCAGTACGGGATAGCAACACCCTTAACAGACAAGCGATATAACGATCGGCATCGACGCGGGCATCTGCGTCCTGCTGGCCTTGGACCTGCTCCTCACCTGGATCAGGATCCCCTTCCCGCTGTTGCGCCAGACGGCGTGGCTCCTGACGGCGGCGACGATCGCCTTCAACGGCGCTGCCCTATGTAGGTCGTTCATCCTGTCCGTTGTCCACGGAGAAGCACCCCCACCCACCCAGAGACCTCAGCCGACGAGGACCCGCACCATGCATCGGTACGGGCCCTCTGTCTTGATCTCGATTACTTAGCGTGATCTCATTCGAGGCAAGCCAGCATGGGCCTCGGCGGCCGTCCTGGTTGGCTTGCAGCCGAGGGTGGGCTTCTCCCCTCCTCCACCCTGTGAAAGCCCCTCCCGTGAGCCGCTGGCGCCCCAGAGGACCTCAGTCCGACTCGATGCACCGGCCAGGCGCCGGGGTGCTCTCCTTGCCGTTGACGGCTGCCTCGCCAGTTCCTGCCCTACGCACACCAAGGTGGTCGAGGGTGCGGTTCATGACTTGGAGCACGAGCGACAGAGACTCCTCATCTTCGATGATGTTGAATACTTCCTCGATCTTCCGGCGCACAAGGATCTTTTCATCCGTGGTCTGATCGAGCTTCGCGGCATGGAGTGATTTCTGCAGCTCAGCGAAAGCACCAAGAATCGACTCGACCTTTGCCTTGGGGTCTCCTGCGGCGAACTGAAGATCGGCATACCGGTTGACCCACCAGACAGGCCCGAGTGCCGGGTCTGTGAGCCGATCGAGCAGCAGATCAAGTTTTACCGACTCTCTGGCGTAGGAAGAACGCAGAACCGTTTCTTCTTCAGCCCTCTGCAACGCTACCCGCCTCGTCGGCTTGGGGATGCGGAGCCTGACGTGTGCTTCAGTCCGGACTCGCCCTTCGCCATCCCAGAGTTCTCGGCTAAGCAAGGCATTCATGGCGTCTTGTGCGGCGGAGCGGTCCAAGATTCGGTAGCTGCGGGCGACGCCCCCCAATTCTTCTCTCAGGAGGTTCCGCACCATCGCGTCAGGAAGAAGCGGTCGGGGAGCCGAAGAATCGAGATTGAGCCACCATTGATAACGAATCACCGCATCGTAGTGCAGCCCACGGTCTCCGCTTTCCAAAGACGCGGAGAAGGAGCGGCGATCAGAGATTCGCCGCTCCTTCAGCCAGTTGAGAATCCGAATCACTGCGTTCCGTGCTCCGGCTCACTCGGGTTGCGAGGATGCGGCTCCCCGGATTCACTCCCCCGCGGCTCGGCGAGGGGATCGTGCTCTACCTCAACATCCTGGATGAAATCGGTGAGGAGTGCGTCAATCAAAGCATCCTTCAGCGGCCCCTTGGCCTTGACCACAGCCTTGATGAAGGGGGCGCCAATCCCCATGGTCCTGCCTAGCGCAATGATGAGATCGACCACCGGCCCAGCGGGCAGACAGTCACCTTCCGCGCCCGCTCGCCAGCTCAGCAGAACTTGTTGAGCCTGGGCGGGGTCCTCGCTGTACCGAATGACGTGCTGCCAGGCTTCGAACAGGCGCTGCCGGATTGCTTCTCCGGCCTCTCCGGGCTTTGTCAATGCCACTGCGAGTGGTTCGTTCTCCAGCTGGTCCGCACTCGGCGGAACGCTGAAGACGTCGAAGAAAACCTGCCGATCCGTTCCGATCGACTTCCCTGCGTTCGTGATCCAGGTGACGACGGTGTCGGTTACGAGAGGCGCGAGCTCGTCGTCAACAGCCAGTGCGCGCACAGCGTTGAGAGCTTCCTTACGCGCCTCATCGGTGCCCGGGGAGTTGAGGATGTAGCGCGCCCGGGTCAGAGCCTGGCTGGGGTAGGCCTTTCCGAAGGGGCCCGAACAGGCTCGGGCGACAGTGCACTGGCGTTCCGGCCACTTCTTCCTGTCTGCCCAGGTGGCCAGTTCGGCCCTTACCTGACTCCCGAGAGCAGGGTGCACTGCGAGTTCGGACAAGAGGTCGCCGACAAGTCCCTGGTGCCGCTTATTGCTGTCGCTGAGCCACCCCTTCGCCAGATCGAAGATCGGAGTAACCCCCACAGTCTCCGCGAGCTGCGTCAAAGCTGCGGCAATTGCGTCGAGGTGGTTCTTGGCCGGGCCCTGGCTGATGTCCTGGAGCCACTGCGTCAGCACTTCTTCGGTCAGTTGCCGGTGCTTCGTCCACACGTACCGAAGGATCGCCGGCCCCTGCGATTCATGGACGAGAGATGCGGTGCCTGTGACCGCATCGAAGGATATTTCTGCCGGTTCGAGGCGTTTTGGCGCGTCCGGCATCGCGAGGAGCCCGCCTTCGAGCTTCGGAAATTTGATCTTCGGCGCGTCAAGGAGGAGATCCGCGCTGTTGAGCACCACCTCAGCGGGTGCCTTATTCAGGAAGGCTCCCGCGATGCGGATGGCTCTGGTCTCGACCCCTTCGCTGCCCCCGCCGAACCAGTCAGTACTCAGGTGGCTTTCCCAGCCCCGGTACTCATCGAGGGCGTCTGTATCCCTGATGCCCTTGGCCTTTGCGATGATCAACGCAAGCCGAACAGCCTCACCGGGTGCACAATCCTGCGGCAGGAGGCCGTGGAACACGCTCTCCTTGTCGTCGATCCACCCGGAGCGATCCCGCGTCTGTCCGTCGCTTTCCAGGTACTTCCTGACGACGATTGTGGGGCTGGGGCGGTCGATCTCGGTCACAAGGATCTCAGGCTGGGGTCCACTGGATCGAGCCTGGGACCAGGCAGCCTTCGTCGTGACGATGACCATGCAGCTGCCTGCCTTGCGCAGGGTGGACGCGTAGGTCACGAGGCCGCTGTAGAAGGCCTCGGGAAGCGGCTGCGTGACGCTCCTCAAATTGAGGAGATATCCCGCTCCGCGCTCCTCGGGCAGGCAGTCCACGTCAGGTTCGTCCCAGTCAGGAAGCAGCTCAAACACACGATCGCTGGCTACGTTCGTGGCCGCGAGCAGCCGCAGTCCGGCGGACCGGCAGCCATGCTTTTCGGGTGCGAGCAGGACCACGATGTGGACGTTGGCCATGCCCCCGAAGTGCAGCCGGACGGCCTGTGAGGCCTTGTCGAAGTTGTCGCCCGGACTCACGAAGCGGTTCGCTGGCATCAGCTTGTCCGGATTGACCGGGCGAGGCCGGAGGTGGCGCAGCCCGGTCAGGTAGTTCGTGATGTTGTTGTCCCGACCAGCGATGTTCTGATCACCGCGGACGAAGTTGCCCTTGACGTCCTGTTTCACTGTGGGGTCGGTCGGAGGCGGTGTGGGCGACGACATCAGCGAGCGCCTCCGAAGTTGTTGTCCCGGCCAGCGATGTTCTGGTTACCGAGGACGAAGTTGTTCTTGACGTCCTGGTTCACTGCGGGAACGGCCGGAGCTTCCACGCCTCGCGCCTTCAGAACATCGATGAGCTCCTGGAGCGCGTCCGGCTCGTCGTCGACGCAGGAAGCCAGGATTTCGCGCACCTGTGGCTGCACGGCACTGATCATGACCGGCCTCTGGTCAGGCTCAGCAGCCGCCACTACCTGTTCCAGCGAGTCGAGACGAGCGAGCGTCTCTGCCTCACCCTCCGCTCCGTCACCGCGACGGCGACGCCGGAATGAGGCGAAGCTCTGAAGGGCAGGTTTCCAGAATTCGGTGCCCATGGCTCCCCCCATGGCGGCGGCGGCTGTGAGCAGAAGATCGGCCGGTGTCGTCATGTCAGCTCCCCCATGTATGTCTGCCGCAGTTCGGCTCCGTGCTCGAACAGCCTGCCGTTAATTGCGACTTGTACGGGGATGATATGTCCACGGCGGTTGCATGGGGCACTGAGCACACACAGTGGCCGGATTTTGTTGATCTCGCTTGTGACCGGGCAGCTCCAGAGGAACACGAGCCGTCTGACCGCGCCTTGAAGCTGGCGCGGGCCGAGCCTGTCTTCTTGCGACGGGAGGGCTCTAGCCTGGCCGCCATGGCGATCGATGTCGTATCCCTGACACACCACGACGGCGAAGAGGCAGCCGCGCTGCTGAAGGAGTTGTGTGACGCGTACGCGGATGCGTACGGGGTGGAGCCAGGAGAGGACAAGACAGCCGCGTTTCACCGCCGGGCGGAGAAGCAGTTCGCGCGACCCGGTTTCACTCTGGTGACGGCACGGGACGAGGGCCAGCTGGTCGGGTTTGTCTTCGGCTTCACCCTTCCAGCCGGGGATACGCACTGGTGGGGCGGGGTGCAGCCGGAGCCCACGGCGGAGTTCTTGCAGGAGACCGGGTCGCGGACGTGGGTGCTGTCGGAGATCGAGGTGCGGCGGGCCTGGCAGGGCAGGGGGGTAGGCCGGGCGCTGCATGACGCGGCGCTGGGCGCGCGGGGCGAGGAGCGGGCGACGCTGGCGACGGGCCCGGATGCTGCGGCGCAGCCGGTGTATGAGTCGTGGGGGTGGCGGCGGGTGGGCCGGATTCCCGGGGATGAAGGGGACTACTACTCGGCCTACGACTTGTTCGTTCTGGAGCTGCCGGTCAGCCGGTAGTGGGCCAGGAGGTCGTCGAGTGTGCGGACGGCCCGGCTGCGCTGCCAGGGGGTGAGGGCGGTGCGGAGGTCGGCGATGCGCTGGGTGATGCGCGGGGAGCGGTTGACGCCGGAGATGCGGGCTATGTCGCCGACGATGGTGCTGGCCTCGGCGATGTCGCCCTGCTGGAGGTGGGCCTGGCTCTGCAGGGCGAGGGTGTGGGCGTAGTTGTGCACGTTGGTGGGGTCGATCATGGGCAGTGAGCGTTTTCAGCGTTGACGCTCCAGGGTGAGGACGGCAGCGGCCATGACCGTCATGCGGTTAGGGCTGCAGCGGGCTCTGCGGAAGACGCGCCAGGACTTCAGTCTCGCGACGCTTCGTTCGACCGGTGCTCGTGCCGCTGACAGGGCCCGGTTGATCGTCCGCTGGGTCGCGGTGAGGTCCTAGGTGTGCTGTCCCGGGACGTTGGTGACGGGCGACACGCCTTGAGTGGTCCTTGAACGGGGTGAGGGCCCCTGGTTTCGGTGTGGATTGCGA